>CAUPQO010000076.1:0-13859 GCA_963513295.1 uncultured Hylemonella sp.
CCTTTGCCCACCAAACCCCTTGCGTGTGCTACAGCACACGCTGCGGGGTATTGGCGGTCAAATCATCCCGGTTTGGACTCGAACGCTCATGACGGGAGTTATGCAGAGGGCCCCTAAGACCTCGATAATCTGGGTCGTCACGCGATATTCCATCGTGTGTACGCCGTTTCGGAGCACCTTCACCTGCACCGGCGGCGTTACCCCCACCATGACGGAGCTCTCTAAATGACCACCGAACGTCGAACCTTTCTGAAGAACGCGGCCAGCCTGTCGGCCGCCTACACGCTGCCGGCCCTGGGCTTGGCGCAGACTGCGCCGGCGCAGCGCCAGTTCAACCCGCAGCCCGGCGCCTGGCGCACCTTCGAGGTCACCACCCGCGTCGACATCCAGCAGGCCGAGGGCGTCACCCATGTCTGGCTGCCGGTGCCTTCGGTCGATAGCGACTGGCAGCGTTCGCTCGACAGCAGCTATGCCAGCAATGGCAGCACCCGCATGGGCAGTGACGCCGTCTATGGCGCGCGCCTGCTGCACGTGACGTTCGCGCCCGGCGAGAAGAACCCCTGGGTCGAGCTGAGCACCCGCATCCAGACCAATAACCGCGCCGTCGACTGGAGCGTGAAGAAGCCGGCGCCGGAAGCTGCGAGTACCCTGCAGTTCTGGACCCGACCCACGGCCCTGCTGCCCACCGACGGCATCGTGCGCAAGACGGCGCTGGAGGCCACCCGCGGCGCGAAGACCGACGTCGAGAAAGCCCGCGCCATCTACGACTGGGTGGTGGCCAACACCTGGCGCGAACCCAAGGTGCGCGGCTGCGGCGAGGGCGACATCAAGACCATGCTGGAGACCGGCAACCTGGGCGGCAAGTGCGCCGACCTGAACGCCGTCTTCGTCGGCCTGTGCCGTGCCGTGGGCCTGCCCGCGCGCGACGTCTACGGCCTGCGCCTGGTGCCCTCGGCCTTCGGCTACAAGGAACTCAGCGGCAACCCGGCCAGCCTCAAGGGCGCCCAGCACTGCCGCGCCGAGGTGTACCTGAAGGACCATGGCTGGGTGGCCATGGACCCGGCCGACGTGGCCAAGGTCATGCGCCTGGAGACACCGCAGTGGATCAAGAACACCAGCGACCCGGTGGTGGCCCCGGTCAACCAGGCCCTGTTCGGCGGCTGGGAAGGCAACTGGCTGGCCTGGAACATGGCGCATGACGTGGCGCTGCCCGGCGCCCAGGGTCCCAAACTGGGCTTCCTGATGTACCCGGTGGCCGAGACTGCCGACGAACGCCTGGACTCCTATGCTCCCGACGCCTTCAAGTACCAGATCACGGCGCGCGAGATCAAGGCCTGAGTCACTTCAGCCGGGATAAAAAAAGGGCGCCATCGGCGCCCTTTGCAATTCCCTCCGGAGAACTCCCTCTCACCCTCTCACCTTCAATTGCGCAGCCGCCCGTTACGCGTGACCATGGCCAGTTCCACATACTTGCTGCCGTGGTTCTGCTCCGGGCCGTACTGCACGGTGTACCCACCGACATCATAGGTCCCCAAGTTGCGCAAGGCGGCCAGCAGGGCCTTGGGGTCACCCGGGCGCTTGCTGCGGCGCATCGCTTCGGCCAGCACCTTGGCGCCGATGCAGGCCTCCAGGTGCGTGCTGTTCATGGCCTTCTTCACGCCGGCATCCTGCAGGGCCTTGCCGCACTCACGGATGATGGGCAGGGAGGCGGACGTGTTGGGCACCACCTGTGAAATGGAGGCGCCGGCGCCGGCCTCGCCCGCCGCGTCGATGTACTGCTGGGCCCCGACGAAGGACAGGCTGGACATGGGCACGTAGAGCCCGCGTGCGGTCAATTGCTTGCTGATGTCGGCGGCCGGGCCGGAGAGCACGGTGTTGATGATGACCTCGGGCTTGAGGGCCATCAGGGCATTCATCCTGGCCGCATCGATGCCGGCATTGCGCTGCAGGGCGAAGGCCTTGGGTGTCTTGCCCTGGCGCACCAGGTAGTCGGTGACCACGCCCAGGTTCTGCACGCCGACCTCGTCGTCGTAGTGCACCACCACCACCTGCTTGAGGCCCAGGCTGGTCCAGAAGGCCAGCATCTTTTCGAGCTCGTCGCCGTAGGAGGCCCGCAGCGTGTAGACCACGGGGCTGGCCTTGCGCACGGGGTTGGCGCCGGAGAAGGGGGCGTAGAACAGCACGCCGGCCTTCTCCGCCTGCGGCATGGCGTCCAGGCTCAGGGTGGCCGAGCCGTAACCGAACAGGGCCACCAGCCCCCTGGTCTGCAGCAGCTTGCTGGTGTTTTCGCCGGCGATCTTGCGCTGGTTCTGGTCGTCCAGGGTGAGCAACTCGACCGGGGCACCGGCCACGCCGCCCTGTGCATTGAGCTGCTTGAAATAGGCCTGGGCGCCGTCGCGGATGTCCTGCCCGAAGACGGCATTGCTGCCGGACAGCGGCGCGGACTGGCCGACGATCCAGGCGTTCTGGGCCTGGCTGTGACTTCCCAGCAGCAGGCCCGCAGCACACAGCAGGCTGGTGTATGCGCGGCGATGGAAGAGCTGCTTGTTCATGAAGAACCCCGGTAAAAAGAGTGAATGTCCGTATCGTGCGCGCCAGTTTGTTTCAGGGCTAGCCCTGAAACAGAAACACCTGTGTGCAGATGTACGACCCTGTAAGCAGGTGTTGCAAAACGACTGCCAGGAAGCAGGCGCCGGGGCGGCACCCTATCGCGGGTTCCAGTCGACGACGACAGGCTGTTCGGCGCGCAGGATGGCGGATACCGGGTCGACCATGGCGAGGCTCCGGGCCAGATGGGCCGCGCCGCTGGCCGTGAGGTGCCCCCGGTCGTAGATCATCAGCTTCTGACCCTGGAAGAGGGGGCAGGCCCCGCCGCGGCAGAAGAGGGAGATCTTGTCCATATAGCTGATGCCCTGTTCGAGTGCAAACGCGCGCATCGCGGCATTCAGCGAGACATTGCGCTGCTGGAAACTTTCCTGGACATGGTCGTCGAAGGCGGTCGGGGGCGCGTAGTCGGAGAGGATGCGATAGACATCCTTCTTGAAGGTCAGCGACGGGCCGACCATGGCGATCTTCGGGACGTACTGCTTGTAGTGCGTGATGTCCGGCGCGATTTCCTCGAAGGAGCCGGGCCAGCGGGAGGTCAGCAGCACCAGGTCGACAGGGTGGGTCCGTACATGTGCCATCGCGCCGTGCACCACCTTGCCGCAAAGGGTGTCGGGTTTCTGGTAGCGCTTGGAGATGGGAATGCAGCCACCATCGATGAAGGGTACGAAGGTGATGTCGGGGTAGGCCATGGTCAGCGCCTGGTGGACGTTGGCCGCGTGGCTGTCCCCCACCACCAGTACGACCCGCTTGCCCGATGGGGCGTCAGCGGCTGTCCTGCCACAGCCGCCGCCGGCCAGGCGTCCGCCGGAGCAGAAGGCCTCCTGGTTGTTCACGGCGTTCGAGTCTTCCCGGATCTGCTGGAGTTCGGCCGAGTCCTTGCGCAGCTTGGGGATCAGCAAGGCGAGCTGGGCCGCCTCTTCCTGGCCCAGCGCGAAACTCAGGCGCATCTCCTGTTCCTGCGCCGTGGCGCTGGCGGGCTTCTGCTGCAGCAGCTTGCCCAGCGCGATGCGCCCGTTCACCTCCCTGAAATCCAGGCCATTGCGCTTGTAGGCATTGAAGCCGAGGTAGCCGATCAGGGCCAGCATCACCAGCAGGACCACGGGGACGGCGGGCGAGCCCATGCGTCGTGCGGGTGTCTCCACCAGGTAGTAGCCGATCACGGCCAGGGCAAAGCTCAGCCCCAGGGTGGCCAGGATCAGGGCCGGGGCCGGATCCACGACCAGCTCGTTCAGGAAGTACAGGGCGGGCCAGTGCCAGAGATAGAAGGAGTAGCTGGTCAGTCCCACGAAGACCAGGGCCTTGTGGCTGAGCACCGTGCGCAGGGGACCGGATTCCGACGCGCCCAGCAGCAGCGCCGCCGTGCCCAGGCAGGGCAGCAGCGCCAGGTAACCCGGGAAACCCGCGTCCTTGTCGATCAGCAGGCAGGCGCAGACCAGCAGGACGAGCCCCGTCCAGGCCAGCACATGGGCGGGGCGCCCTGTGATGCGGTATTTGCGCGACAGCAGGACAGCGATGCCGCCCAGGGACAGTTCCCAGAACCGCGTGGTGGGCAGGTAATAGGCGGTATTGGGGTCGCTGCGCGTCAGGTGGATGCCGTAGACCAGGGAGACCAGGGAGATGATCAGCAGGAGCTTGAGCAGGGCACCGTCGTCCATCTTGCGGGCCTGCCTGGCGTACACCAGCAGGACCGGCCAGACGAAGTAGAACTGCTCCTCGATGGCCAGCGACCAGAGGTGCAGCAGGGGCTTGGCGCTGGCGTCCACATCGAAATAGCCGGACTCGCCCAGGTAGACGAAGTTGGAGATGAAGCCTGCCGCAGCGGCCATGTGCTTGCCTAGCGTGGCGTAGGCATCGGAATACAGCACAAACCAGCCGAACAGAAAGGAGCTGGCCAGCACGACGGACAGGATGGGGAAGATGCGCTTGATGCGCCTGGCGTAGAAATGCCGGAACGAGAACCGGCCCGCATCCAGGTCGGAGACGATGAGCCCGGTGATCAGGAAGCCGGAGATGACGAAGAAGATGTCGACCCCGACAAAGCCGCCTGGCAGGAGCTGCGGGAAGGCGTGGAAGACGACGACGGCAAGGATGGCAATGGCACGCAGGCCGTCGATGTCAGCGCGGTAGGTCGTGGTCATGGAGGGTGATGGAGGTTTTTGTTATCGACGGGGCCGCGCCCAGCCCGCGCGCCTGTCGGCATGCGTACACCGTGGGATTCTAATGAGGGACCGCCTCGCCTTGGAGCGGCGGCGCAGAGCTGGTGCAGAGGGGCCGGTGCCACCTGGCACTCGGCCGGGGGCTGTCGGACTCAGTTGCGCAGCTTGCCGCCGCGCGTGACCATGCCCAGTTCCACGTACTTGCTGCCGTGGTTCTGTTCCGGGCCGTAGCTCACGGTGAATCCACCCGTGTCGTAAGTGCCCAGGTAGCGCAGGGCGGCCAGCAGGGCCTTGTGGTCGCCTGGCTTCTTGCTGCGGCGCATCGCCTCGGTCAGCACCTTGGCGGCGATGCAGGCTTCCAGGTGGGTGCTGTTCATGGCTTTTTTCACGCCGGCATCCTGCAGGGCCTTGCTGCATTCGCGGATGACAGGCAGCGAGGCGCCGGTGTTGGGTACCACCTGCGAGATCGACACGCCGGCCCCGGCTTCGCCCGCCGCGTCGATGTACTGCTGCGCACCGACGAAGGACAGGCTGGACATGGGCACGAAGAGTCCCTGGGCCACCAGGCGCTTGCTGATCTCGGCCGCCGGCCCGGAGAGCACGGTGTTGATGATGACCTCGGGTTTGAGGGCCACCAGCTGGCTGAAGCGCGCGTCGTCGATCTTGGCGTTGCGCTCCAGGGCGAAGGCCTGCGGCTTCTTGCCCTGGCGCGCCAGGTAGTCGACGACCACGCCCAGGTTCTGCACACCGACCTCGTCGTCGTAGTGCACCACCACCACCTCTTTCATGCCCAGGCCGGTCCAGAAGGCCAGCATCTTTTCCAGCTCGTCGCCGTAGGACGCGCGCAGGGTGTGGACCACGGGGCTGGGCTTGCGTACCGGGTTGGCGCCGGAGAAGGGGGCGAAGAAGAGCATGCCGGCCTTCTCGGCCTGGGGCATGGCGTCCAGGCTCAGCGTGGCCGAGGCGTAACCGAACAGGGCGACCAGGTTGCGGTTCTGCAGCAGCTTGGTGGTGTTCTCGCCGGCGATCTTGCGCTGGTTCTGGTCGTCCAGGGTGATGAGCTCGATGGGCACGCCATTCACACCGCCCTGGGCATTGACCGACCTGAACCAGGCCAGGGCACCGTCACGGATGTCCTGCCCGAACACGGCATTGCTGCCGGACAGCGGTGCCGACTGGCCGACGACCCAGCTGGTCTGGGCCTGCAGGCCGCCATGGGAGAGAAGTCCCAACGCGCAGAGTAGCGCCGCAATTTTTTTATGCATAAGCAGTCACCAATAAAGGCGTCGCCAAAGCTTGCGACGCCTTATATGGTGACATGCGATTCAGGGTTCGGCGATAGCGTTAGTACTTATGAATGTATCGACCTGTGCATCGCTATAGCCGAACTCTTTGAGCAGTTCGCGCGTGTGCTGGCCCAGCAGGGGGGCCGGGCGCGTGACCTGGGCCGGTGTGGCGGAGAAATGGATGGGGCAGCCCAGGGCGCGCGTCAGCCCGGCCTGCGGATGGTCCAGCTCCACCACCATGCCGCGTGCCAGGGTCTGCGGGTGGCTCAGCGCCTCGCCCACGGTATGCACCGGGCCGGCCGGCACACCTGCGTTGTCGAAGGCCGCCTGCCACTCGGCGCGTGTGCGTGTGCGCAGCACGGCGTTCATCAGCGCCACCAGTTCCTCGCGGTGGGCCATGCGGTCGCTGTTGGTTTTGAAGCGCGGGTCCTCGCGCCACTCGGGGTGGCCCAGCACCTCGGCGATGCGCTCCCAGTTGGCCTGATTGGCGCCGCCGATGTTGATCCAGCCGTCGCTGGCTTCGAAGGCCTGGTAGGGCGCGGTCAGGATGTGGGCCGAGCCCGTGGGCTCGCTGGACTTGCCGGTGGCGAAGAAGATGGCCGCATGCCAGTAGAGCTGCTGCAGTGCGGCGTCGGACAGCGAGGTGTCGACAATCTGGCCCTCGCCGGTCTTGAGCTTGTGCACATAGGCCGCGACGATGCCTAGCGCCCCGAGGATGCCGGCGTTCATGTCCGACACCGCGTTGCCGTTCTTGGCGGGTGCGCCGCCGGGCTCACCGGTGATGGACATCAGGCCGGCAAAACCCTGGGCGATCAGATCGAAGCCGCCTTTTTTCGCGTAAGGCCCGTCGAGGCCATAACCCGTGATGGCGCAGTAGATCAGGCCCGGGTTGACCTTGGCGAGCACGTCGTAGCCCAGGCCCAGCTTGTCCAGCGTGCCGCCGCGGAAGTTCTCCACCAGCACATCCGAGTCCTTCACCATGCGCAGCAGGATGGCCTTGCCGTCCGCGTGCTTGAGATCGATGGCGATGCCGCGCTTGTTGCGGTTCATCATCATGAAGGGCGCCGAGACGCCGTTCACCAGCGGGTCGCGGTAGCCGCGTGCGTCGTCGCCGCCGGGCAGCTTCTCGACCTTGATCACGTCGGCCCCCATGTCGGCCAGCAGCTGGCCGCAGGTCGGGCCCGACATGATCTGCGTGAGTTCGAGCACGCGCAGGCCGGCCAGGGGGCCGGCTTTCTTGTTCGTCATCACTGTCCTTTCCAGGCCGGTGGACGCTTCTCGACAAAGGCGCTCACGCCCTCGCGGAAGTCGGCGCTGCCATAGGCGGCGCGCACCAGGTCCTCGCCCTCGGGCAGGTCGTGCACGGTCAGGCGGCGCAGGCCTTCCTTGCTGACACGTTGTGTCACCGGGGCCAGGGTTGCGAGCTTGCCCGTGAGGCGCGACACGGTCGCATCGAGCTCGGCCGGCGCGGCGATCTCCTGCAGGTAACCGCAGGCCAGGGCCTCGTCGGCGTTGATCATCTCGGCCAGCAGCAGCATGCGCTTGACGCGCTGCATGCCGAAGGCCGCGCTCAGACGTGCCAGATTGCTCACCGACAGGCAGTTGCCCAGGGTCTTGGCAATCGGCACGCCGAATTTGGCCGTGGGCGTGGCGATGCGGAAATCGCAACCCGTCGCGATGGCCACGCCGCCACCCACGCACCAGCCCTCGACCACGGCCAGCGTGGGCATGGGCAGGCTGCCCAGCAGCTCCATGCAGGCGTCGATCTGGCGTTCGTAGGCCACGCCGTCCTCGCCACCTTGCGCACCTGAACGGAAGTTCTGGAACTGCGCGATGTCGGTGCCGGCCACGAAGGCCTCGCCGCCGGCACCGCGGAAGGTGACGACACGCACGCTGGCGTCGTCCCTGAGCTGGCGGCAGATCGCCATCAGCTGCTCGTACATGGCCCAGGTCATCGCGTTGCGCGCCTGGGGGCGGTCGAATAGCACCGAGGCCATACCGGCCTCGATGCGCAGGTGCACGGCACCGTCAATCATGCCGCGACCTTATCTGTAGAAATACTCGACCAGACCCAGGCCGACGAAGGGCACATAGGTCACCAGCATCAGCACGGCGAACAGCACGCCGATGAACCAGACGTTTACGCGTGTCACTTCCCAGACCGAGGCCTTGGCGATCGAGCTGGCCACCATCAGCACGCTGGCCACCGGCGGTGTCTGCTGGCCAATGCCCAGGTTGATGGTCACGATCAGGCCGAAGTGCACCGGGTCGATGCCCACCGCGCGCACCAGGGGCATGACGATGGGGATCACCAGGATGATGGCTGCCGCCGAGTGCAGGAACATGCCCAGGAAGAGGAAGAGCACGTTGAGCAGGGCCAGCACCACCCACTTGTTGGAGGTGAAGTCCGACACCGCCTGCGCCAGCGCCTGCGGCGCCTGCACTTCGGTGAGGTAGGTGCCCAGCAGGGCGCTGGTGGCCACCAGCAGCATCACCACGGCGGTCTGCGAGCCGCCTTCCATGACGGCGGCGCGCAGGTGCTTGAGGTCCAGCTCCCGGTAGATCACCAGGCCGACGAAGAGCGCGGCGATCACCGCCAGTGCCGCGCCTTCGGTGGCGGTCACGATGCCGCCGAAGATGCCGCCCAGGATGATGATGGGCAGGGCAAAGGCCCACAGTGCCTCGCGGCCGGTCTGCAGCACGCGCTTCATCGAGAAGCGCTCGTCGCGCGGCAGGTTGTAGCGTCGTGCCAGGAAGCTGGCCATGCCCATCAGGCCGGCCGCGCCGATGAGCCCGGGCACCACGCCGGCCACGAACATCTGCACCACCGAGGTCTCGGCCATCACCGCGTACAGGATCATGGGGATGGAGGGCGGAATGATCACCGCCAGCGTGGCGGCCGAGGACATGGCCGCCGCGGCGTAGGGGGCCGGGTAGCCCTTCTTTTTCATGCCGGGGATCAGGATGGAGCCCAGCGCGGCCACGTCGGCCACGGCGGAACCCGAGATCTCGGCCAAAAACAGCGAGGCCCCGATGGACACGTGCGCCAGGCCGCCGCGCACCCAGCCGAAGATGGCCGAGGCGAAGGCGATCAGGCGCTGCGAGATGCCCGAGGCGTTCATGATGGCGCCAGCCAGGATGAACAGCGGGATCGCCAGCAGCGGGAAGTTGGTGGCGCCGTTGTAGATCACCAGCGCCATATTGGGCAGGGAATCGAGCCCGTGGCTGGTCAGCATGGCGATGACGGCAACGATACCCAGCGAAACCGCGATGGGCACGTTGATCAGCACCAGCAGCAGCACGGCACCGAAGAGGATGAGCATGGTGGACATGGTTCTTTTTTCCTCGGGGCTTCAGTGCAGGCCTTCGGCCAGCGGGTCGGCCGCCGCGCCCCGGTGGCGCAGCAGGTCGACCAGGTTGAGCGTCTCGGCCAGCAGGATCAGGGCCGAGGAGACAGGGATGACGGACTGCACGAAACTCATCGGCACCCAGGGCAGGCTGACCAGCGCATCGGTGGCCAGGATGGGCAGGATGGACAGGCCCACCCAGCCCAGCAGGGCGAAGAAGGCCAGCACCAGCACCTGGCTGAAGACGTTGACCCAGTACTTGGCCTGTGGCGGCAGCTGGTCCACCACCTCGGGGCAGCCGATGTGGCCGCGCTTGACCGAGGCCAGGGCCGAACCATAGAAGGTCAGCCAGGCCAGCAGCACCGAAGCCACCTCGTCGTACCACACCAGGGACTGGCCCAGGGTGCGGAACACGATGCCCAGCGTCACCTCGACGGCCAGCGCCACCATGAGGAACATCACCACCCATTCCAGGACCAGGCCGTAGCGCTGTCGGAAACGGTCCAGGGCGCCGCCGCCCGCTTGTTTTGCCTTGTCGTGCATGTCCGTCGTTTCCTCTTTACTTGCCCAGGGCCACGGACTTGTCGATCAGCGCCTTGGCGCCGGCGACTTCCTTGCCGAACTCTTCGTAGATGGCCTTGCTGGCCGCGATGAAGGCGTCCTTGTCGACCTCGTTCACCTGGATGCCGCTCTGCTTGAGCTTGGCCAGCAGATCGGTCTCGTCCTTGGCCGCCGTCTCGTAGACATAGGCCTGGGTTTCCCTGGCCGTCGCCTCCAGCACCTGGCGCACGTCTTCCGGCAGGCCGTTGTAGCGGCGCGTGCCCACGGTCAGGTAGGCCGGCGTGTAGACGTGGCCGGAGAGCGAGAGGTACTTCTGCACTTCATGCAGCTTGGCCGAGTAGATCTGGGTGTAGGGGTTTTCCTGGCCGTCCATCACGCCGGTCTGCAGCGCGGTGAACAGTTCGGAGAACTTCATCGGGCTGGGGTTGGCGCCGTAGTCCTGGAACATCTTCACGCGCCACTTGCCCTCGGGCACGCGCAGCTTGATGCCCTTGAGGTCGTCCGGTCCCTTGATCGGGCGCTTGTTGTTGGTGATGTGGCGCACGCCGTTTTCCCACACGGCCAGCACCTTCAGGCCCTTCTTCTCGATGGCCGGGGCGATGCCGGGCCAGAACACATCCTTCTCGATGCGCGCCATGTGGGCGCGGTCCTTGACGATGTAGGGCATCTCGAACATGCCGATCAGGTCGACCTCGGAGGACATCACCGTGGAGGGCAGGGCCATGTCGATGGTGCCCAGCTTGAGCTTCTGCACCATCTCCTTGTCGCCGCCGAGCTGGCTGGAGCCGTAGACCACGACCTTGGCCTTGCCGGCGAGTTTCGCATTGGCGCGGCGGGCGAACTCGTCCGCGCTCTTCTGGAACATCGAGCCGGGCTCGCCCACGTGGCCGAGCTTGAGCTCGATCTGTGCCAGTGCGGGGCTGGCGCCGAGCAGGGCGGTAGCGCCCAGCACGGCAGCAGCCGCGATGGCATGGAGGCGCGCGCGCGCGCCCGGGGTCTTGCGGGTATCGGTGGTCATGCTTGTCTCCTCTTTATGGGTCGTCCGTCACTCACACACAGGGCACACCGCGCGGCGGACTCCGCGCGGCACCCTATCGAAAACAGCTTCAGGCCGCCTTGCGCTGCGGCAGCGCCGCCGGGTGGCCGGCGTAGTAGTCCATGATGGCCTGCACGCCCGAGCCGGCCAGCTTGACGCCGCCGAGCTTCAGGCCCATCTCGCAGGCGGCCACGGTGCCGATCAGCGTCAGGTCGTTGCTGTCGCCCAGGTGGCCGATGCGGAACATGCGGCCCTTGATCTTGCCCAGGCCCGTGCCCAGCGAGCAGTCGAAGCGTTCGTAGATCACCTTGCGGATGGCGTCGGCGTCCACGCCCTCTGGTGTCATCACCCCGGTCAGGATGGGCGAGTACACACCCGCGTCGGCGCACTGGATGGGCAGGCCCCAGGCGTTCACCGCGGCGCGTACGCCTGCGGCCCAGCGCTGGTGACGTGCGAAGACCACGTCCAGGCCCTGGCCCAGGATCATGTCGGCCGACTCGCTCAGGCCGTACAGCAGGTTGGTGTTGGGCGTGTAGGGCCAGTAGCCGGTCTTGTTCATCTCGATGATCTCGTCCCAGGCCCAGAAGCTGCGCGGCAGCTTGGCACTCTTGCTAGCCTCGATGGCCTTGGGCGAGACGGCGTTGAAGCTCATGCCGGGCGGCAGCATCAGCCCTTTTTGCGAGCCGCTGATGGAAACGTCCACACCCCACTCGTCGTGGCGGTAGTCGGCGCTGGCCAGGCCCGAGATGGTGTCCACCAGCAGCAGGGCCGGGTGTTTGGCCGCGTCGATGGCCTTGCGCACCGCGGCGATGTTGCTGGTCGCGCCGGTGGAGGTTTCGTTGTGCACCACGCACACGGCGCGGATCGCGTGGCCCGTGTCGGCCTTCAGGCGCTGCTCGATCAGGTCGGCCTGCACCCCGCGGCGCCAGCTGGCCGGCACGCCGTTGTCGGTGCCGGGGTGGGCGATGACCTCGGCCTTGAGGCCCAGGCGCGTGGCCAGGCGGTTCCACAGGAAGGCAAAGTGGCCGGTCTCGTACATCAGCACGTGGTCACCCGGGGAAAGGGTGTTGCTCAGCGCCGCTTCCCAGGCGCCGGTGCCCGAGGCCGGGTAGATGACCACCGGGTGTTTGGTCTGGAAGATCTTCTGCATGTCGGCCAGCACCTTCAGGCCCAGGGCGCCGAACTCGGGGCCGCGGTGGTCGATGGTGGGCAGGCTCATGGCGCGCAGCACGCGGTCGGGCACGGGCGAGGGGCCCGGAATCTGCAGGAAGTGGCGGCCGGTGGGGTGGAAATCGGTGGTCAGCATGGCAAATAATGGATAAGGAACGGACTCATTTTTTGCATACAAAATTTGTTTGTCAACCAGAAAGACCCTAAAATCGCTTGAAATCAAGATCTTTTTGAATACAAAGCATATCCATGGCTGAAATCCTGACCATGCCGACCGCCCTGCACGGGCAGGTCACCCAGCGCCTGCGCCAGCTGCTGGTAGAGGGCCAGATCGCCCCCGGCGCCAAGCTCAACGAGCGCGAACTGTGCGAGCAGATGAAGGTCTCGCGCACCCCGCTGCGCGAAGCCATCAAGACCCTGGCCGCCGAAGGCCTGGTGGAGCTGCTGCCCAACCGCGGCGCCATCGCCGTGGAACTGGGCGAGGACGACATCCTCAACACCTTCGAGGTCATGGCCGGGCTGGAAGGCCTGTCGGGCGAGCTGGCCGCCCAGCGCATCACCCCCGAGGAACTGGCCGAGATCGAGGCCATGCACTACGAGATGAAGGCCGCCTACACCCGGCGCGACCTTTCCGCCTACTACCGGCTCAACGCCGCCATCCACCGCGCCATCAACGCCGCCGCCCGCAACCCGGTGCTGACCGCCACCTACCAGCAGGTCAACGCCCGCCTGCAGGCCCTGCGCTTTCGCTCCAACCAGGACGGCGAGAAATGGACCCGCGCCATGCAGGAGCACGATCGCATGATCGAAGCCCTGCAAAAACGCGACGGTGCCGCCTTGCGCGCCGAGCTCGTCGCCCACCTGGGCCACAAGCGCGACGTGGTGGTCGAGCAGATGCGCACGGCCCAGACCGTGAACGCGAAAAATTGAGTACCGATATGAACGCCCCTCTGCCCGCCAACGTGACGCAAGCTTCCAAGACTTACGAGGCCGTCTCCCGCCTCGGCAATGAAGTGGCCGGCCGCCTGGCCGCGCGCCTGCGCGCCGAAACCCGGGGCGAGGTGCTGTTCAGCCCGGCCGACCGCGGCCGTTACGCCACCGACGCCTCCATCTACCAGGCCATGCCGGTGGGCGTGTTCCTGCCGCGCGAGGCCGCCGACGTGCGGCTGGCGCTGGACATCTGCCGTGACCTCAAGGTGCCCATCGTGCCGCGCGGCGGCGGCACCAGCCAGTGCGGCCAGACGGTCGGCGCCGGGCTGGTCATCGACCACAGCAAACACATGCGCAAGATCCTCGACGTCAACGTCGAGCAGCGCACCGCGCGTGTGGAGCCCGGCCTGGTGCTGGACCACCTGAACGCCGACCTGAAAAAACACGGCCTCTGGTACCCGGTGGACGTCTCCACCAGCGCGCAGGCCACGCTGGGCGGCATGGCGGGCAACAACTCCTGCGGCAGCCGGTCGATTGCCTACGGCAATATGGTGCACAACGTCAACGGCGCCCAGGCCGGGCTGGCCGACGGCGAGCTGCTGAAAGTCGGCCGCTACGACGCGGCCAGCGGCCGCGAGAAACAGATCGGCGACTTTGTTCGCGGACTGGCCGGCCTGCACAGCGACTAGATCGAGGCGAGCTGTCCCAAGTTGCTGAGCCGAGTGGCCGGCTACAACCTGGACATCTTCCACAACCAGAAAGAGAA
>CAUPQO010000077.1:0-13661 GCA_963513295.1 uncultured Hylemonella sp.
ATGCCGATGGTGGCGCAGTGGGGCATGGCCTTCGTGATGTCGGCGGAAAGGGCGGCGGGCACCATCTCCAGCACCAGCAGGCTGGCGCCGGCATCTTGCAATTCGAGCGCGTGGCGCTTGAGCGTGGCGGCAGCTTCGTCGCCACGGCCCTGCACGCGGTAGCCGCCCAGGGCGTGCACGGTCTGCGGCGTCAGGCCCAGGTGGGCGCAGACCGGGATGCCACGCTCGACCAGGAAACGCACGGTGTCGGCCGTCCAGCCGCCACCCTCGATCTTGACCATGTGGGCGCCGGCCTGCATCAGCACGGCGGCGTTGCGGAAAGCCTGCTCCTTGGACTCATGGAAGGTGCCGTAGGGCATGTCGCCGATGATCCAGGCCGTGCCCTGCACACGCCGCACGCCGCGCGTGACGCTCTCCACGTGGTATCGCATGGTCTCCAGCGAGACGCCCACGGTGCTGCTCAAACCCTGGCACACCATGCCCAGCGAATCGCCGATCAGGATG
The DNA here is from genome assembly GCA_963513295.1 of uncultured Hylemonella sp. GTDB lineage: Bacteria > Pseudomonadota > Gammaproteobacteria > Burkholderiales > Burkholderiaceae_C > Hylemonella. The sequence goes on from CAUPQO010000077.1 coordinate 505, forward strand.
CACTCCACGCCGGCGGCATCGGCCACGGCCGCGAAGGTCGCGTCGTAGGCGGTCAGCATGGTGATCTTCTCGCCGCGCGCGTGCAGCTCCTGCAGGCGCGGCAGGCTGATGGGCTTGCGGGTGGCGGGCGCCGAGGCCGGGGGCAGGGTGCCGTAGGGCGAGGCGGCGTTGTTCGAGGTGGAGGTCGGGGTGCTCACGGTGGTCTCCTTATGCGATGGATGCGCCGATGCGCTACGAGTATGTCATCCCGTTCGGACTGAGCTTGTCGAAGTCCTGGCAGGGCGGGGCGTTTCGACAGGCTCAACGCGAACGGTCATGTTCAGGTCTTGCCCGGCGGCTGCTGGGCCGGGCCCATGCCCAGGCGCTGCAGCAGCTGCACGTCGGCTTCGGTGTCGGGGTTGCCGGTGGTCAGCAGCTTGTCGCCGTAGAAGATGGAGTTGGCGCCGGCCAGGAAACACAGGGCCTGGATGGCCTCGCCCATCTGCTGGCGGCCGGCCGACAGGCGCACGCGCGCGCGGGGCATGGTGATGCGCGCCACGGCGATGGTGCGCACGAACTCGAAGGGATCCAGCGGTGCCTGGTCGGCCAGGGGCGTGCCGTCCACGCGCACCAGGTTGTTGATGGGCACCGACTCGGGGTAGGGGGCCAGGTTGGCCAGCTCGGCGATCAGGCCGGCGCGCTGGCGGTGCGTCTCGCCCATGCCGACGATGCCACCCGAGCAGACCTTGACGCCGGCGCCGCGCACGCGCGCCAGCGTGTCCAGGCGCTCCTGGTAGTCGCGGGTGGTGATGATGTCGCCGTAGAAGTCAGGCGCGGTGTCCAGGTTGTGGTTGTAGTAGTCCAGGCCAGCGTCGCGCAGCTGCTCGGCGTGGCCATCGTTGAGCATGCCCAGGGTGGCACAAGTCTCCATGCCCAGATCCTTGACGCCGCGCACCAGTTCGGCGACTTTTTCGATGTCGCGGTCCTTGGGCTCGCGCCAGGCCGCGCCCATGCAGAAGCGGGTGGCACCGGCGTCCTTGGCGCGTTTCGCGGCGAACAGCACCTCTTCCAGCTCCATGAGCTTGGAGGCCTTCACGTCGGTGTCGTACTTGGCCGATTGCGGGCAGTAGCCGCAGTCTTCCGGGCAGCCGCCGGTCTTGACCGAGAGCAGGGTGGCGAATTCGACCTTGGTCGGATCGAAGTGCTCGCGGTGCACGGTCTGGGCGCGGTACAGCAGCTCGGGGAAGGGCAGCTGGAACAGGGCCTCGATGGCGTCCACGCTCCAGCGCTCGGCCTTCGGGGCTGCAGCGGGGGCCGCCTTGGGGCGGTGCAGGGTGATGGTCTGTTCGGTCACGGTTGTCATGTCGGTTCTCGGGTTCAGGCGCTGTCGCCGCCGTGGTGTTCGGCGTGTGTGGGCACATGGGAGGCTTCCTGCACCGGGATGTGGCTGCGTTGTTCCTTGATGCGGTTGCTGCCGTCGACGAAGACCAGCTTGGGCTCGAAACCCTTGCACTTGTCTTCCGGCACCTGGGCAAAGGCCGCGATGATGAGCAGATCCCCCACGGCGGCGCGGCGCGCGGCCGAGCCGTTGACCGAGATGATGCCGGAGCCGCGCTCGCCGCGGATGGCGTAGGTGATGAAACGCTCGCCGTTGTTGATGTTCCAGATGTGAACCTGTTCGTTCTCCATCATGTTCGCGGCTTCCAGCAGGTTCTCGTCGATGGCGCAGGAGCCTTCGTAGTGCAGCTCGCAGTCGGTGACGGTGGCGCGGTGGATCTTGGATTTGAGCAGGGTGCGGTACATGGCGTCTTTCTCCTCGCGGCCGTTCAATGGGCCGGCGGGACCAGGATGGTGGGTTGTGCAGTGGCGTCGGTCTGCGGATAGTCGCGGCTGAAATGCAGGCCGCGGCTTTCATGGCGGGATTGTGCGCTGCGCACGATCAGGTCGGCAACCTGCACGAGGTTGCGCAGCTCCAGCAGGTCGCGCGTGACGTGGAAACTGGAATAGAACTCCTGGATCTCCGAGCGCAGCAGTTCGATGCGGTGCGCCGCGCGCTCCAGGCGCTTGTTTGTGCGCACGATGCCCACGTAGTCCCACATGAAACGGCGCAGCTCGTCCCAGTTGTGCGAGATCACCACGGCCTCGTCGGCGTCGGTCACGCGGCTGTCGTCCCAGGCCGGCAGGGCGGGCACGGCGGCGGCTGGTTCGCGGGTGATGGCGGTGGCGGCGGCGCGCGCATAGACCATGCACTCCACCAGCGAATTGCTGGCCAGGCGGTTGGCGCCGTGCAGGCCGGTGTACGCGGTCTCGCCCACGGCGTACAGGCCGGGCAGGTCGGTGCGGCCGTCCAGGTCGGTGACCACGCCGCCGCAGGTGTAGTGCGCGGCCGGCACCACGGGGATGGGCTGGGTGGCCATGTCGATGCCCAGCTCCAGGCAGCGCGCATAGATGTTGGGGAAATGCTCGAGCAGGAAGGCCTTGGGCTGGTGCGAGATGTCCAGGTAGACGCAGTCCAGTCCGTGCTTCTTCATCTCGAAGTCGATGGCGCGGGCCACCACGTCGCGCGGCGCCAGTTCCTCGCGCGCATCGTGCGCGGGCATGAAGCGGGTGCCTCCTGCCGATGCCGGCAGCAGCAGCTTGCCGCCTTCGCCGCGCACTGCTTCGCTGATCAGGAAGGACTTGGCCTGCGGGTGGTACAGGCAGGTGGGGTGGAACTGGATGAATTCCATATTGCCCACGCGGCAGCCGGCGCGCCAGGCCGCGGCAATGCCGTCACCGGTGGCGGTGTCGGGGTTGGTGGTGTAGACGTAGACCTTGCCGGCGCCGCCCGTGGCCAGGATGGTGTGCGGCGCACTGAAGGTGTCCACCACGTCGGTGACCTCGTTGAGCGCATACAGGCCCAGGCAGCGCTGGCCGGGGAGGCCCAGCTTGGGCGCCGTGATCAGGTCCACCAGCATGTGGTGCTCGAACAGGGTGATGTTGGGCGTGGCCCGCACCTTGCCCATCAGCTTGTCCTGCACCGCCGCGCCGGTGGCGTCGGTCACGTGCACGATGCGGCGTTCGCTGTGGCCGCCCTCGCGCGTGAGGTGCAGGTGGCCGTGTTCCTGCGAGAAGGGCACGCCCAGGCCCTGCAGCCAGCGGATGCTCTCGGGCGCCTGCTCCACGACAAAACGGGTGGCGTCCGGGTCGCACAGGCCGGCGCCGGCCACCAGCGTGTCCTGCACATGCGAGGCCAGGGTGTCGCCTTCGCCCATGACGGCGGCAATGCCGCCCTGGGCCCAGCGGCTGGAGCCGTCGTTGAGCTCGCGTTTGGTGATGACGGCCACGCGGTGGGTGGGCGCCAGGTGCAGGGCGGCGCTCAGGCCTGCCAGGCCGCTGCCGACGATGAGCACGTCGAAGGAGTGATGGGAGGTCGGGGCCACGCAGGGTCTCGCGTTGGGTTCAGGCCGGCGAGTACGCCAGCCGCACGTAGATGGGGGCAAAGGCCTCGGCCTGGGTGATGTCGATCAGGCTTTCCTTGGCCAGCTCCAGCAGGGCGATGAAGGTCACCACCAGCACGGGCACGCCCTTGGTGGCGTCGAACAGGTGTTCGAACTCGACGAACTTCTGGCCCTGCAGGTGGCGCAGCACGATGCTCATGTGCTCGCGCACCGACAGCTCCTCGCGCGAGATCTTGTGATGCTGGACCAGCTTGGCGCGCTTGAGGATGTCGGCCCAGGCTTCCTGCAGGTCCACCACGTGCACGTCGGGGAAACGCGGCTGCAGCGACTGCTCGATGTAGACCTGTGCCTTGAGGAAGTCGCGTCCGTACTGCGGCAGGTTGCCCAGGCCGGCGGCGGCGATCTTGATCTGCTCGTATTCGAGCAGGCGGCGTACCAGCTCGGCGCGCGGGTCTTCGGCTTCCTCACCCTCGGCCGCCTTCTTGGGCGGCAGCAGCATGCGCGACTTGATCTCGATCAGCATCGCCGCCATCAGAAGGTATTCGGCCGCCAGCTCCAGGTTGCGGTCGCGCACCTGGTCCACATAGGTCAGGTACTGGCGCGTGACCGCCGCCATGGGGATGTCGAGGATGTTGAAGTTCTGCTTGCGGATCAGGTAGAGCAGCAGGTCGAGCGGGCCCTCGAAGGCCTCCAGGAAGACCTCCAGCGCATCCGGCGGGATGTACAGGTCCTGCGGCATCGTGAACAGCGGCTCGCCATACAGGCGTGCCACGGCCACGTGGTCCACCACCTGGGGCATGGCCGCCGCATGCGGGGCCTCGGCGGCGGGGCGGCCGGCGCTGTCGTGGGGATCGCTCATCGAATGTTTCAAGTCGGGCGCGGCCCGGCCGTCACTTCGTGCCGCTGGTCTGGTAGACGTAGGGCTGCTGCTGCACGCGGGCGGACTGGTAACCCTCCCAGGCCTGGCGGTCCACGGACTGGTCCCACAGCAGGTCGCGGCCCTGGCGCTGGCGCGCTTCCAGGTCCGGCTTCTCGGTCTTGAGCTGCTGGATGAACTGGGTGGTGTCGGACTGGTAGTCGGGGCGGCGGAACAGATGCATGGGGCTGGTCTTTCTCGACAGGAACCGGGCATTTTAGCCCCTGGCTCCGGGGTCGAACCCGGGCCGGTATTCAGGGTACGGCCGCGGTGGCGGTGGCCAGCCCGCCGGCCAGGTCCGGGCAGACGTCTGCGGCCGGCAGTGCGGCCAGCAGCCCGCTGCGCCGGGCAATGTCCAGTGGCTGGTGGGCCAGGCCGCAGAGGATCAGGCGCACCCCGTGTTTCTGGCAATGGCGCGCCAGGTCCAGCAGGGTGTCGGCGCCCGAGGAATCCACGTAGATCAGGTTCTTCAGGTCCAGCACCAGGGCACGGGCGGGCAATTGGTGTTCCATGTCCTCCACCAGCTTGACGGCGCCGAAAAACAGCGCGCCGTAGAGCCGCCAGGCCCGCACCTGGCCGTCCTGGCCGGCCAGGACGGGCTGGTCCTGCGCGCTGACAGGCTCGGCTCGGGTCAGGCTGGAGATGCGGTAGATGAAGGTCAGACAGGCGGCGATCAGGCCCACCTCCACCGCCACCGTCAGGTCCACGATGACGGTCAGGCCGAACACAGCCAGCAGGGTGATGCGGTAGGGCATGCGGTACTGGCGCAACTGCACGAATTCGCGCCATTCGCCCATGTTCCAGGCCACGTAGACCAGGATGGCGGCCAGCGCCGCCAGCGGGATGTGCCGGGCCAGGGGTGCGGCCACCAGCACCACGGCCAGCAGGGTCAGCGCATGCACCATGCCCGCCACCGGGCTCACGGCGCCGCTTTTGGCGTTGGTGACGGTGCGGGCAATGGTGCCGGTGGCCGGCATGCCGCCGAAGAAGGGGGTGACGAAGTTGGCGACACCCTGGGCCATCAGTTCCTGGTTGGGGTCGTGCCGGTCCTCGGTCAGGCCGTCGGCGATCCGGGCACACAGCAGGGACTCGATGGCGCCCAGCAGGGCCAGCGTGAGCGCGGGCATGAGCAGGAAACGCACCGTGCCCCAGCTGAATTCAGGCCAGACGAAGGCGGGCAGGCTGGCCGCAATGCCACCGAAGCGGCTGCCGATGGTCTCGACCGGCAGCGCCAGCAACTCGCTGACGCCAGTGGCCAGCGCCAGCGCCACGATGGTGCCGGGGATGAGGGTGAGCTTGCCCGAGAACTGCAGCTTTTGCGGGCCCAGGCGCGGCATGGCGTGTTGCCAGGCCACCAGCAGGGCCAGGGTCCCGACGGACAGCGCCAGCGCGGCCAGGTTCACGGTGTGCAGGGCTCCGCCCAGCGCGGACAGCATGGCGAAGAAGCTGGCCGGCACGCTGGCCAGCTCCAGGCCCAGGAAGTCCCGCACCTGCGACAGCAAGATGAGCACGGCGATGCCGCTGGTGAAGCCGATCACAACGGCGATCGGGATGAATCGGATCAGCGTGCCCAGGCGGAACAGGCCCATGAGGAAGAGCAGCACACCCGACATGGCGGTGGCGATGATCAGGTTGGCCAGGCCGTAGCGCTCCAGGATGCCGTAGACGATGACGAGGAAGGCGCCGGCCGGCCCGCCGATCTGCACCCGGCTGCCGCCCAGGGCGGAGATCAGAAAGCCGGCAATGATGGCGGTGAACAGGCCGGCCTCGGGCTTGAGGCCGGAGGCGATGGCAAAGGCCATGGCCAGCGGCAGGGCCACCACGCCCACCGTGAGGCCGGCGCCGACGTCGCGGGCGAAATGCGCGCGGCCGTAGCCGGGCAGGGTGTCGAGCAGCTTGGGGCGGAAAGCGGCCAGGCGGCTGGCGGATTCGGCAGCGGGCATGTCGGGGCAGTTTACTCCGGGCCGCTGCGGCTGGGTACCGTTTCAGCCCGGTGTGGCAGGCGGCGCCAGGCGGCCGTGGCGCAGGTCATACAGCAGCGGGCCGGACACCAGCAGGCCCAGCAGCACCGCCAGCGGCACGGTGGTGATGTAACCCCAGAATTTGAAACCCAGGGCGCCCAGCACACCGCCGGCAAAGAAGGCGGCGATCAGCGAGAGGTGGATGCGCAGCTTGCGCCGGTTGGCCACCACCCGGGTCGGTGCGGGCGAACGGTTGAAATAGAGCAGCTTGCCCAGCTCGATGCCGATGTCGGTCACCAGGCCGGTCACGTGGGTGGTGCGGATCTCGGCGTTGGACACCTTGGTGATCACCGCGTTCTGCAGGCCCATGATGTAACAGAGCAGCAGCACGGTCAGCGGGGCGAACAGCTCGGCATGCAGGTTGATGGCCGCACCGAACAGGCCGAAGACCAGCAGCAGGCTGGTTTCCAGCGCCAGCGGCCGGGCAAAGGCGCTGCGCAACTGGCGCCGTTGGCCCCAGTTGACCATCAGGGCCGTGGTCATGGCGCCGCCCACGAAGGCGGCGATGGCCGCCAGGCTGGCCGCCACCAGGGCGAACTGGCCCAGCACCAGGTGGTCGGCCACCGCGGAGAGCAGGCCCGTCATGTGCGATGTGTACTGCCCCACGGCCAGGAAACCGCCGGCATTGGTGGCGCCGGCAATGAAACTCAGGCAGATGCCCAGGCGCAGGTTGACAGCCGGGGAACGGTGTACGTCGGTCCACCAGGGGGGGTGGGAGGGCGGCCGGGGACTGGGCATTTATTCAGTTTAACGGCTGCGCCATTTCGTCTGGCGAGATGAAAGGTGTTGCCCTATGACCCTTTTGGGGGATAGGCAGGCCGGCAGGCCTTGCCTACATTGGAGGGGCTGCTGTCACAGCCATCAGGCAAAAGGGGCACACCGGCGACGAGGAATGCCGGTGTGCCCTTTTTTTTCTGGATCGACCCACACAACAGGCAGGCCCGTTCGACCCCCGTTCCATCAGGTTCTCCGGTGATGCATCTGGCAGATTTCGTAGGCATGACGGGCCATCGCTGGCTGACGTCGCTGGCCGTGCTCGTGCTGCTGGCCACCCTCGGCCTGAGCGGCGGCCTGGTCCTGCTGGCGCCGTCCGGCTGGCCGACCTGGGTGGCCGCAGCGCTGGCGGGCGCCCTCGTGCTGGGCTGGCTGGCGCTGGGGCGTGCGTTCGTACGCCAAGTGCTCAGCGACGAATACGAGCGCCAATCCCTGGAGATGACCCATCAGTGCCTGCAGGAGGCCATCGAGGCCCTGCCCCTGGGCGTGGCCATCTATGACCAGCACGACCGGCTGGTGCTCTTCAACCAGGCCGCCGCCGAGATGGCCCCTTATCGCTTTGGTGGCGACCTCATCGGCCAGACCTTCGAAGCCATGATCCGCCGGGCGCTGGACAGCCGCGCCATACCCGAGGCGCTGGGCCGCGAGGAGGAATGGCTGCGCGAGCGGCTGGACGGGCGCGGCAAGCTCAACCGCCCCCTGCTGCGTTCGCGCCCCGACGGGCGCTGGATGCACCTCTACGAGATCAGCACGCCCTCGGGTTGCCTGGTGATGGCGCGCCTGGATGTGAGCGAGCTGGTGCAGAAGAGCATGGCGCTGGAGCGCAGCAACCAGCAGCTGGAGCGGCTCTCGGCCACCGACGGCCTGACCGGCCTGGCCAACCGCCGCCAGTTCGACCAGCACCTTTATGCCGAATGGCAGCGCAGCCTGCGCAGCGGCCAGCCCATTTCCCTGCTGCTGATCGACATCGACCACTTCAAGCGCTACAACGACCGTTATGGCCATCTGGCCGGCGACGCCTGCCTGCGCCAGGTGGCCGGCATCCTCTACGACTGTGCGCAGCGTTCGGGTGAGCTGGTGGCGCGTTACGGCGGCGAGGAGTTTGCCCTGCTGTTGCCCGGCGCCGACGGCGACGTGGCCATGACCGTGGCCCAGCGCTGCATGGACGAGATTGCCAAGGCCCGCATGCCGCACGAGGATTCACCCGTGGCCGAGTTCCTGACCTGCAGCATCGGTGTGGCCACCGTGGTGGCCGTGCAGGACCTGGTGCCCGAGAGCCTGGTGCGTTGTGCTGACGAGGCGCTGTACCGGGTCAAGAACAATGGGCGGGGGCACTACATCGTCGCTCCCTGCCCCGCCTGAAACTCACGCATCCATCTACTGCGCAAACCGCATGCGGCGTTGGGCGGTGCGCGCCATCCTCATGGACCGCAAGTCCATTCCGGTGGCTGTGCTCCGTCCGCCTTGCCTGCGGCTTGCTCGCTACGATGGTTGCGCGAGTTTTTACCTCGATAGCCTACGTTGTTAGTATCTTCTGTCGCCGGTGAGCAAGGTGGCTCGGGAGGCAGGGAGGAAGAAATGAAGCTGCAAACATTCATCAAGAGTCTGACTCTCTGGTCGACATGGGCGATCGCCGCTGTAGTGCTTGTTGGCTGCTCTCGCACGGTGACTTGGGAAGAAGAGGTCCCGCTGAATACCGGGGAAACCATCTGGGTCAAGCGCAGCATGCCCTGGGTCTACAAGGGTGGATTTGGTAATCCGTTTGCTATGTCGATGCTGCCTACGGGCGAGCAAATCATTCTGTTCAAGTACAAGGGGAACGAATACAGCTTTACCGGACGAGTGCATGTTGGCTGGATAGCGATCGCTTCGGATCAAAAGCCCGTTATTGTTGCGATACCGGGATCATATGGATGGAACTATCTATATGAGAGTACCTACTACTGTGTCGTTCCCTATTACGTGCAATTCGTTGCAGATAGAACTGGGAAAAACTGGACATGGCCAGAAAAGATTGAACCTTGGCTATACAACCTGCCGGCCAACGTAATGACCAGCATTCCCCGCCTCGATGAGAGGCGAAAAGATCGTTATTCAGCCAAAGACAGAGAGAAACGCGACAGCACCTATCATTTGCAGAGTCCGCATGGTCGTCAGATTGACCCTCTATATGACGCGAATGGCGATTGCCCTAAGAAATATGACCCGAGCATGAAACCAAATTGGAGCAAGAAATGATTACCAAAGACGTGGCTGCAGGGTCATGTCTATTGCCTGAAGCCAAACAACTGACGGGTGCGTTGCCAGGTGGCTCCGGAAGCAGGAGGGAGAAATGAAACCACAAACATTCATCAAGAACTTGACTCGCTGGTTGACATTTGTGCTCGCTGCCGTGTTGCTCGGCGGCTGTTCTCGCACGGTGACTTGGGAAGAAGAGGTCCCACTGAATACCGGGGAAACCATCTGGGTCAAGCGCAGCATGCCCTGGGTCTACAAGGGTGGATTTGGTAATCCGTTTGCTATGTCGATGCTGCCTACGCGCGAGCAGACGATCCGCTTCAAGTACTCCGGTTCAGAGTACAGCTACACGGGTAGAGCAAATATTCATTGGATTGCCGTTTCGCCTGAAACAAAGCGACCAGTCCTGGTTGCCCCTGCTGCCGACTTCGGTTGGTACACAGACAACACCTATTTCTGCGTCATTCCTTATTACGTGCAACTTGTGCCTGATGCGACCGGAATGCATTGGACATGGCCCGAGAAAATCGAACCATGGCTGTACGAGCTTCCCGCTAACGTAATGGGCAATGCCCCACGCCTGGAAGAGAAGCGCAAAGAGCGTTATACGGTCATCGATAGAGATCAGCGGGACCAGACCAGGCGACGGGAGTCGCCATTTCGGAGCCGAATTGATCCCTTATACAAGGCCGGCACCTGCATCAGTAACTACAAACCGACTTTCAGTCCCAATCTCAATGGGAGCAAAAAGTGATCCCCAGACACTGGCAGTGGGAATCCAGGGACGGGTCTTGCCTTTTGCCTGAAGCCATCCAGCAGTCGGGTGCGTTGTCACGTCGCTACCTTTGAAGTTCGAGTTTCAGGGTACGCGGCATCACCAGGCGGCGGGCGGCGATAAACGTCCCGTCAATGTCAGTGGAGCGAACGAAGCTTCTCAGCGCACCCGCATGCCCGGCTGCGCGCCCGGCCAGGGATTGAGCACGTAGATGCCGGGTTCGGCTTTCTCGTCGGCGTGACTTGCGCCAGGCCATGGCGCACGAGGGTAGCGGGGCCTTGCAGTCCATTCATGAATTGAAGGGTTTTGTATGAAGCGTCGAATCATTTTTTTATCTGTTGCAGCCATGACTTTCTTGACTGGCTGCTTTTGGGACAAACACTTCGATCTGGCATGGGACGAAGAGGTGCAGCTACCCGATGGCGAAGTCATCGTGGTGCATCGCAAGACGACTTATGAGCGTCATAGCCAAGGGCTGACGAAATACGGTGGCGAGAGCGGTGGGCGGGACACCACGTTGACTTTTGGTGCCGGGGGAACTACTGGTCAGATCACGCAGTTGTTCAAAGGATTTCGTCCTTTGTTCCTGGGGCGTGATGGGGATACGTGGTATGCCGTGCTCATCGGAGCCCATTACTACAAATCTCAGGAGATTCCTGGACAGAACTGGGGCAAACCAGAAGGGCCCAACGGACATCGTGCGGTCAAGCTAGTGGGTGACAAGTTTGTGCCCATTTCCTTGCTTGAACTGCCTACTAAATTCACCCAGCCCAATATGTTCTTGTTGTACGCAGATGCCAAAGAGGTTTCGCAGTTCGATGGCAAGCGGGTGACGCTGGCGGACAAGGCGCGATGGCTCAAATTGCATCCTCTCGGGCCGGGCGATTTGAAAATTGAGCGGCCCAAAACCTCGAAATGATTTCCAGGTAGTAGCACTCACACCACCATTCAGCGAGCGATCAGGGTCAGGCCTTGCCTTTTGCCGGAAGCCACCTAGCTGACGTGAGCTGGATCACCTGAATGCGGGCGGAGATAACCGTCCCGTCGATGCCTGTGGAGCGAAGGAAGTGTCTCAGCGCACCCGCATGCCCGGTTGCGCGCCCGGCCAGGGGGTGAGCACGTAGATGCCGGGTTCGGCCTTTTCGTCGGCGTGGCTGGCGGCGAGCACCATGCCTTCGGACACACCGAACTTCATCTTGCGCGGGGCCAGATTGGCCACCATGACGGTGAGCTTGCCCACCAGGTCCTCGGGTTTGTACGCCGAGGCGATGCCGGAGAAGACGTTGCGCGTCTTGCCTTCGCCCACGTCAAGCGTGAGGCGCAGCAGCTTGGTGGAGCCTTCGACCGGCTCGCAGTTGACGATCTTCGCGATGCGCAGGTCGATCTTGGCGAAGTCGTCGATGCTGATGGTGGGGGCGATCGCCTCGCCGCCGGGCCGCCCCAAGGCGAGGCCGGCCCCCTCGGGGGGCAGGGAGGACGCGTCAGCGCCGACCGTGGGGGCCTTGTTCTTTTCGCCGCCGGGCAACACCTTCTCGGGTTCGGGTGCGGCCGGGGCTTCGAACAGCGCCTCCAGCTGCTTGATGTCCACGCGCTGCATCAGGTGCTTGTACTCGCCGATGACGTGGCCGCCGCCCAGGGTGCGCGACGCGTCGCTCCACATCAGGGGCGGGACCTTGAGGAAGCTCTCGACTTGCGCGGCCAGGGCCGGCAGCACGGGCTTGAGGTAGATGGTGAGCAGGCGGAAGGCTTCGATGCAGACGGTGCAGACATCGTGCAGGTGGCTGTCCATGCCCTCCTGCTTGGCCAGTTCCCAGGGTTTGTTCTGGTCCACGTAGGCGTTGACGCGGTCGGCCAGCAGCATGATCTCGCGCAGGGCCTTGCCGTACTCGCGCTCGGCATACAGCTCCGCCAGGTTGGCCGCGCCGTCGCGCAGGTGCGCCAGCAGGGCATCCCCATCACCCGAGATGTCGCTGCCCAGCTTGCCGCCGAAACGTTTGCTCAGGAAACCGGCCGCGCGCGAGGCGATGTTGATGTACTTGCCCACCAGGTCGCTGTTGGCGCGCGCCATGAAGTCGTCGGCGTTGAAGTCGATGTCCTCGTTGCGGCCGCTGAGCTTGGCGGCCAGGTAATACCGCAGCCATTCCGGGTTCATGCCCAGGGCCAGGTACTTGAGCGGGTCCAGGCCGGTGCCGCGGCTCTTGCTCATCTTCTCGCCGTTGTTCACGGTGAGGAAACCGTGCACGAAAACCTTGTCCGGCGTCTTGCGGCCGCTGAACTTCAGCATGGCGGGCCAGAACAGGGTGTGGAAGGTCACGATGTCCTTGCCGATGAAGTGATACTGCTCCAGCGCCGGGTCGGCCATATAGGCCTCGTAATCCTGGCCGCGTTTGTCCAGCAGGTTCTTGAGTGAGGCCAGGTAGCCCACGGGCGCGTCCAGCCACACGTAGAAGTACTTGCCGGGCGCGCCGGGGATCTCGATGCCGAAGTAGGGGGCGTCGCGGGAGATGTCCCAGTCGCCCAGGCCTTCGCTGGTGCTGCCGTCCGGGTTGGTGCGCACGGTAAACCATTCGCGGACCTTGTTGGCCACCTCGGGCTGCAAGCGGCCGTCCTGCGTCCATTCTTCGAGGAAGGCCACGCAGCGCGGGTCGGACAGCTTGAAGAAGAAATGCTCGGAGCTTTTGAGCACCGGCTTGGCGCCTGAGAGGGCCGAATAGGGGTTCTTCAGGTCGGTCGGGGCGTAGACGGCGCCGCAGACCTCGCAGTTGTCGCCGTACTGGTCTTTCGCACCGCACTTGGGGCACTCGCCCTTGATGAAACGGTCCGGCAGGAACATGTTCTTCTCAGGGTCGAAGAACTGTTCGACCACCTGGCTGGCGATCAGGCCGTTGGCCTTGAGGTCCAGGTAGATCTGCTGTGCGAGCTGGTGGTTCTCCGGACTGTCGGTCGAACTCCAGTTGTCGAAGGCGATGTGGAAACCGTCCAGGTAGGGCTTGCGGCCGGCGGCGATGTCGGCC
>CAUPQO010000078.1:0-13569 GCA_963513295.1 uncultured Hylemonella sp.
AGCGGACCCTTGGGCAGCATGCCCTTGACGGCCTTCTCGAGTGCGCGGCCGGGATGCTTGGCCTGCATGTCGCGGAAGTTGGTGGCGTAGATGCCGCCGGGGAAACCGGAGTGGCGGTAGTAAACCTTGTCGAGTTCCTTGGTACCGGTCACGCGCAGCTTGGCTGCGTTGATGATGACGATGAAGTCACCGGTATCGACGTGAGGCGTGTAAATGGCCTTGTGTTTGCCGCGCAAACGGAGAGCAACTTCGCTGGCTACTCGTCCGAGGACCTTGTCGGTCGCGTCAATCACAAACCACTCGTGCTTCACGTCAGCGGGTTTCGCGCTGATCGTTTTGGTCATGAGTTTTTCTCTACAAAAGAGGGTTTGGGCAGCCCTTTTCCACGGTCGGTTTTCCTCTGTCGGGAATCTCTTAGGTGGGATGTAAGCCTTCGCCGCGGGGCCACAAAAGCGCTGCGAAGCCTGCCATTATACGAGTTTTGTCCCGCTGGCGGGTCGGGCTTGGCTCAGGGCGATGGATCTGGCTGATTGGTCGCGCGACGGCTTTCAACGCAGACCGGGTGGTTGAAGTTCTCTTTCTTCAGGCATTCCCGGAACAGACACAGGGGCCGCGCAAACAAGTTAGCGTCCACACACAAATTCTTGGGGGCCGGTTTGGCGGGGCGCGCCACAGCCCGGGGGGCAGGGGTGGCGGCTGGGGCCACAGGCGGCGGCGATGGGCGCATCTCGCCGGCCTGCGCAGCAGGAACATCCCCCTGGGCGGCAACAGGCCAGGGGTCCGTGGGGTCGGAGGCCACGGCTTCAGGCACGGACGCCCGGGCCAACACTGGCGCAGGCATCGGGGCTGGCTCCGGCGCAGCCACCAGGGGCGTATCAGCCGACAGCCCCCAGTAGATGCCCAGGACAGTCAGCAGCGCCGCCGCGCCCATCAGGCCCCAGGTCCGTCCACGCCGACGCCGCTCGGGGGGGCTCACCGCCACAGGCTCGGTCTGCGTCTGCGTCTGCGTCTGCGTCTGCGTCTGCGTCTGCGTGCTTGAGTCCGCGGGAGTCTTGAGATCAGACAGCAGCTCGACACCCAGCGCGGAACGCCAGTCGAACTTGCCCAAGCCCACCGGTGCCTGCAAGCCCATCTCCTGCACGAATTCATGCACGCTCTGCGGCCGCTCGGCCGGCTGAAGGACCAGCGCATGGCTGATGGTCTGCACAAAAGCGGCCGAATACGCCTGTCCGAAGTGCTCCTGCACCGTGTCAGCCACGCTGGCCACGGAAGGCATGCTGTCACGCACCACGCGCGCCGTGGCCGGCAGCGGCGGGTCGTTGCGCAGGCAGCCATAGACTACCGCCGCCAGGGCGTAGAGATCGGTCCAGGGGCCCTGCTTCAGGTCCTCGGCCTCGGCGTACTGTTCGATCGGTGCGTAATTGACCTTGAGGATGGCGGTGAGCTTGCGTGACCGGTCGCTGATGGCTCGCCGCGCCGCGCCCAGGTCCAGCAGCACCGGCGGCCCGATTTCCTGCAGGAAGATGTTGTCAGGTGAAACGTCGCGGTGCAGCATGTTCTGCTCGTGCAGCACCTGCAGGGCCTGCAGGATGGACCACAGCATGGTACGCAGCCAGTCTTCGGGCGGAGGCCCCGCCATCTGGGTGCGCGCCTGCTTGAGTGTCATGCCGCTGTAAAGGGGCATGGCCATGTAGGCCGTGTTGTTGGCTTCCCAGAAGCGGTAGACCTTGACCAGCGAGGGATGGTCGAACTGCGCCAGCAGGCGCGCCTCTGCCACGAAGGACTGGAGGCCCGCCTGGTAGGTGGCTTGGTCGGCCGAGGAGCGGATCGACAGCAGCAGGCCATCCTGGCGCGCCGCCAGCGCCGACGGCATGTACTCCTTGATGGCCACCAGACGATGCAGCGACTGGTCGTAGGCACGGTAGACCAGGCCGAAACCGCCCACCCCCAGCAGTCCCTGCAGTTCGAACTCGGCCAGGCGCGTACCGGGTGGCAGCGCGTCCAGATGCACCACCGGCTGCGCCGGTCGCGGCACAGCCGGTGGGTCGGTATCAAGCGGGATGTCGGCCATAGGAAATGATTCTTGCATGGAATGCCGGCGTCACGGCCAGGGCACGGGCTTGCTGCGGCCGGCGCGACTGCAGCGAACACCCGCGGCCAGGCCCGTCACTGGCTCGGGCCGGCGCCGTCCGGATAACGCTGCCGGTTCTCGATGCACACCGGCAGCTGCAGGTTCTCCGCCTTCTGGCATTCGAGATGAATGCACATGGGGCGGGTGAAAAAATTGGCGTCCGTACACAAGGCCTTGTTCGTGATCGGGGCCGCTTCCTGGGTTGCGGGCGCACTTGCCGCCTTGGGCGACGCTTCCGGCACAGCTGGCCGGGCCGGAGGACGGACGGCGGGCGGTCGCTCGACCTCTCTGGGCACGGCCTTGGCGGCCGGACGCGGCTGGGGCGCCGGTGAGGTCGTGACCGGCGCCTTCGGTGCCGGGGTCGCCACCGCTACAGGCGCAGCGGGCAGCTGGGGTGGGGGCGTCGCTTCGCCCGCAGGCCCGGACGATGAGGGCACATCCGCAGGCGCAGGCGGGGCCGCCGGCAGCGGCGCAGCGGCGGGCTCCGGACGGGCCATCACCAAGCGATCACGCCAGCCCCTCCCCTCACCCGCCAACCAGCCCCAGAGGAGCGCCCCCCCGATCAGCAAAACCAGCGCCAGGCCCATGGGCTTGGCCCAGCGCGCGAAACGGCCACGGCGCTCACCCGCCTTCGCGGCCCGTGCCGACGAGGCAGGGTCCCGTATCGTCTGCGGCTGGGTATGCCAGAACTGCCGGGAGTTGTATTCCTCTTCGTCGGTGCGCAGGGAGGTCCCGAGTTCCGCGCGCCAGTCAAATTTGCTAAGCCGGGGCGGGGCCTTGAGCTTCATCTCGGTCACAAAGGCCGCCAGGTTCTGCGGCCGGTCGGCGGGTTGCACGGCCAGGGCGTGCTGGATGGTGCGCACGAACTCGTCCGAGTAGCTCAGGCCGAAATGCTCCTTCACCGTCGCCACCACGCTGCGCACGGACGGCATGCTGTCACGCACCACGCGCGCCGTGGCCGGCAGCGGCGGGTCGTTGCGCAGGCAGCTGTAGACCACCGCCGCCAGGGCGTAGAGATCGGTCCAGGGGCCCTGTTTCAGGTCCTCGGCCTCGGCGTACTGCTCGATCGGCGCGTAATTGACCTTGAGGATGGCGGTGAGCTTGTGCGACTTGTCGCTGATGGCGCGCCGCGCCGCACCCAGGTCCAGCAGCACGGGGGGGCCCATGTCCTGCAGGAAGATGTTGTCGGGCGAAATGTCACGATGCAGCGCATCGTTGCGATGCAGCACATGCAGGCCCTGCAGGGCCGACCAGAGCACGGTGCGCAGCCACGCTTCAGGCGGTGGCGCAGCCATCTGGGCCCGCGCCTGCTTGAGTGTCATGCCGCTGTACAGGGGCATGACCATGTAGGCCGTGTTGTTGGCTTCCCAGAAGCGGTAGACCTTGACCAGCGAGGGGTGGTCGAACTGCGCCAGCAGGCGCGCTTCGGCAATGAAGGACTGCAGGCCGGACTGGTAGGTGGACTGGTCGGCCGAGGAACGCACCGAGACCGTGGTGCCGTCCAGCCGGGCGGCCAGCGCCGCCGGCATGTACTCCTTGATGGCCACGGCCCGCTGCAGGGAGGTGTCGTAGGCGCGGTAGACCAGGCCGAAACCGCCCACCCCCAGCAAGCCCTGCACCTCGAACTCGGCCAGGCGCGTGCCGGGCGGCAGGGCGTCCACGTGCGACACCGGCTGCGCCGGTTTGGGCGCCGCAGGCTGGGCAGGATCAGGGAGAATATCGGCCATAACGGATGATTCTTGCATGGAACGCAGGCGTCCCGGACACGGCCGCCCCGTCATTAACATCCTCTTACCATGTTCAGCTACCGCCACGCCTTCCATGCCGGCAACCACGCCGATGTGCTCAAGCACACCGTGCTCATTGCCATGCTGCGCCACCTGACGCAAAAAGAGGCCGCCCTCACGGTGCTCGACACCCACGCCGGCGCCGGCCTGTACCGGCTCGACAGCGAGTTTGCCGAGACCAGCGGCGAGGCGGTGGACGGCATCCAGCGCCTGCTTGTCGCCCCCGACAGCGAGCCGCTGGCGCCCGCCCTGCAGGAGTATCTGGATCTGGTCGCCAGTTTCAACAGCAAGGGCAGTTCACGCGTCTACCCCGGATCGCCCTTCATCATCCAGCGCCTGCTGCGCGAGCACGACCTGCTCAAGCTCTACGAGCTGCACCCGACCGATGCCAAGACCCTGGACGCCAATGTGGCGCAGCTCCGTGCCGGGCGCCAGGTGGTGGTGCTGCGCGAGGACGGCTTTGGCTGCGTCAGCAAATTCCTGCCGCCGCCTGCGCGCCGCGCCCTGCTGCTGTGCGACCCGAGCTACGAAATCAAGAGCGACTACGCGCGCGTGGCCGCCATGGTGGCCGAGGCGCTCAAACGCTTTGCCACCGGCACCTACGCCGTGTGGTACCCCATCATCCCGCGGCCCGAGGCGCACGACCTGCCGCGCAAGCTCAAGACCCTGGCCACCAAGGCCGGCAAGCCCTGGCTGCACGCCACGCTGACGGTCAAATCCAGCAAGCTCACCAGCGATGCCGCGGGGGAGACCAAACGCCCCGGCCTGCCGGCCAGCGGCATGTTCGTGATCAACCCGCCCCACACCCTCAAGGGCGCCCTGCAGCCCGCGCTGCCACAGCTGGTGAAGCTGCTGGGCCAGGACCGCAACGCCGCCTTCACGCTGGACAGCGGCGGCTGAGTCCGCGCCCCTGGCATGCACGCCACCTCCCGCCGCCGCCTGGCCCTGGCGCTGCTTTTCATCACGCCCGCGCTCTGGGCCGTCAACGCCCTGATCGCACGCAAGGCGCCGGGCGTGATCGAACCTCACCTGCTGGCCATGCTGCGCTGGCTGCTGGCCAGCGGTCTGTTTTTCCTGGGCACCCATGCCGAGATCTGGACGCACCGGCGCCAGGTGCTGGCCGACTGGAAGCATTACCTCGTGCTCGGCGCCCTCGGCATGTGGATCTGCGGCGCCTGGGTCTATATCGGCGGACAGACCACCAGCGCCGCCAACATCGGCCTCATCTACGCGGTCTCGCCCGTGCTGATCGTGCTGGCCTCAGCCCTGTGGCTGGGCGAACGCTTTCAGCCGCGCCAGGGCCTGGGTGTGGTCCTGGCCCTGGCCGGGGTGCTGCATGTGGTGCTCAAGGGGCAATGGAGCGCGCTGGCGGAGGTGCGCTTCGTCCCCGGCGATGGCTGGATCCTGGCCGCCACGCTGGCCTGGACAGGCTACGCGCTGCTGCTGAGGAAATGGCCCAGCCCGCTGGGCGCCGCGGCACAGCTGGCCGTCATCAGCCTGGCCGGCGCACTGGTCAACCTGCCCTTTGCCCTGTGGGAGATCGCGCACAGCCCGCTGCCCGTCTTGTCAGGCGCGGGCCTCACACTGGCCGCCCTGGCAGCAGTCATCCCCGGCTTCGGCGCCTATCTGGCGCACTCGGTCATGCAGCGCGAACTGGGGGCGGCACGCGTGAGCGTGGTGCTCTACCTGGGCCCGATCTACACCGCCGCCATGGCTTGGCTGGCCCTGGGCGAAGGCCTCAGCAGCTTTCACTTCTGGGGGCTGGCGCTGGTGCTGCCCGGCATCTACCTGGTGACGCGGGCTCCGGCCCGGTAGGCTTCAGAGGCCCAGGCGCTTGCAGATCTCCAACGTGGCCACGCTCTGGTTCATGCTGTAGAAGTGCAGGGCTGGCGCGCCACCGGCACGCAGCTGTTCGCACAGTTCCGTGACCACGTCCAGGCCGAAAGCCTTGATCGATGCCGTGTCGTCGCCAAAGGCCTGCAGGCGCAGGCGGATCCAGCGCGGGATCTCGGCGCCGCAGGCGTCCGAAAAACGCATCAGCTGCGTGGAGCTGGTGATGGGCATGATGCCCGGCACCACCGGCACCGTCACGCCCAGCGCGTCCGCCTCTTCGACGAAGCGGAAATAGGCGTCGGCGTTGTAAAAATACTGCGTGATGGCCGAATCGGCGCCGGCTTTCACCTTGGTGACGAAAGCCTGCAGATCGGCTGCCGGTGATTTGGCCTGCGGATGCACTTCCGGATAGGCCGCCACCTCGATGTGGAAGTGGTCGCCCGTCTCGGCGCGGATGAAAGCCACCAGATCACTGGCGTACTGGAACTCGCCGCCGGCGCCGTAGCCACTGGGCAGATCACCACGCAGCGTGACCAGGCGTTTGACGCCCATGACCTTGAGCGTGGCCAGGTTCTCGCGCATGGTGGCCTGGGTGGCGCCGATGCAGGAGATGTGCGAGGCCGCGTCCATGCCCTCGGCCAGGATCTCGCGCACGGCGGCAAACGTGCCTTCCTGCGTGGAGCCGCCGGCACCGTAGGTGACCGAGCAGAACTCGGGCTGCAAGGCCTTGAGTTGCTGGCGCACGAGGCGCAGCTTCTCCACGCCCTCGGGCGTCTTGGGCGGAAAGAATTCGATGCTCAGGGGCAGTTGTTGCAGGCTCATGGCGGCCTCTTCACTTGATGGCGTGGATGAAAAATTCGCGGTTGCCGTCGCCACCTTCGATGGGCGAGTCGAACCAGTCCTGCACCGCCAGGTCCAGGGCCGCGCAGGCATCACGCAGGCGCTGCTCGACAAAGGCGTACAGCGAGGTGTCGCGCACGATGCCACCCTTGCCCACCTGGCCCGGCTGCAGCTCGAACTGCGGCTTGACCAGCATCAGCAGGTGGCCGCCGGACTTGAGCAGCGGCACCACGGCGGGCAGCACCAGGGTCTGCGAGATGAAGGACAGGTCACCCACCAGCAGGTCGAAACCGGCTTCGAGCACCTCGTCACCGGCCAGGGCTTCGGTTATCGCCTCGGAGTCGCGCGCATTGACCTTCTCGATGCAGAGCACGCGGGGATCGTCGCGCAGGCTGGCGTGCAATTGCGCCTGCCCCACGTCCAGCCCCACCACGCGCGCCGCACCGGCCTGCAGCAGGCAGTCGGTGAAGCCGCCGGTGGACTGGCCGACATCCAGGCAGGTCAGCCCCTGCACGGGAAGGCCGATGCGCTGGAGCGCGGCCTCCAGCTTGAGGCCGCCGCGCGAGACATAACGGGCTTCGGCATCGTCCAGCAGGCGCAATTCCGCACTGTCCGGCACCTCGTCGCCGTTCTTGACGACGCGTTTCCACGCCTCGCCCTGCAGCCACTCGACCCCACCCGCGATCAGGCGCTGGGCCTGGGAACGGGTGCTGGCGAGCTGGCGCTGGACCAGCAGTTGATCAATGCGCATCAATAACGATACGTATCCGGCTTGTACGGGCCCTGCTTCGGCACGCCGATATAGGCCGCCTGCTCGTCGCTCAGCTCGGTCAGCATGGCGCCGACCTTCTTCAGGTGCAGGCGTGCGACCTTCTCGTCCAGGTGCTTGGGCAGCACGTAGACCTTGCCAGCCTCGTAGTAGTCGCTGTGCGTGAACAGCTCGATCTGCGCGATGGTCTGGTTGGCAAAGGAGGAGCTCATCACGAAGCTCGGGTGGCCGGTGCCGCAGCCCAGGTTCACCAGGCGGCCCTTGGCCAGCAGGATGATGCGCTTGCCGTCCGGGAAGATCACGTGGTCCACCTGGGGCTTGATCTCTTCCCACTTGCACTTGGTCTCCAGCGTGGCAACCTGGATCTCGTTGTCGAAGTGCCCGATGTTGCAGACGATGGCCTGGTCTTTCATCTTGGCCATGTGCTCATAGGTGATGACGTCCTTGTTGCCGGTGGTCGTCACGAAGATGTCGGCCTTGTCGGCGGCGTACTCCATGGTCACGACCTTGTAGCCTTCCATGGCGGCCTGCAGGGCGTTGATCGGGTCGATCTCGGTCACCCAGACCTGGGCGCTCAGGGCGCGCAGGGCCTGGGCCGAGCCCTTGCCCACGTCGCCGTAGCCGGCCACGCAGGCCACCTTGCCGGCGATCATCACGTCGGTGGCGCGCTTGATGCCGTCCACCAGCGACTCGCGGCAACCATAGAGGTTGTCGAACTTGCTCTTGGTCACCGAGTCGTTCACGTTGATGGCGCGGAACATCAGGGTGCCCTTGGCGCTCATTTACATGAGGCGGTGCACGCCGGTGGTGGTCTCTTCGGTCACGCCGATGATCTGGGCGCCCTTGCGGCTGTACCAGGTCGGGTCCAAGGCCAGCTTGGCCTTGATGGCGGCGAACAGCTCGCGCTCTTCCTCGCTCTTGGGGTTGGCGATCAGCGAGGCATCCTTCTCGGCGTTCTTGCCCAGGTGCATCAGCAGGGTGGCGTCCCCACCATCGTCCAGGATCATGTTCGGGCCTTCGCCTTCCGCGCCCTTGGGGCCGAAGTCGAAGATGCGGTGGGTGTAGTCACAGTAGTCCTTCAGGGTCTCACCCTTGTAGGCGAAGACCGGGGTGCCCTTGGCCACCAGGGCGGCAGCGGCGTGGTCTTGTGTGGAGAAGATGTTGCACGAGGCCCAGCGCACTTCGGCGCCCAGGGCTTCCAGCGTTTCCACCAGCACGGCGGTCTGGATGGTCATGTGCAGGGAGCCGGTGATACGCGCGCCCTTGAGCGGCTGCTTGACCGCGAATTCCTCGCGAATGGCCATCAGGCCGGGCATCTCGGTTTCGGCGATGCGGATTTCCTTGCGACCCCAGTCGGCCAGCGTCAGGTCGGCGACGACATAGTCTTGGGCGGGTTTGAGAACGGCACTCATGGTGTACTCCTGCTAAAGGTTGAACACCACTGGCTGCGCAAGGGGAATGCAGACTCACCTCACAGCAAACCAGTGGGTGAGCGCAGTTGGAAGGCGGGGCACTGGGTAAGCTCCAGCCCCGGGTTCCGAGCCTCACCCGTCGGCCTGGTGAAACAGGCGGGACGAGTTGCAACGCTCCTCGGAAAGGCGTGATTATACGGAGCCTGAAGCTTTTGCGCTGGTCAACCGATCAACGGCTGGCCAGCTCACGCGTCAGCTGCGCCGCCGGCACCGGACGGCAACCACTGGTGTTTTGCCCAGCCCAGAGGGGCGAAAAATCCCCGTTGCCCGCGGCTTCCGCTTTGGCTCGCAGGGGGGCTACCGCCGCCGTGGCCAGCGGAAAGGCGGGGGCCATGGCATTCATCGGGCCCTGCTCACGCATCAGCCGGGTCAGGATGCCGCGCGCCGGACGTCCGGTGTACAGGTTGGTCAGGGCCGTATGTGTAGCCGCCGGGCTCTGCAGGGCAGCCCGGTGCACGGCGCTGGTGGTGGCCTCGGGGCACAGCAGGTAGGCCGTGCCCACCTGCACCCCCGCCGCACCCAGAGCCAGGGCAGCCCGCACGCCAGCTGCGTCGCTGATGCCGCCGGCGGCGACCACCGGCACCCGCACGGCCCGCACGACCTGCGGCAGCAGCGCGAAAGTGCCGAGCTGGGTGCTCAGGTCCTCGCTCAGGAACATGCCGCGGTGGCCGCCGGCCTCCAGCCCCTGGGCAATGATCACGTCCACGCCGCGGGCTTCCAGCCAGCGCGCCTCGTCCACCGTGGTGGCCGTGGAGATGATCCTGGCGCCCCAGCTGCGCACGCGCGCCAGCAGGCTTGCATCGGGCAGGCCAAAGTGGAAACTCAGCACCGGCGGCTTGAATTCGGCCAGCAGTTCAGCGGCAGCGGCGTCAAAAGGCAGGCGGCCGGGTCCCGTGGACAGGGTCGCCGGGTCGATGTCGAACTCGCGGTAGTAGTGGGCCAGATTCTGCCGCCACAGGGCCTCGCGCGGCGCATCGGGCGTCGGCGGGCGGTGACAGAAGAAATTGACGTTGTAGGGCCGGTCGGTCTGCGCACGGATCTTGCCCAGCTCGGCCCGCATCGCGTCCGGCCCCAGCATGGCGCAGGGCAGTGAGCCCAGGCCACCGGCATTGGACACCGCAATGGCCAGCGTACTGTCCTGCACGCCGGCCATGGGCGCCTGGATGAGGGGCAGTTCGATGCCCAGTGTTTGCTGAAGAACCATGACCACCTCCTGTCGCGGCGACCCGCTTCCAGGCGACTGTACAAGACCGGCCGGGTAAAATTGCCACCCTGGCCGCCGCCTGCCCCCGGGCAGCGTCGGCAGCCCGCTCCTCCATCCTGGCTGCGCCACGCGCTGCCCCTAGCTTCTGGAACCCCTGTGTCCTACGCCCCCGAAACCCGGCGCCGCCGAACCTTTGCCATCATCTCGCACCCCGACGCGGGTAAAACGACGCTGACCGAGAAGCTGCTGCTGTTCTCGGGCGCGATCCAGATCGCCGGTTCAGTCAAGGCGCGCAAGGCCTCGCGCCACGCCACCAGCGACTGGATGGAAATCGAGAAGCAGCGCGGCATCTCGGTGGCCAGTTCGGTGATGCAGATGCAGTACCGCGACCACGTGATCAACCTGCTCGACACGCCCGGCCACAAGGACTTCTCCGAGGACACCTACCGCGTGCTGACCGCGGTGGACTCGGCGCTAATGGTGATCGATGCGGCCAACGGCGTGGAGGCGCAGACCCGCCGCCTGATCGAGGTCTGCCGCCAGCGCGACACCCCCATCATCACCTTCGTCAACAAGATGTACCGCGACGTGCGCGACCCGCTGGACATCCTCGACGAAGTCGAGCGCGAACTGGGCATGCCCTGCGTGCCCATGACCTGGCCGGTGGGCCAGGGCAAGAGCTTCGGCGGCATCATCAACCTGCGCACCCAGGCCATGACGGTGTTCGAATCGGGCAGCGAACGCCGCCCGCAGGATTTCGACACCGTGCCGCTGAGCGACCGCGATGCGCTCATCCAGCGCTTCGGCTCCGAATTCGAAGCCGCCGAAGAAAGCATGGAACTGGCCACCGGCGCCTCGCCAACGTTTGACCGCGCAGCCTTCCTGGCCGGCAAGCAGACCCCGGTGTTTTTCGGCTCCGGCGTCAACAACTTCGGCGTGATGGAAGTGCTGGACGCGCTGGTGGACCTGGCACCTTCGCCCGGCCCGCGCACCAGCTCTCTGGTGGTGAACAAGCAGACGGTGGTCAAGGAAATGCAGCCCGACGACAACGCCTTCTCCGGCGTGGTCTTCAAGGTGCAGGCGAACATGGACGCCAACCATCGCGACCGCATCGCCTTCGTGCGCGTCTGCTCGGGCAAGTATTCGCCAGGCATGAAACTGAAAGTGCAGCGCTCGGCCAAGGAACTGCGCCCCACCAGCGTGGTGACCTACATGAGCCAGCGCCGCGAGGCGGTGGAAGAGGCCTATGCCGGCGACATCGTGGGCTTCACCACCCACGGCGGCGTGCAGCTCGGCGACACCATCACCGACGGCTCCATCGCCCTGCAGTACACGGGCCTTCCCTTCTTCGCCCCCGAGCTTTTCATGACCGTGGTGCTCAAGAACCCCTTGCGCACCAAACAGCTGCAGCAGGGCCTGGCCCAGCTCGGCGAGGAAGGCGCGATCCAGGTTTTCCGCCCCGAGATGGGCGGCAATATGCTGCTGGGCGCCGTCGGCCAGCTGCAGTTCGAGGTGGTGCAGCACCGATTGAAGGGTGAGTACGACGCCGACGTGCGGCTGGAAGGCTGCCAGTACACGGGCGCGCGCTGGATCACCGCCGACACGCCGGCCGAGCTCAAGGCCTTCTGTGATGCCTACCCCACGCGCATGGCGCGTGACGCGGCCGACACCCTGGCCTATCTGTGCACCTCACCGTACGACGTGCGGCTGGCGCAGGAACGTTTTCCGAAGATTCACTTCCATCCGCTGCGGGAGCATGCGGGGTTGGCGCTGCAGAGCGCGGGCTGATCCGCGCTCCGTCCCAGCAAACCAATTGCGATCTGCCGCGGACTGCGGTCAAATATGACCATCTGTTCCCTAGGGAGTACTGCGTCATGACCCGTTACATGAAATGGGGAATTGCTACCCGGCTGCTCGCTTTTCTCGGTGTTTTATTGGCGCTTGGCAGCCAGTGGCTCGAACCTCTCGCATCCAGTCAACTTGCTACGGCGGTCTTGGTCATCGGTTTTGTCATGGCATTTGTTGGTGTTTCAGCTGGCGGCGGTTGGTTCATGTTCCGAAAGATTTACTCCCGCCTGTGGCAAGAAGAGCTTGAACGCATCAAAGCTCTACGCAACAAACTCTAAAGACCCTGCCGTCGACAAAACGCTTCCAGACTCAGGATAGGACAGCCGCCCATCTTGGCAAAGGTATCCGCCAAAGCCAGCAGATCCCTATCCCCACTGACCAGCACGCGCGCTTTCCCCGCGAGCGCGAGTTGCATGAAGGGCTCGTCCAGCGGATCGCGACAAGCCGGCACGGCTGGCGGCGGTTGCGAAATGCGTACCGTCTGCACATAAGGCAGGTAGTCGGCCAGCAACTCCTCCTGCTCGGCCGCACTCAGGCGGAACTTGGGATAGGCCAGCACACGCACCAGTTCCTGCACCGTGGCCGCGCTGGCCAGCGGGCGCAGCATGCCGCTTTGCCAAGCCGCGCGCACTGCGCCCGGCAGGCCACCGCCGAAGACCAGCGCCGAGAGCACCACGTTGGTGTCGAGCACTACGCGCAGGGGCGCCGTCATGACAAAGGATTTTCGGGTAAGCCACCAGATGTACCGTTCGGGCTGAGCCTGTCGAAGCCTGTCCTGAGCAGGCTCAATGAGCCCTTCGACACGCTCAGGGCGAACGGAGTGGGTGGGCTTGCAGCGATTTTGTAAAGCCTCATCCCGTCGTCTTCCGGGTGGCGGTCTTCTTGCGGGCTGGCGCCCTATAGGCCTTGGCAGGCTCGGCCGCCATCGGCGCCGCTACAGAAGCACGCGCCCAGCGCACAGCATCCGCCACATCGGCCTCGCCCAGCCCCAGTTCGGCCAGCTTGGCACGCACGGCGTCGCCGCGCTGGATGCGCACCGGCGTCAGGATGATCTGGCCGTCGCGCACCTGCACGTCCAGATATTCGGTAGCACCCACGGCCTGCGTGGCGCTCTTGGGCAGCGTGAGCTGGTTCTTGGCGGTGATCTTGGCGAGCATGGCAGATGGCGCAAAGTAAGGAATCCTTACTTTACCGATTGATCGCTATTTTGTCCAGCGATACCGTGACCCCCGTTCGCGTTGAGCCTGTCGAAATGCACTGGGCCTACGACAAGCTCAGGCAGCACGGCTTCGCTCCGCACTCAGCGCGAAGCGAACCAGTCAGCCACCGCCCGCTGAAAGCGCGCATGTCCTTTCTGCAGGTGCAGCATGTGTCCGCCGTCAGGAACCACGGTGTACTGCTTGTCCGGATTCGGCAGGGCGGTGAAGAAGGGCAGCAGGCCAGCCAGATCGGCCACATCATCGTACTGCCCGTGGATCAGCATGGTCGGCACGGTGATCTTCGTGGCATCGATCAGGGGCTGGCGCGTGAGCAGATCCACCTGCGGGCCCGTGGGTGACTTGAGTTCGACCAGGGCCGCGGCCTTGGCGAAGGCGTCCATGACCACCGGGTCGTTGACGTCCTCGGGCGTCAGGGAGTTGAAGCGCAGCTTCCAACCCTGTTCGGTGATGCGGATGTAGGGCGCG
>CAUPQO010000079.1:0-13548 GCA_963513295.1 uncultured Hylemonella sp.
GGCATCGGCCAGCGCGGCCAGCTGGGCCTGGCGGTGCGAGCGGCCCAGCACATAGGCCACCCCCACGGGCGCCTTGGTGCCGGCCTCGTCCAGGCGCAGGGCGCAGCGCGTGACCGTGACCTCGCCCAGGTTGAAACGCTCCCCGGTGCCGCCGGCGCGGCCCTGCACCATCATCAGCCCGGTCTCGGGCGCGCGCAGCCAGCGCGGCGTGGCGCCGGCCTGCGGGCCCAGCACGGACTCCAGCAGCTCCTGCGGCGCGCGCGCCAGCAGCGCCATCCAGTCCGCGCGGACCAGGGGCCGGGCCGGGCCCGGGTTGTCAAATGCGTGAAACATCACTCTGCTATCCTGAAGTTGTCTAGACAATTTGATTTACTGCCGCCAGCTTAAAGACCCTTGATGTAGGTTTCATGACAGCCACCACGACTTTTCCCAACTCCCTCCAGACCGCGCCGGCCGGGCGCGAGAGTTTCTGGACCCGCATCGCCACCGAACTGGCCGAGGCCATCGGCCGCGGGGTCTACGCCCCGGGTCAGCGCCTGCCCTCCGAACACGCGCTGGCCGAGCAGTACGGCGTGAACCGCCACACCATCCGCCGCTCGCTGGCCAGCCTGTGCAGCCAGGGCCTGGTGCGCATCAGCCAGGGCAGCGGCACCTACGTGGAAGACTTCGCGGTGGACCTGGCGCTGGGCAAGCGCACCCGTCACCACCAGAACCTGGCGCAGGCCGGCCTGCGCGGCGGCCTGCAGGTGCTGGCCGCGCGCACCGTGCGCGCCACGGCGGCCCAGGCGCGCGCGCTGCAGCTGCCGGCCCGCAGCACGCTGCTGTGGCTGCGTGTGCTGGGTGAGGCCGAGCAGCAACCGCTGCAGGTCAGCGAGCGCCTTTTCCCCCTGCCGCGTTTTGCCAATCTTGAAGCCGTGGTGCGCGAGACCGGCTCCATCACCGCCGCCTTTGCGGCACACGGCGTGGCCGACTACACGCGCCGCGAAAGCCGCATCACCGCCCTGATGCCCGACGCCGAAGTCGCCGCCATCCTCAAGCAGGCCCAGAGCCGCCCCGTGCTGCAGGTGGAGAGCGTGAACGTGGACCCGCAGGGCGTGCCGATCGAATACGCCACCGCCTGGTTCGCCGGCGATCGCGTCAAGCTGACGGTGAGCCACGATGAGCACTGAGCCGGCCTACCGCTACGCCATCTACTACGCCCCGCGCCCGGACAGCCCCGAGTGGCAGGCCGGCAGCCGCTGGCTGGGACGCTGCGCGGCCAGCCAACAGGCGCTGACGCCGCCCGAGATCCCGGGCCTGCCGGCCGCGGAGTTCCTGCGCCTGACGGCCGCACCGCGCCGTTATGGCTGGCACGGCACGCTCAAGGCGCCGTTTGCGCTGGCCGAAGGCGTGAGCCCCGCGCAGCTGCGCGATGCCGTGTACACCCTGTGCCGCCAGCTGCAGCCCTTTGATCTGCCGGCCCTGCAGGTGGCGCGGCTGGACGACTTCCTGGCCATGGTGCCCACCGGCGCCGAGCCGGCCATCAACGCCGTGCAGCGGGCCTGCGTGACGCAGCTGCAGCCCCTGGCCGCACCGCTGCCGCCCGCGGAACTGCAGCGCCGCCGCGCCGCCGGCCTGACACCGGAAGAAGACGCGCTGCTGCTGCGCTGGGGCTACCCCTACGTGCTGGAGCGCTACCGCTTCCACTGCTCGCTCACCGGCCCGCTGCGCGGCGTCGAGCCGGCCGTGGTCGACGCGCTGCAGGCCGCGGCCGAACGCTGGTTCGCCCACCTGCCGGCCAGCCGTTTCGACGCCGTGGCCCTGCTGGCCGAACCCACACCGGGTGCCGACTTCGTGCTGCTGGAGCACGTGCCCCTGGGCACGGAAGCCGGCGCATGAGCCAGCGCCTGCTCTACGTCATGGGGCCCTCGGGCGCCGGCAAGGACAGCCTGCTGGCCTGGCTGCGCGCGCGGCTGCCCCCCGCGCTGCCCCTGCACTGGGCCCGCCGCACCATCAACCGCGCGGCAGAGGCCGGCGGCGAGGCGCACGAAAGCGTGGACGCCGCGAGCTTCGAACGCCTGCGCGATGCACAGGCCTTCGGCCTGCACTGGGAGGCCCACGAGCTGCTCTACGGCGTGCGGCACCAGGAACTGGCGCCGCTGCAGGCGGGCCGTTGGGTTTTGCTCAACGGCTCACGCGCCTACCTGCCCGAAGCGCAGCTGCAGTACCCCGAGCTCACGGTGCTGCACATCACGGCCAGCGCCGAGGTGCTGCAGCAGCGCCTGCTGGCGCGCGGCCGCGAGAGTGCCGACACGGTGGCACAACGCGTGCAACGCGCCGGCGCCTACCGCCCGGGCGAGGCGCAGCGGCTGATCGAGGTGCGCAACGACGGCGCGCTGGATGCTGCGGGCGCGCAACTGCTGCAGGCCTTGCAGCAACTGGAGGGCTGGCCCGCCCCGGGCCGGGTTTAGACGCCAGCCGGGAGCTTGGAGGCCATCGCCTTGCGGCGGTCCAGCTTGCGGCCGTCGGCGATGAAGGTGCCGTCGCCCACGGCATGCAGCAAACGCCGCTCCTTGCGCGTCGCGTCCACCCAGGCGGCCACGCCTTGCAGGAAAACGACGCCGTGTTTCCTGTTGTAGTCGATCACCCGGCATTCGATGTTGGCCAGGCACTCCTGGATCAGCGGCGCCTTCACCTTGCTGGCTTTGAGGGGCGTGAGTTTGAACTTCTCGAACTTGTCCGTGTCGGTGCCCGAGCAGGTGCCCACGCCCACCACCTGGTCCAGCAGGTCCACAGGGGGAATAGCGATGACGCACTCCTTGGTCTTGCGCAGCGCGGCAAAGGAGTGGTTCCACGGCCCGGTGGTGATGGCAAACACGGGCGTGAAGTCCACCACCATCGTCCAGGAAATGGTCATGACGTTGGGGCGCTGGCCGTCATGGGTGGTGATCAGCACCACGGGGCCGGGTTCGAGCAGGGTGAAGGCTTTGCTGAGGGGGAGTTTTTTCATGGGCGCTCCATCATCGCTTGGTGGTGATGCTGCGTGTTACGCCAAGAATAGGACTACGGGTGTTGGGGTGCAAGACCTGGTCCCGCACTCTAAATTCACTCCCGACAAATAGCTAATGTATGTAGCGCACCTTGTTGGGCTGCTTCACCGGTGAAAGTTCGAATTGATCAGGGTATTTCTTGAACAGCTTGGTCGATGTCGCATTTTTCCCTAGGAGCTTTGCGTCATGCAGTGACTTGGCAATATCCCCAAGAGCTTGGGGCTCTCCCGACTTCAGAGCGGGCGCAGCATTAAGAATCTGCTGAATCGTGACCAAGCCCCGTGCATCACCCGACTTCTTCTCGACGGTTTTTTTTGCCACCGCTTTCTTGGACACTGTACTTTTAGCAGGCGCTTTTTTCGATGCAGTTTTCTTAGCCGCCGACTTCTTGGCCGGCGCAGTGGGCTCCTCCATGTCTGAATGAGGAGCGTGTCTTGCCTTTTTCTCAGATCCGACCAAGACGACTTTGTCGTAGGCATGAACCACTTCCTGAGCCATCTTGTTACGTCCAGAGATGCAGATCATCCGGATCCCGCGCTCGCGAAGCCTGACCACCAAAGGTGCAAAGTCGGCATCACCCGAACCGATCGCCAGCACTGTCGGTCGTGGCGTCTGACAGGCCAACTCCATCGCATCGACCGCCAAAGCAAGATCAGTCGTATTTTTTGAGAGCGACAGGTTGACGAAGGGGCGTATGGCCCAAGTGCTCAAAACATCGGCCAAACCCTTCAGATTTTCAGCGCTGCCATATGCGCGCCGAACCGACACACTCCCTTCAGTCGCCTCAAGCATTTGGCAAGCCTCTTCAATCCACCCGGGAGCATTGAGATTGTCTGCGTCAATTAAGAAAACGACCATGCGAACACCCTCCTGATTGAGATTGTTTATTGGCGAGCTCACTCATTGAGCAAACCCGCCACCTTCACCCGCAGCCCCTCTAACTGCACCTCACCCGCCGCAATCGGCGCCCCTACATTCAAGCCCACCGCATTGAAGATCCCCCGCCGAAACGGCTTGGCCATGGCCGTGGGCTTGCCCCCGACCAATTCCACGCGGCTGAAATAGGAGCCCCAGAGATTGGTCAGCGCCATGGGCACCACGGGCACGGGTTGCTGTTCCAGGATCTTCATGAGGCCGCCCTTGAACTCCTGCAGCGTGCCGTCCTTGGTGATGCCGCCTTCGGGGAAGATGGCCAGCAGGTCGCCTTCTTTGAGCACCTGGGCAGCGGCGGCGAAGGCGGCTTCATACGCCGCCGGGTCTTCGCTGCGCGGGGCGATGGGGATGGCCTTGGCCAGTTTGAAGAGCCAGCCCAGCACAGGGATCTTGAAGATGCGGTGGTCCATGATGAAGCGGATGGGCCGCGGGCTGGCGGCCATGAGCAGCACCGCGTCGATGAAGCTCACGTGGTTGCAGGCCAGGATGGCGGGGCCGGTGGTAGGGATGTGCTCTTCGCCCCTCACCTTGAAGCGGTAGACGAAGTGCGTGAGCACCCAGGCCACGAAGCGCAGCAAATACTCCGGCACCAACAGGAAGATGTAGGCGCCGACCACCGCATTGGCCAGGCCCACGGCCAGGAAGACCTGCGGCACGCTGAAACCCAGCGCCAGCATGGCGCCAGCCAGCACGGAGCTGACCACCATGAAGATGGCGTTGAGGATGTTGTTGGCGGCGATGATGCGCGCGCGGTGCGTGGCCGGGCTGCGCAGCTGGATCAGCGCGTACATAGGCACGCTGTACAAGCCGGCGAACAGGCTGAGCAGCAGCAGGTCGGCCATGACGCGCCAGTGGGCGGGCTGGGCCAGGAAGGCGGCCAGGCCCATGATGTCGGAGGCCGGCAGGCCGCGTGACGCAAAGTAAAGGTCCACCGCAAACACGCTCATGCCGATAGCGCCCAGGGGAACGAGGCCGATTTCCACGTGGCGGCGGCTCAGCAGCTCGCACAGGAGCGAGCCGGTGCCGATGCCGATGGAAAACACCACCAGCAGGGCCGAAGCCACCTGCTCGTCGCCGTGCAGCACCTCCTTGGCGAAGCTGGGGAACTGGCTCAGGAAGACGGCGCCGAAGAACCACATCCAGCTGATGCCCAGCAGGGAGCGGAACACCACGATATTGCCGCGGGCCAGTTTCAGGTTGCGCCAGGTCTCGGTGAAGGGGTTCCAGTTGATCTTGAGGGTAGGGTCGGTCGCCGGCACCATGGGGATGCGCGCGGACGTCGCGCGGCCCACGATGGCCAGGGCCACGCAGGCAAAGGCCACGTTCTGGTGGCCCACTTCGGGCATGGCTACCACCAGGCCGCCCACCACATTGCCCAGCAGGATGGCCACGAAGGTGCCCATCTCGATCATGCCGTTGCCGCCGGTGAGTTCACGCTCACCCAGCACTTCGGGCAGGTAGGCGTATTTCACCGGGCCGAAGAGCGTGGACTGCAGGCCCATGAGGAAGATGCAGCCCAGCAGCACGCCCACCTGCCCCATGACGAAACCCCAGGCCGCGATCAGCATGATGGCGATCTCCAGGTCCTTGGTGAAGCGCATCAGCCGCGTCTTGTTGTACTTGTCGGCCAGCTGGCCGCTGGTGGCGGAGAAGAGCACGAAGGGCAGGATGAACAGCGCGCCGATCACCAGGCCGGCCAGCGCAGGCGGCAGCCAGCCCACGCTGAGCTGGTAGGTGACCATGACCGTGAAGGCAAACTTGAAGAGGTTGTCGTTGGCGGCGCCGGTGAACTGGGTCCAGAAGAAGGGGGCGAAACGGCGCTGGCGCAGCAGGGCGAACTGGTTGGGATGCTCACCGTGGCCCGGGACCGCGGGGGCCGGGGCGATGTTGTTCTTGTTACTCAAGATGGTCTCCTCCGTTTATTGTTGAGTGGCATTCTGCCCGAGCGCGCGCAGCGCGCTGATGACAGGCCATGCGGCGAATGCGGCCACCAGGTGCTTGAGGCTGTGGCCCGAGATGATCTCGCCCGTGGCCTGGTAGATGGCGTGGTCGGCCTGCTCGCAGAGCTTGGCCACGACGTAGATGGCGATGACGGCACCCCAGCGCACGGCCAGCGCGCCAGGCAAAGGTTGCATGAAAGCCAGCACCCCCAGCAGCACCAAACCACCGCCCTGCAGCAGGGCCCAGGGCAGCAGGTTGCCCTGGGCAGCCCAGACGGCCACAGTGACCGGGCCCAATAACAACACGACCGCGGCCAGGGCCAGCCCCGCCCGCGCGCTGAGATGCAAGGCCGCGCCCAGGCCCAGCAGGCCCGCGAAGGCCACCGTCATGGCCAGCCGGTCCACGACCAGGCCGGCGTCGTCCGGTGCCCAGTGGTAAACGGCGGACCCCAGGGCGGTGACCAGCAGGCCGCCGAAGAACAGCGCGGCCAGCCGGAGCTGGGTGGCGCCCAGCTGCGGCACGCGGCCCAGCACACGCAGGCCCAGCAGGCCGAAGAGCGCAAAGGGCAGGTTGCTCAGCACATCAAGCGCGCAGGGCATGCCGAGCCAGCTGCGCTGGTCGGCGAAATCATGGAAGTGCGGGGCTTGCGCCAGCGGCGGCGCGAAGGCCGCCAGCAGACCGAGGGCCAATGCGGCGAAGAACAGCCAGGCTTCGGCACGGGAAAGCGGTGGGGTCATGGAAAGGCTCCGGAGTAACGATGGCCGCACTGTGGGGCGCACGCATCGCCCAAGGGGCCATTTCATGCGACTTCCACACTTCTGTCTACCGGGAGTATCGATAATCGATACCACCGCGACACCCCAAAGAACAAGCCATGAGCACCACCGCCGACCTCGTCCTGGCCCTGAAGAAGGAACTCAAGGCCGCCCACCTGACCTATGCCGACCTGGCGAAGAAGCTGGGCATGGCGGAAAGCAGCGTCAAGCGCATGCTGGCCCGGGGCGACATGCCGCTGTCGCGCATAGACGCGATCTGCCGCGCGCTCAAGCTGGACTTCGGCGAGCTGGCGCGCCGTGTAGCCGACGCCCAGCCCCTGCTGGCCGAACTGACACAACAGCAGGAGAAGGCCGTGGTGGCCGACAAGAAACTGCTGCTGGTGGCGATCTGCGTGCTGAGCCAGTGGACGCTGGAGCAGATCGTGGCGAGTTACCGGCTCAGCGAGGCCGAGGGCGTGAAGTACCTGGCGCAGCTGGACCGCATCGGCATCATCGAGCTGCGGCCGCTGAACCGCTACCGGCTGAAACTGGCCAAGACCTTCCGCTGGCGCCCGCACGGCCCGGTGATGGACTACTTCCGCGAGCACGCGCTGCTGGACTACTACAGCGGCGGTTTCGATGGCCACGGCGAGGGCCTGCTGCTGGTGCACGGCAGCGTGAGCCGCAGCCTGGCGCCCTCTTTCATGGAACGCCTGCAGCGCGTAGCGCAGGACTTTGCCCAGCAGCACCAGGCCGACCAGAAGCTGCCCGAGAAGGACCGCGAGGGTTACACCCTGCTGCTGGCGATGCGGAGTTGGGAGTTCGAGGCCTTTGCTGCGCTGCGGCGCCAGTAGTTATCCGCTGTCATCTAGAAACTGTTGTTGGGTGACCCTTTTGGGGGATGGCCAAAACCCATTGGCTCCCTAGAATCCAGCGCATCATCACGCTGAACCTTGACCATGACCATCACAGTCCGTAATTTCCGCCTTCTTCTCATCGCTTCCCTCCTCGTTGCCATTCTTGGTGGCACCATTGACTTGGTATTTCCTGAACTTTTAGCAGAAGCGTTTCATCAGGCTATGGAAGCTGAGGCCCAGGCAATCTCCATGCCCCGCGTCTTTTTGCTGGGAGGCCTTGGAGTAGTTCTGTTGATCACCACGCTCGCGGCCTACTACGGCCTGTACATGCTGCGCCCGTGGGCACCGAAACTTTCCTTACTCATCACCGTGCTGGCACTGCCTTTTGTCGCGCTTGCCGGTGCTGCGGCCCAATCAGGTTATGCCGCCGCGGCACTTTACCTTTCCGCATATTGCTGGGGCGCCGTTCTTCTCCTCGCCTTTCTGCCTCCATTCAGCAACCAGTTTCAGCGCCAAGAACGCTTGACCGCCTAATCTGCCAGAACCACCGTCAGCACCCCGTGTAGCCATACACATGGTGCCACGCGATCTTTCGCAGACGGGTGGCGGGTTCGGACTCCAACGCGCCGGGGATTCGAAGCCTTGCGTCGGTGAACGCGGCTTTTTCTGCACAGCGACATTGCAGCTCCCTGTCCTCGGATTGATATGGATCAAGCCGGGTTGGTACCCCCGTGCCTATAACTCCTCCATAGCCGCGCCCGATGGCAGGCGCGGCATACACCAGGAGACAGAACCATGGCCCATATCGTGATCCTCGGCGCTGGCATCGGCGGCATGCCGATGGCGTATGAGATGCGTGCGCTGGCGCGCGCGGAAGACAAAGTCACCGTCATTTCGAACAACCCGAAGTTCCACTTCGTGCCGTCCAACCCCTGGGTGGCGGTGGACTGGCGCAAGCGCGAGGACATCGAGCTCGACATTGCGCCGGTGCTGGCGAAAAAGAAGATCGACTTCATCGGCGTGGGGGCTAAGCGCCTGCACCCGGAGAAGAACCAGGTCGAGCTGGACGACGGCCGCACGGTGGACTACGATTACTTGGTGATCGCCACCGGGCCGAAGCTGGCTTTCGACGAGATCGAGGGCCTGGGCCCCAAGGGTTACACCCACTCGATCTGTCACGTGGACCATGCGGTGGAGGCCGAGCGCGACTGGCAGGAATTCATCAAGAACCCGGGCCATGTGGTGGTGGGTGCGGTGCAGGGGGCCTCCTGCTACGGCCCGGCCTACGAGTACGCCATGATCATGGACACCGACCTGCGCCGCCGCAAGATCCGCGACAAGGTGCCCATGACCTTCGTGACGGCCGAGCCCTATATCGGCCACCTGGGCCTGGGCGGGGTGGGCGACTCCAAGGGCCTGCTGGAATCGGTCATGCGCGACCGCCACATCAAGTGGATCTGCAATGCCAAGACCACCAAGGTGGAAGCCGGCAAGATGTACGTGACCGAGCACAACGAGGACGGCACACCGAAGAAGGAACACGTGCTGGACTTCAAGTTCTCCATGATGCTGCCGGCCTTCAAGGGCATCGACGCGGTGTTCGGCATCGAGGGGTTGACCAACCCGCGCGGTTTCATCCTGATCGACCCGCAGCAGCGCAACCCCAAGTACAAGAACATCTACGCGGTGGGCGTGTGCGTGGCCATTCCCCCGGTGGAGGCCACGCCGGTGCCCACGGGTGCGCCCAAGACGGGTTACATGATCGAGTCCATGGTGACGGCCACGGCGCACAACATCCGCGACGAACTCGACGGCAAGCAGCCTTCCACCAAGGCGACCTGGAACGCTGTGTGCCTGGCCGACTTCGGCGACACCGGCGCCTGCTTCGTGGCGCTGCCGCAGATCCCGCCGCGCAACGTGAACTGGTTCTCGCAGGGCAAGTGGGTGCACCTGGCCAAGATCGCCTTCGAGAAATACTTCATGCGCAAGATGAAGGCCGGCACTTCGGAGCCGCTGTTCGAGAAGATGGTGATGAACGCCCTGGGCATCATGAAGCTCAAGGACAAATAAGCCCCACACCATGGCCGCCGGCTATGTGTTCTTCGATGCCTAGCTGCGCGACCGTTTCGTGCAGGGCTTGGTCGCGCGGGCACTGGTGAACAGCACGCGCGAAGACGCCATGGAAGGCTGGGTGGTCGAGCTGATCGCCGAGCCCGACGACGACACCCTGGCAGCCCTGGAGGCCGACTACGAGGCGCTGATGCAGGAACAGATGCAACGCGCCGAGGCGCGGCCCGACTGGGGCAGCCACCAGGTGGCCAGCCTGAGCATCACACGCGCCGACGGCAGCCCCGCCGTGGTGCGGCTGCCGCCGGCGGTGGCGCGGCCCCTGATGGAACATTTCAGCGCCGAGGAGGCGCACGCGCTGGTGACGGCGATAGCCCACAGCCTGGAGAACCCGGTGGACGGGCCGCTGTGCCGCGAGGACCTGCTCAAGACCCGGCCGCCGGGCTAGGGCCCTACGCCGAGAGGAAGACCGTCAGCACGCCGGTGTAGCCATAGATGTGATGCCGCGCGATCTCGCCGCCGGCGAAGAAACCGATCAGCGGCACATCGCCCAGCGCGTGGCGCACGATCTGCAGTTCGGCGCTGGGGCCGCCGAAGTGCGGGCCGCCGCGGCCGGAGCAGCTGACGTAGACGGCGCCCACCATGCGCTTGGGCGTCTGCGCGGGGGGCTCGGTCTCCAGCCCGCCCGCGGTCAGCGGCAACTCTTCCGGCTCCAGTTCCTCGCGGATTTCGGCGCAGATGCGCATGAGGTCGGCGCGCGCGGCCTGCACATTGCGCTGGCAGAAGGCCAGCTGCATGCCCTCTTCCACCAGTTCGGCCAGGGCCACGCCGCCGCGCTGCGGGTCCAGGCCGATGATGTGGCGCACGCGCACGTCGCTGCCAAAGTTGCCGGTGCGGTTGATGGCGCGGCCGTCAGCGGCCACGTCCTGCGGACTCACCAGGCCGGCCAGAGTGGCGCGCACGGCGCCCAGGGCCTGCTCGGGTTCGTCCAGTGTCACCTCCAGCTCGCGCAGCAGCACCTGCAGCGCGGGTTCGCCGTCGAGCTGGTAGACCACGTTGCGCTCGGCCTCGGTGATGGCGTGGCTGCCGGCCACCGGGCAGCAGCCCTGGGTGACGCGCGAGACCACGGACACGCCGGCGCCGAAGGCCACGCCGCTCAGGCCCCCATGGAACACGCCGGTGGAGCGGCCCTGGCCGCGGATGAAGCCGTCACCGCCCAGCGCGAACTGCACGCTCTCGCCGCGGCTGGCGGCCAGGCCGCCGAAGAGGTAGCCGCTGTCGGTGCGCGCGGCCATCTCGTTGATGAGCTCGGACAGTTCGGGGGTATGGCCGTCGGCGTGCACCAGCGCGGTGTGCGGCTCGAAACCCAGGCCCAGCGGTGCCACGCCGGAAAACACGCGGTACTGGTCGCTGGGCAGGTCGCAGAGCATCACGGCCATGGCCGGCTCGTCGAAGTACTCGACGTTGGTGGCGGCTATGCCCACGCCCACGGTGCCGGCCCAGTCGGTGACTTCGGGCAGCTCGGCGCTGAGGTGGGCGAGGATGGCCTCGGCTTCGGCGACGTAGTGATCGGTGATGTAGAGCAGGGCCAGCGTGGGATGGTTGGCACCGGGCAGGGCCAGCTGCGCGCGCAGCTGCGCCAGCACCAGCGCGGCGGCCATGCGCCATTGCGGGTGGGTGGCGTGGGCCAGGGGAAAGTTTTTCATCGGCGTCTCAAACGGACTTGGGCTTGCGCGGGGCGGCTTTCTTCGCGGCCTTGGCGGCGGGCGCCGGCTTGGCCGGGGCGGCGGCTGCAGCGCTGCGCGCAGCCGCGTCTTTCATGGCCTGGCCGGCGATCTGCTGGAACTGCTGGGTCAGCGCACCCCAGTACTGCATGGGGTCGGCCAGGGGCGCGGCGGCAGCGGCCGGCTTGTCGGCCGGGGCGGCGGGTGCCGCCTTGGGCGCCTGTGCCGCCGCGGGTTGGGCCGCCGGCGCGGCGCCCGGCATGGGCCAGGCCATGCCCGCGCCGGGCATGGGCACGTTCATGCTCTTGAGCGTGGCCAGGGTCATCTTCTGCACTTCCAGCGCCTGGATGGTGGCCTTGAGCGCAGCGGCGTTCTGGTCCAGCCAGAACTGCACGGCCTTGAGCTCGGTGATGCGTTTATCCAGCGCCTCGGGGTCCAGGGTGGGCGCCACCCAGCCGGCCATGGGGGCCTGGCCGCCCTGGGCCAGTTTCTGCAGGAAATCGAAACCCGGTACGAAGGGGCCGAAGCCGCCGGGGTCTGCCTTGTTGCTCATGGGCTGCTCCTGCTTCTGGTATGCACTGTTGCCAGCTTACTCCATGGCCGCCGGCAAGGGCAGGGCCTGCGCGGCCAGCCCCTCGAAAATGCTGGCGGACACCGGCCGGCTGAAGTAGTAGCCCTGGTAGGCCAGACAGCCCTCGGTGGCCAGGGCCTGGCGCTGCGCCTCGGTTTCCACCCCCTCGGCCACCGCCTGCAGGCCCAGGCTGCGCGCCAGGGCGATGATGGTGCGCACGATGGCCGCATCGTTGGGGTCGTTCAGCAGGTCGCGCACGAAGGAGGCATCGATCTTGAGCTGGTCCAGCGGCAGGCGCTTGAGGTAAGTCAGCGAGGAGTAGCCGGTGCCGAAGTCGTCGAGCGAGAAGCTCACGCCATGCGCACGCAGGGCCTCCATCTTGGCGATCACGCCTTCCACGTCGTCCATCAGCAGGCTTTCGGTGATCTCCAGCTTGAGCCGCGCGGCGCTGGCCCCGGTGCCCAGCAGGGTTTCGAGCACATGCGAGACGAAGTCCGGATGCCGGAACTGCTGCACGCTGACGTTGACGGCCAGGCTGAGTTTTTGCAAGGCGGGTTGGGCAGCCCAGGCCACCAGCAGGCTGCAGGCCCGCTGCAGCACCCACAGCCCCAGCTCGTGCATCAGGCCGCTCTCTTCGGCCACGGGGATGAATTCGGCCGGCGAGACGTTGCCGCGCACCGGATGCGTCCAGCGCAGCAGGGCTTCGGCCCCGATCAGGCGGCCGGCCGTGTCGACCTGCGGCTGGATGTGCAGCGCCAGCTGCCCGGTGTGCAGGGCCGCGCGCAGGTCGTTCTGCAGCGCGGCACGCGCCGACACCACCGTCTGCATGCGCGGGTCGAAGAAGCGCAGGCTGTTGCGCCCGGCGGCCTTGGCCTGGTACATGGCCAGGTCGGCCTGCTTGAGCAGTTCGTCGGCCTGGACCTGGCCGTTGGTGAACAGGGCCACGCCGATGCTGGGGGTGCTGTGCTGCAGGCCGGGGCCCAGCGGGTAGGGCTGGCTCAGCGCGGCCACGATCTTGCGGCCCACGGCCTCGGCCTGGCCGGCGGCGATCTCGGGGGCATCGCCCAGGTCCTCGATCAGCACGATGAACTCGTCGCCGCCCAGGCGCGCCACGGTGTCCCCCACCCGCACGCAGTAGCGCAGGCGCGCGGCCACTTCACGCAGGAGCTGGTCGCCGACGTCGTGGCCCAGGGTGTCGTTGATGGTCTTGAAGTGGTCGAGGTCGATGAACAGCAGGGCCCCGCCGCTGCCGTGCCGCGCGCTGGCGGCCAGGGCGTGCTGCAGGTGGTCCATCAGCAGGCGCCGGTTGGGCAGGCCGGTGAGCACGTCGTAGAAGGCGAGTTGGTGGATCTTTTCTTCGGCCTGCTTGCGGTCGCTGATGTCCACCGCGGTGCAGGCCAGCAGTTCGCCGCGGCCGCGGGCGTCGCGCAGCAGCAGGCCGCTGCTGAGCATGGGCAGTTCGCGCCCGGCATCGGCCAGCTGCAGGAGCTCGCGCGGCGCGCTGTCCTGGCCTTCGCTCACGCCGCGCCAGTAGGCTTCGGCCGCGTCCTGCCCCGAGGGGGCGTACAGGGTGAGATAACGCTGGCCGATCAGGTCTTGCGGCGCCTTGCCCTGCAGGGCCGCGCAGCGCGCATTGACGTAGACCAGCCGGCCGTCGAGCCGGGCAATCCA
>CAUPQO010000080.1:0-13458 GCA_963513295.1 uncultured Hylemonella sp.
CAAGCCGGCGCTCTCCAGTGGCCAGCTCAAATGCATCGGTGCCACCACCTTCACCGAGTACCGCGGCATCTTCGAGAAGGATGCGGCGTTGTCGCGTCGTTTCCAGAAGGTCGACGTGGTCGAGCCCAGCGTGCAGGAGACCATCGACATCCTCAAGGGCCTGAAGTCGCGCTTCGAGGAACACCACAACGTCAAGTACGCCAATGCGGCGCTGCAGGCGGCGGCCGAGCTGTCGGCCAAGTACATCAACGACCGCCACTTGCCCGACAAGGCCATCGACGTGATCGACGAGGCGGGTGCCGCCCAGCGCATCCTGGCACCGTCCAAGCGCAAGAAGACCATCGGCAAGACCGAGGTCGAGGAAATCGTGGCCAAGATCGCTCGTATTCCCCCGGCCAACGTGTCCAACGACGACCGCAGCAAGCTGCAGACCATCGAACGTGACTTGAAGAGCGTGGTGTTCGGCCAGGACAAGGCGCTGGAAGTGCTGGCCGCGGCCGTCAAGATGGCGCGCTCCGGTCTGGGGCGTGCCGACAAGCCGATCGGTTCCTTCCTCTTCAGCGGGCCCACCGGTGTAGGCAAGACCGAAGCGGCCAAGCAGCTCGCCTACATCATGGGCATCGAGCTGATCCGTTTCGACATGTCGGAGTACATGGAGCGCCATGCCGTGAGCCGCCTGATTGGCGCGCCTCCAGGGTATGTCGGTTTCGACCAGGGTGGCCTGCTGACCGAGGCCGTCACCAAGAAGCCGCATGCCGTGCTGCTGCTCGACGAGATCGAGAAGGCGCATCCGGACATCTTCAACGTGCTGCTGCAGGTCATGGACCACGGCACGCTGACCGACAACAACGGACGCAAGGCCGACTTCCGCAACATCATCATCATCATGACGACGAATGCGGGCGCCGAGACCATGAACAAGTCGACCATCGGCTTCACCAACCCGCGCCAGGCCGGCGACGAGATGGGCGACATCAAGCGCCTGTTCACGCCGGAGTTCCGCAACCGCCTGGACGCCATGGTCAGCTTCAAGGCGCTGGACGAGAACATCATCCTGCGTGTGGTCGACAAGTTCCTGCTGCAGCTCGAGACCCAGCTGGCCGAGAAGAAGGTAGAAGTCACCTTCACCGACAAGCTGCGCAAGCACCTGGCCAAGAAGGGCTTCGACCCGCTCATGGGAGCGCGCCCGATGCAGCGGCTCATCCAGGACACGATCCGTCGTGCGCTGGCCGACGAGTTGCTCTTTGGTCGCCTGACCGAGGGCGGCCGCCTGACGGTGGACCTGGACGACAAGGACAAGGACGAGAGCAAGACCGAGGTTACGCTCGACATCCAGCCCCTGCCCAAGAAGGAAGGCAAGGCCAAGCCTGAAGAGGCTACGGCCGACTGATCGTCAGTCGGCAAAAGAAAAAGCCGGCGGATTCCGCCGGCTTTTTTCATGGGTGCGGGAGGGTCAACGGAAGCCCGCGCGGTCCAGCATCTGCTGCACCTTGACCGAGTTCCTGCCGACCACGCTGATCGGGATGGTCTCGCTCTTGAAACTGTTGCCGCCCATGGCCTTGAGGGCCGGATTGTCCAGCTTCACGCCCTTGGCTGCCGGCCATTCATTGTTGCCATTGGCGAAATGTTCCTGCGCCTGGGCGCTGGCCAGGTATTCCAGGAATTTCACGGCGTTGGCCTGGTTCTTGGCATGTTTGGCCACGGCACCGCCGGCGATGTTCACGTGGGTACCCCAGCTGGACTGGTTGGGGAAGACCACACCGATGCGCTCCACCACGGACTGGTCTTCGGGCTTGCTGGAGCGCATCAGGCGCGCCAGGTAGTAGCTGTTGGTCACGGCCACGGCGCATTCACCCGAAGCCACGGCGCGGATCTGGTCGGTGTCGCCGCCCTTGGGCGCGCGTGCCATGTTGTCGACCATGCCCTTGAGCCAGGTTTCGGTCTGGGCTTCGCCCAAGTGTTCGTAAACCGAACCGAAGAGTGAGAGGTTGTAGGGGTGCGAACCGGAGCGGATGCACAGGCGGCCCTTGTTCTTGGCATCCCCCAGTTCCTCATAGGTGTCGACGTCTTCACGCTTGACCTTGATCTTGTCGTAGACGATGACACGGGCCCGGGTCGAGAAGCCGTACCAGGCCGAGGCCCCCTCGGCATTGGCCGCCCCGCGCAATTGGGCCGGAATGGCAGCGTCCAATACGGCCGACTTGACGGGCTGGAACAGGCCTTCGGTTTCACCGCGCCACAGGCGCGCGGCGTCCACCAGCAGAATCACGTCGGCCGGGGAGGCGGCCCCTTCGGCGCGCAGGCGGGCCAGAATGCCGGCATCATCGGCATCCACGCGATTGATGCGGATCCCGGTGTTGCGGCTGAACTGGCTGTAGAGGGCCTCGTCGCTCGGGTAATGGCGGGCGGAATAGATGTTGACGACCTGCTCCTGGGCCAGCACCTGGGTGCTGCTCAGCAGGGTGAAGAGGGAGAGGGTGAAAATTCGCTTGAACATGATGTCTTAGGCTCGGATCAGAATTCGGAACTCAGATGATATACAAAATGCAAATCATTCTCAATACTTTAATGACCTTGATGCGATATCGGGGGCGGCACCTGCTGTGGCCCGCCCTGTGCCTCGTGCTGGCAGGCTGCGCCATGGCGCCGCCGGAACCGGGGCCGGACTTGTCCACGCCGGTCGAACTCAAGCGTGCCCCGCGTGTCGGCCTGGCCCTGGGGGGCGGCGCGGCGCGTGGTTTTGCCCATGTGGGTGTGATCCAGGTGCTGGAAGAGGCCGGCATACGGCCCGATCTGGTGGCCGGCACCTCGGCCGGCAGCATGGTGGCGGCGCTTTATGCCAGCGGACGCAATGGCAGTCAGTTGCAACGCACCGCCGAGACCATGGACGAGGCCACCTTCACCGACTGGACGCTGCCCTTGTTCAGCCGTGGCATGTTGCGTGGGGACGCCCTGGCCCGCTACGTTCACCAGCAGGTGGGGGGGCGCCGCATCGAGGAACTCGCCATGCCGCTGGGCATCCTGGCCACCGATCTGCAAAGCGGCCAGGGGGTGCTGTTCGAACGCGGCGACATCGCCACCGCGGTGCGGGCCTCAAGCGCCGTGCCCGGATTGTTCCAGCCGGTGAGCATCACCGGGCGGGAGTATGTGGATGGCGGCCTGGTGGCCCCGGTACCGGTGCGCCAGGCCCGCCAGATGGGGGCGGAACTGGTGATTGCCGTGGATATCTCGCAGCAGCCCGAGGCCAATGCGCCGGGTGATGTGTTCCAGATCCTGCTGCAGACCTTCAGCATCATGAGCAAGAGCATCAACAGCCTGGAACTGCTAGGCAGTAATCTGGTGGTGGTGCGTCCGGCGCTCAACGGGGTGTCGGGGGCCGACTTCGCCGCACGCAACCGCGCCATTCAGGCCGGGCGTGCGGCCATGCAGCAGGCCTTGCCGCAGTTGCGCCAGGCTATCGAAGCCGGAATGCGCCCCGTGAGGTAAAAAAAAGCCCCGTCAGGGACGGGGCTTTGAAGGGATCCCTGAACCTGATGGTTACGAAAGGACCCGAGGAGACAACCAACTGGAAAACAAAAAATATTCTGTTTTCCGA
Source organism: uncultured Hylemonella sp. (assembly GCA_963513295.1). Lineage (GTDB taxonomy): Bacteria > Pseudomonadota > Gammaproteobacteria > Burkholderiales > Burkholderiaceae_C > Hylemonella. The sequence goes on from CAUPQO010000080.1 coordinate 3,596, forward strand.
TAAATGAATTATGTCAGGGTTTTCCCTTGTTGTAAAGGCTCTTCAGTAAAGCCTCTACAAACTGGGTCTATCCCGCGTTAAAAATCAACGCTTTTTGCTAGCCGTCTTGCCGGCTTCGACGGTGCTGACGGTGGCTGCCTTGAAATTCGACTCAGCCAAGGCAGCTGCCTGCTTGGCCGATTTCTGGGCGCTTTCCAGCACGTTGTTGGCCGCAGCCACGGCGCTCTTCATCAGGGCGACGGCGGTTTCGGAGCCGGCCGGGGCGTTCTGGGCCGTGCTATCGACCACGTCCAGGAATTTCTTCTGGGCTTCGGCGACCTGGGCTTCGAAGGTTTTGCCGAATTCGGCGCTGGTCACGGCGGCGATGTCATAGATCTCGCGGCTGTAGCTGGCGGCCTTTTCGCTCAGCGGCTGCAGCAGGCCGGATTGCAGGGCCAGCAGTTCTTGCGGGTCCTTGGCATTCAGCACGGTCTGCGTCTGGCTGGCGGACTCGGCCAGCAGGGCGCGTGAGGCGGCCAGATTCAGTTCAACCAGCTTTTCCACGCCTTCAAAGGCTTTGCCGGTCAGACCAAAGAGGGTTTCAACGTTGGCCTTGTTGGCGGCCAGGACTTGTTCGACGGTCAGCATAGAAAACTCCTTGAAGGATGGGTTGGGGAACCATGTTTGCTGCATTGCAGCATGAGACCAATTTTAGGCAGCCCCATTCCGAATGCAAGAGGTTTTTGCTGCTTTGCAGCAATTTAGGCCTGGCAGCCTAGAAACCCTGAAGGGTGGGCGGGCGCAATGGCGGCATGGGCAGCACCTGAAAGGCCGAGGCTGGGGGCTGGCAAAATCAGGGGCAGCATGAACAACCCCAACGAGAAACCACGGCCGCTTCCGCGCAGCGCTTACCGGGTCTTCCGCCCCATCACCACCCGCTGGATGGACAACGATGTGTATGGCCATGTCAACAACGTCGTCTACTACAGCTGGTTTGACACCGCCGTCAACGCCTGGCTGATCGAGCAGGGCGTGCTGGACATCCACGGTGGCGACACTATCGGCCTGGTGATCGAGACCCAGTGCAACTACTTTGCCTCGCTGGCTTTTCCCCAGACGGTCGAGGCCGGCGTACGCGTGGCGCGGCTGGGTCATTCCAGTGTGCGTTACGAGGTCGGCCTCTATGGCCAGGGCGAGGAATTCGCGGCCGCCCAGGGGCATTTCGTGCATGTCTACGTGGACCGGTTGTCCCGCCGGCCGGCACCCCTTCCGGCGCCCCTGCGGACGGCGCTTGAAACCCTGACCTGAATACCATGACCGTAGACGAAGCCATCCAGACGCGCATGTCCGTGCGCGCCTTCACGCCACAGGCCGTGGCGCCTGAAGTCATCCAGGACATCCTGCAACTGGCCAGCCGCGCGCCTTCGGGTACCAATACCCAGCCCTGGAAGGTCTACGTGCTGCGGGGTGCCAGCCGCGACAGCCTGGTGGAGAAAGTTTGTGCCGCGCATGAGGCACTGCGCGCCGATCCTTCGCTGGCGGCCGAGTACCGGGAGGCCTATGACTACTACCCGGAGCAATGGGTCAGCCCGTATATCGACCGACGGCGCGAGAATGGCTGGGGACTCTACGGCCTGCTGGGCATCACCAAGGGCGACAAGGACAGGATGCACGCCCAGCACCAGCGCAACTTCCGCTTCTTCGATGCCCCCGTGGGCCTGATGTTCACGCTGGACCGTGTCATGGGCCGCGGCTCGCTGGTGGACTACGGCATGTTCCTGCAGAACATCATGCTGGCGGCGCGCGCGCGTGGCCTGCACACCTGCCCGCAGGCGGCCTGGAACGGTTTTGCGAAGATCATCCTGCCACACATCGGCGCAGGTCCCGAGGAGATGCTGGTCTGCGGCATGGCGCTGGGTCATGCCGACGCGTCTGCCGTCGTCAACAGCTTTCATACGCCGCGTGTGCCGGCTGAACAATTCACCCACTGGCTGGAATAACAAGAGGAACGACAATGAAACGATACCGTTGGGGCCTGGCCCTGGGATGGCTGGCCCTGTGTCCCGGTCTGGCGATGGCGGCCGAATTCGACGGCAGCCGGCTCTCGGCCGTATGGGGTGTGCCCTTTGCCGGCATCCTGCTGTCCATCGCCGTCATGCCGCTGCTGGCGCCGACCTTCTGGCACCATCATTTCGGCAAGGTGGCGGCGGCCTGGTCCCTGGCCTTCCTGCTGCCCTTTGCGCTGGCCTTCGGCCCCGGCACGGCGTTGGTGAACCTCGTCCATGCCCTGCTGGCCGAGTACATCCCCTTCATCATCCTGCTGACGGCGCTGTTCACGGTGGCCGGCGGCATCCATATCCGCGGCAACCTGCACGGCAGCCCGGGCCTGAACACCGCCATCCTGGCCATCGGGGCCGTGCTGGCCAGTTTCATGGGCACCACCGGTGCCTCGATGCTGATGATCCGCCCGCTGATCCGCGCCAATGACAACCGCAGGCACAAGGCGCATGTGGTGGTGTTTTTCATCTTCATCGTGTCCAACGCCGGCGGCTCGCTGACGCCGCTGGGCGACCCGCCCCTGTTCCTGGGTTTCCTCAAGGGGGTGGACTTCTTCTGGACCCTGAGCCACATCTTCCCGGAAACCCTGTTCCTGGTGGGCGTGCTGCTGGCGCTGTTCTACGCCATGGACAGCTGGTACTACCACCGGCGCGAGGAGATCCTGCCGGTCGATCCCACGCCCGACAGCAAACGCATCGGCTTCGAGGGGGCCAGCAACTTCTGGCTGCTGGGGGTCATCGTGGGCCTGGTGCTGCTCAGCGGTTTCTGGAAGTCGGGCATCGTCTTCGACATCCTGGGCACCGAGGTCGGCCTGCCGGGGCTGGTGCGCGATGTCGGCCTGCTCATCGTCACCCTGCTGTCACTGAAGATCACGCCCCTGGACGCGCACGTCAACAACCAGTTCTCCTGGGCCCCGATGCAGGAGGTGGCCAAGCTGTTTGCCGGCATCTTCCTGACCATCATTCCCGTGATCGCCATGCTCAAGGCAGGTGTGAACGGCCCTTTCGGCGCCGTGGTGGCCGCCGTGACGCGACCGGACGGCTCGCCCGATCCCGCCATGTATTTCTGGGCGGCGGGTGTCCTGAGTTCCTTCCTGGACAACGCGCCGACCTACCTGGGGTTCTTCAACACCGCCGGTGGCGACCCAGCGATCCTGATGACCCCGCTGGCACCGACCCTGGCCGCCATCTCGGCGGGCGCGGTGTTCATGGGGGCCAACACCTACATCGGCAACGCGCCGAACCTGATGGTCAAGGCCATCGCCGAGGACCGTGGCGTGAGGATGCCGAGTTTCTTCGGTTACATGCTCTGGTCGGGCGCCATCCTGCTGCCCCTCTTCGTCGTCATGACCTTCATCTGGTTCCGTTAATTGAAAGCCCCTGCCATGAGCAAACCCCGCATCCTCGTCACCCGTGCCGTCTTTCCCGAAACCATTGCGCACCTGTCGCAGCATTTCGACGTCGAATCCAACCAGGCTGATGAGGCCTGGACCGGCGCCCAGCTGATCGAGAAGCTGCGCGACAAGGATGGTGCTTTCACCACGGGCAGCGTGCGTATCGACGGCGAAGTGCTCGCCGCCTGTCCGAAGCTCAGGATCTGCGCCAACATGGCCGTGGGTTACAACAACTTCGACCTCGATGCCATGACGGCGCGCGGTGTGCTGGGCACCAACACGCCCGACGTGCTGACCGAGACCACGGCCGACTACGGCATTGCGCTGATGATGGCCACGGCCCGCCGCATCACCGAGAGCGAGATCTACCTGCGCGAAGGCAAATGGACCAAGTGGAGTTACGACATGTTCGCCGGCTCCGACATCCATGGCGCGACGCTGGGCATCCTGGGCATGGGCCGTATCGGCCAGGGCATTGCCCGCCGCGGGGCGCATGGCTTCGGCATGAACGTGATCTATCACAACCGGTCGCGCCTCGATGCGGCGACCGAAGCCGAATGCAAGGCGCGTTACGTCAGCAAGGAAGAACTGCTCAAGTCGGCTGACCACCTGGTGCTGGTGCTGCCCTACTCGGCGGCCTCGCACCATGCCATCGGCGCGGCCGAACTCGCGCAGATGAAACCCACGGCCACGCTGGTCAACATCGCCCGTGGCGGCATCATCGACGACGCGGCCCTGGCCCAGGCGCTGCGCGACAAGCGCATCGCCGCGGCCGGCCTGGACGTATTCGAGGGTGAACCCAAGGTACACCCGGACCTGCTGACTGTTCCCAACGTGGTGTTGACCCCGCACATTGCCAGCTCCAGCGTGCCCACGCGCAAGGCCATGGCCAAGCTGGCGGCCGACAACCTGATCGAGTTCTTCAGCAAGGGCAAGGGCCTGACGCCCCTGAACCCCCAGTTTCTGAAGGCCTGAGTCAGCCCTGGGCTGCCCTGGCCTTGCGGAACTGCAGGCCGGCCTGTCGTGTGACCTCGCCCAGCAACTGCTCGTTGGCTTGCACATCGCGCAGCCAGCGCGCATCGTTGAGTCCGCGCTCGGTGCTGTTGCGCAGCAGTTCGAGTGCTGCCCCCGAGCCCGGCGTGGTGGCGTAGGGCTGAACCCGGTCCAGCGTGGCCAGGATGTGCTCCTTGAGTGGCAGGTGGGTGCCGCTGGCCGGGTCGACGTAGACCGCATCGAGCCCGAAGCGACAGGCCTGGAAACGGTTGTAGGTGTAGACGAGGTAATCGTCTTCCACCGGCTCGAACGGGGCTTCCTTCAGGAACCAGGCGGCCAGCGCCTGCACGTAACCGGCCAGCGCGGCCGCGCGCTCGATGGAGAGCGGCGTGTCGAAGACGCGGATCTCGACGGTGCCGTACTCCGGCTTGGGCCGGATGTCCCAGTAGAAGTCCTTCATGCTGCGGACCACGCCGGTGCGTGTCATCTTGTCGAAGTAGGCGTTGAAGTCGTCCCAGTTCAGCACGAAGGGCGCACGTCCCGACAGCGGGAAGGCGAACACCGAGTTCAGTCGCGCCGAATCGAAGGCTGTGTCGTGCCCCTGCACGTAGGGCGAGGAGGCCGAGAGCGCGATGAAGTGCGGGATGTAACGCGACATGCGGTGCAGCATGAGCAGGGCGCTGTCGGCGTCCGGGCAGCCCACGTGCACGTGCTGGCCGAAGATGGTGAACTGCTTGGAAAGGTAGCCGTAGAGCTCGGACAGCTGGCGGAAGCGCGGCTTGTCGTAGATGCGCCGCTCGTGCCACTGCTGGAAAGGGTGGGTGCCGCCGCCGACCACGGCGATGTTGAGCTTGTCGGCGCACTGCACCAGGGCGTCGCGGATCTGGCCCAGTTCTTCCTGCACGTGCGACGGCGAGTGGCAGATGCCGGTGGAGATCTCGATCATGCTCGAGGTCATCTCCGGCACCACGCTGCCGGGCAGCTTGCGCTTGGCCATCAGGCGCAGCATGTCGTCGGCATAGGGCGCGAGGTCATAGTCGTGTGTGTTGACAAGCTGCAGTTCCAGCTCCACACCCAGGGTCAGGGCTTCGGAATGGTTGAAGGCTTCAAGCGGCATCGGTATTCTCTCCCTCGGGTTTGACGCGCCGGATGGCCGGCGGGCGTCCGGCTTCACCGGCGCGCTGCAGGGCCAGCATGGCGATGAGCGCGCCCAGCACCTCCATTAAGAGGATCAACGGCATGGCGATGGCCGCCGCCGGCTGCCCAATGGCGGGTGCAAATTCGGAAAACTGGGATACCAGCAGCAGGGCTACGGCCGACATGGGCCACAGGGCACCCGCCGTCCACAGGGCCTGCATCGGGCTGGCGCCGCTGCCAAAACCTGCCACGGCAATGGCTCCCAGCTTGGCCAGGGCGCGCGCCAGCACCAGGGCGGCGATCAGGCTCCAGGCGCCCCAGTTCCAGGGAGCCTGCGCAGCGGCCATGGAGACCAGCACGAACATCAGGATGGTCAGGATGGCCGAAGCTGTGCCGAACTGGCGCGGCCAGGACCAGGGGCGCGGGTGCAGGATCTTGAGCAGGACGCCGGCCAGCAGGGCGGCCAGCGGCGCCGAGCCTCCGAAGTGCGCGGCCAGGGCCGTGCCCGCGGCGATCAGCGAGAGCTGCAGCACGGCGGTGTTCTCGCTGGTCGGACTCATGAGCTGCAGGGCCTTGCGCAGTGCGTAGGCCAGCAAGGCACCTACCAGCACCGAGGCCACGACCAGCAGGATCACCGGATAGATGGCATCGGCCAGGGTGGCTTGCGAGCGCCCCAGCAGGCGCGCCATGACACCGCCCAGGGCCAGCACATAGAAGGTGTTGAGCGCTGCCAGGGTGACGACGCGATCGGTCACCGGGCCGCTGGCACGCAGGTCGCTGGCCACACGCATCAATACGGTAGGCGAGGTGGCAACCATCAGCAGCGCCAGCGGGACATGCAGGGACGCATCGACGCCGAAGAGGTGCAGCACCCACCAGGCCGCCAGATAGGTGGCCAGGGCTTCGCCTAGGCTCTGGGCCAGCAGCATGGGGTTGTGGCGGAACCAGCGCAGCGACAGTCGCCCTCCAGCCTCGAACAGCATGATGGACAGGCCCACTTCGACCATGAAGCGGGCGATGCCGTCCAGCGGCCAACTGGCCGTGGTGTAGCCGGAGAAGCCGGCCAGGGCACCCACGATGGAGTAGCCTAGAACCTTGGGCAGGCCCAGGTAACGCTGCAGCAGGTGGCCGGCGGCCGCGGCCAGGGCCAGCAGCAGAGCCCACTGCACGGTGGGCAGGCCGGCCGAGGGTTTGATCCACTCGGACCAGTTGAGCATCAGATCGATCATCGTTCCTCCAGGAAAGTAGGGGCCGCCCCTTTCCCTGCACAGACAGGGCGGCGGCCCGGAATCAGATCGAGGTCAGCGGCGATTTGGCAGCCGCGTGGTCAGCCTGCATGGCGGCCAGCAGCAGGTCGAGGTCGGCGTTCATGCGTTTGAGCGCGCGTGCGGGCAGGGTCTGCAGGGCCTGGGGCAGCACGCCGATGTAGTGCTGTCCCTGCAGGCACTGTAGCACCCTCTCGCCGGCCGGTTGCAGGTTCAGATGCAGCACACGGGCATCCTGGCCGCTGCGCAAGCCACTGACCAGCTTGCGGTCGACCAGGGTCTTGACCAGGTTGCTGGCAGTCGACTGGTGGATGTCCATGGCCTGCGCCAGCTCGCTGATGCGCAGCCCCGGGCGCTCGCGCAGCAGGCTCAGGGCGCGCAACTGCGCGGCACCGGTGCCCGTGACCTGCTCGACCTGGCGGAAATGCGTGCGCACGGCCGCAAAAATCTGCCGGAAACGCCGCAAGGATTCGACCGCCGGATCCTCGCTGGTTTCAGACGCTGGCTTTTTCGTGCCGGGGCTGGCGGTCGCCTGAGCGGCGGCGGGGGAACGAACGGCCTTCATGTCGGTGATTATATTTGTACAAATGTAATGGCAGCTTTTGTCCCTGCGCTGTGCGGGCCTTCATGCACCCCGCGCATGAATCACAATAGCAGCCTGGAGGAAAACGGTGTGAACCCTGTTGTGGTGTGGGCCCTGCTAGCGCTGGGCGTCTTGAATCTGGTGCTGCTGCTGGCCCTCGTGCTGCGCCGCGAGGACGCGAAGTCGGCACAGGCCGCCGAGCAGCTGTCGCGCGAGTTGCGCCAGGAGATCGCCGAATCGGCCCGCAGTTCGCGGTTGGAACTGACGCAGAACCTGGCGACCTTCCAGCAGACCCTGGTACAGCAGGGGGCCGAAGCCACCCGCACGCAAAACACGCAGATCGACGCCTTCGGCCAGCAGCTGGCCCTGCTGCAGAAAACCCTGTCGGACACCTTGGCGCAACGGTTGGAAGCACTCAGCGAATCCAACGCCCGGCGCATGTCCGAGGTGCGCGCCACGCTGGAGGCCCAGCTGGCCCAACTGCAGCAGACCAATATCGCCAAGCTCGACGAGATGCGCGCCACGGTCGACGAGAAGCTGCAGACCACGCTGCACGCCCGCCTGGGTGAAAGTTTCAAGCAGGTGGCCGAACGGCTGGAGCAGGTGCACAAGGGCCTGGGCGAGATGCAGACCCTGGCGGCCGGCGTGGGCGACCTCAAGCACCTGCTGACCAACGTCAAGACGCGCGGCATGTTTGGGGAGGCGCAGCTCGCAGGCCTGCTGGAGCAGGTCTTTGTTCCCGACCAGTACGCCGCGCAGATCGCCACGCGACCGGGCAGCAAGAACGTGGTGGACTTCGCCATCAAGCTGCCGGGTAAGTCCGACGACGGCTCGCCCTTGTGGCTGCCCATCGATGCCAAGTTCCCGAACGAGGACTACGAGCGCCTGCTCGACGCGCAGCAGCGTGCTGATGCCGTGGCGGCCGAGGCCGCAGCCAAGGCGCTGGAGGCGCGCATCCGGCTCGAGGCCAAGTCGATTGCCGAGAAGTACATCGAGCCGCCCTACACCACGGATTTCGCCATCCTCTTCCTGCCCACCGAAGGACTGTACGCCGAGGTGTTGCGCCGCCCCGGCCTGATGGAGGCCCTGCAACGCGAGCACCGCATCACGCTGGCGGGCCCCACCACCCTGCTGGCCATGCTCAGTTCCCTGCAGATGGGCTTTCGTACGCTGGCGCTGGAGAAGCGTTCCAGCGAGGTCTGGCAGGTGCTGGGTGCGGTCAAGACCGAGTTCAACAAGTTCGGCGATGTGCTTTCCAAGGTCAAGACACAGACCGAGACCGTGCTCAATACGCTGCAGCAGGCAGAGACCCGCAGCAACGTGATGAAGCGAGCATTGCGCCAGGTTGAGGCCCTGCCGGAGACGCAGGCGCAAGCCCTGCTGCCGGTGGACAAAGAGGCTGACGAGGGGTGAACGCCACGCGTGCTGCGCCACGCTTCGTCCTGGCTCGCCTGATTGCCGGCCACATCTGTCTGCATGCCTGTATGGCGGGCCTGCGCATGGCCGCGCCGCTGCTGGCGCTCAAACAGGGTTACAGCGCGATGGCGGTGGGGGTGCTGATGGCCCTGTTCGCCTTGACCCAGGTTTTTCTGGCCCTGCCGGCGGGGCGCTATGCCGACCGCCACGGCCTGCGCCGGCCCATCGCCTTCAGCGTGATTGCCGCGACGGCTGGCACGGCATTCGCCGCGCTGTTCCCCGTGTGTCCCCTGCTCTGCCTGGCCGCGTTGCTCAGCGGCGGCGCCACGGGTGCGGCATCGATTGCCCTGCAGCGGCACGTAGGCCGTGCCGCACGCGATGCCACCGAGCTCAAGCAGATGTTCAGCTGGCTGTCCATCGGGCCGGCCACGTCCAACTTCCTTGGCCCGCTGACCGCCGGCCTGCTGATCGACCACGCTGGGGTCTGGCTGGGCGGTGAGGCGGGGGATCTGAACGGCTACCGCATCGCCTTCCTGCTGATGGCTTTGCTGCCGCTGCTGACCTGGTGGTGGGTACGGCACACGCCAGACCTGCCATCGCCTGCCACAACTGCGGAGCAGGGCAAACGCCGGGCCTGGGACCTGCTGCGCGACCCCATGATGCGTCGCCTGCTACTGGTGACCTGGTTCCTCTCGTCCTGCTGGGACGTGCATACCTTCGTGCTGCCGGTTCTGGGCCACGAGCGCGGCTACAGCGCCTCGACCATCGGCATGCTGCTGGGTTCCTTTGCGCTGGCCGCCACGCTGGTGCGCCTGGCCATGCCCTGGCTGGCCGCACATCTGCGCGAGTGGCTGGTGATCAGCGGGGCCATGCTGGCCACGGCCCTGCTGTTCGGTATCTACCCCTTTATGCCCAACGCCCTGGGCATGGGCGTGTGCTCGGTGCTGCTGGGCCTGGTGCTGGGCACCCTGGTTTGGCTGGCCGGCCGTTTTGAGGCCAGCCAGGTGCAGGACCGGCTGGAGCGGGACACGGCAGCGGC
>CAUPQO010000081.1:0-13268 GCA_963513295.1 uncultured Hylemonella sp.
AGCGCCGCCGTGGCCGCCGCGCCGCCGAAACAGCCGATGGTGCCGGTGGTGTGGAAAAAGCGGTAATGCGAGGGCTGCACGGCCACGCCGATGCGGGTGGAGATCTCGTAGCCTATGGTGATGGCCTTGAGCAGGTCAGCACCACTCGCGCCGCGCTCCTCGGCCACGGCCAGGGCGGCACCGATGGTGGGGCAGCCCGGGTGGTAGACCGCGTCGCGGAAGATGTCGTCGAACTCGGCCGCGTGCGAGATGCTGCCGTTGATCCAGGCCGCCGTGGCGGCAAAGGCCATGGTGCGCTGGCCCGGCAGGCTGGATTTGCCGTGTCCCAGTTCGTCCGCGTGGGTGCGCATGAGCTGCGGGCCCGGCGCCAGGGCGATGCCGGGAAACAGCGCCGCGAACCAGTCGATCAGCGCACGCTTGGCGTGGTGGGTGACCTCGGCCGGCAGGGGGCGGGCCGATTCGCTCTGGGAATAATCGGCCAGTTGATCAATGATCATGAAAGCAGGCTCTATGCGGTTGATCAGTAGCTGATGGTCATCAGCCGTTCTTCGGTCATCTCGCGGATGGCGTAGGCCGGGCCTTCCCAGCCAAAGCCGCTGTCCTTGACGCCGCCAAAGGGCATGGCGTCGATGCGCGCGCTCGAGGCCTCGTTGACGTGGATGCCGCCGAAACGCAGGGCCTTGGCCGCCGTGAAGGCCGTGTGCAGGTCGGCCGTGAACAGGCCGACCGAGAGGCCGAAGGGCTGGGCATTGGCCTGGGCCACGGCCTCCTCGATGCCGTCGAATTCGATCACCGACATCACGGGCGCGAAGATCTCCTCGCAGACCACCTTCATCTCGGGTTTCACGTTGGTGAGGATGGTGGGGGGAATCACGCTGCCCACACGCTGGCCGCCGGTCAGCAGGCGTGCGCCAGCGGCCACGGCCTCGTCCACCCAGGACTGGGCACGCCTGGCATGGTGTTCGCTGATCATGGGGCCGATGATGGTGGCCGGATCGGCCGGGTCACCGGCCTTCATCTTTTGCGCTGCGACCACCAGTTGGGGCACAAAATCGGCAGCGATACGACGGTCCACGTAAAGGCGCTGCACCGAGGTGCAGACCTGGCCGGCCTTGCGGAAACCGGCGTTGAGGATCTTGGGGATGGCCAGCGCCGTGTCGGCGTCATGGCAGACGATGGTGCTGGCAATGCTGCCCAACTCCATCTGCGTGCGGCGCAGGCCGGCAGCGCGCTGGATCTCGCGGCCCACACGGGTGCTGCCCGTGAAGGCGTAGAAGGCGATAAGGGGGTCGGCGCAAAGCTGCGGGCCGACCACGGTGCCGTCGCCGTGCACCAGGGCCAGCAACTGCGGGGGCAGGCCGGCCTCGATCAGGATCTCGCACAGCACCACCGCCGTCAGCGGCGTGAAATCCGAGGGTTTGATGACCACGGCATTGCCGCCGGCCAGGGCCGGGCCCACCTTGTGCACCAGCACATTGAGCGGCGAGTTGAAGGGCGTGATCACGCACACCACACCGCGCGGCGAGCGCATGGTGAAACCGACGCGGTTCTTCACCCCGTCGGCCGCCTGCATGGGCACCATCTCGCCATTGAGCCGCTTGGCCTCCTCGGCGCAGAGCTCGAAGGTCTGCACGCAGCGGCGCACCTCGTTGTCACCGTCGGCGCGGGTGAAACCGGCCTCGTGGCGCATCAGCTCGATCAGCGGCTCCATGCGCGACTCGACGATGCGCGCCGCGGCCAGCAGGATCTTGTAGCGCTGGTAGGGCGTCAGCGTGGACTGCTGCTGCCCTTGCACGGCGCCGGCCACGGCGGCCGCCACCTGCTCGGGGGATGCCACGGCCATCTCGCCGTAGACCGCACCGTCGTACTTGTCCGTCAGGGCCTGGCGGCTGGCGCCAGCCACCCACTGGCCTGCGATCAGCAGCTGTCCCACGGGCGCGCCCATCACGCGGCTCCGGCGTAGGTCTGCTGGTTGCCGCGCGTGTTGACCTTGAGGCCTTCCATGAACTTGTGGCGAATCTTGGCCGCATCGCGCTCGGTCACGCCGGCCGGCGGCGCGTTGTCGGTGCGCGCGCAGATGAAGAGCGGGCCGTCGCTCGTGAGCGAGGCTTCGACCAGGGCCTCGAAATGGGCCTCGTCCCGGGCCCAGACACTCTGGACCAGGCCCGAGCCCTGGCCGATCGCCACCAGGTCCACATTGGAGGAGGTCATCGTGGGCTGGCCGCCGGTGATCTGGTAGGAACCGTTGTCCCAGACGATGAGCACCAGGTTCTTGAGCTTGAGGTTGGCGATGGTGCCCAGGGCGCCGAGCTGCATCAGCAGCGAGCCGTCGCCTTCGAGCGCAAACACCTTGCGCTGCGGCTGGGCCAGCGCCACACCGACGGCGATGGGCGCGGCCAAGCCCATGGTGCCCAGCAGGTAGAAGTTCTGCGGGCGCTGGCCGGCGGCCCAGAGGTCGAAGTGGGTGTGGCCTATGCCACCGACCACGGCTTCCTCGTGCTTGAGTTTCGCGACCAGACGACGCGTCAGGTCGGAGCGGTTCATCACCTTGGCCGTTTCGCGACCCACGGGGTTGAGCAGTAAAGCTTGCATGGTGGTCCTCAATTCTTCTTCACGCGCGCCGTCAGCAGCGGCGACAGGATCATGGCGGCGGCGGCCTGGGTGGCGTAAGCCTGCTTGATCATGCGGTCGGCGATGAACTCGACATCATCCTGGCGCTCGATCGCGTAGTTCTCGATATTGAGCGAGTTCAGGATGGGACGCATGGTACGGCAGACGATGACCTGGCCGAGCTGGAAGTCGCCCAGGGTACCGCGCTCGGAGATCAGCATCAGCAGGGGGATCTGGTAGGGCACGGTCAGCGAGGCCAGGGCATTGGGCAGGGTGGCGAAGCCGCTGGTCTGCATCAGCACGATGCCGCGCAGGCCACCCATGTAGGCGCCGGTCACGATGCCCACGGCTTCTTCCTCGCGCGCCGGACAGACCACGGTGAAGTAGTCGTCGGCATGCAGGCGCTTGATCAGGGGGGCCAGTACCTTGTCGGGCACATAGGTGATGAGCTTGATCTCGTTCGCCTTGAAGACACGGACCAGGGTCTCGTCCCAGCTTTCGCCGGCGGGGCCGGCAGTTTCTTGCACCATGGCAACACTCTCTCGTCTAAGAATTAAAACCGATGCCCGTCGCAGCGGTGCACCACAAATCGTTCGCCCCGGCTTAGTCGTCGCTCAGCTGCAGCTTGCTCGGCAGGCGCTTCTCGATGGACCACTTCAGCAGGGCCGCGCCGCGGAAGATGCCGTGGGCGAACTTGCCATAGGGCAGGGTCAGGAAAAAAGCCATCACGAAGCCCAGGTGCAGGGCCAGCGTCGCCGGCATGGCGGCCGTGCCGCGCGCCCACCACAGGGCCAGGCCGGTCAGGCTGGTGAAAAACAGCAGGGCGATGAAGCCACGGTCCATGGGTTTCTGCGCGGCATCGCCGTGCTGGGGGTGGCGGCGCAGGTTGAGGCGGAACAGGCCGGCCGTGCCGATCAGCAGCAGCACCCCGCCCACCGCGCCCAGCACCTTCGGCAGGCTGGGCAGGTCGTAGGGCGCGATCCAGCCGAACAGGTAGTGGTAAAGCGTGGCCACGCTGGTGGCGGCAAAACACAGCATGAAACCGTAGAAGGTGGCGTGGTGGAACAGGCGACGTTGCTTGGTCCAGGCGTCGTCCTCGTTGTGGCAACCCTCGCCGTGGCCGCCGTCCAGGTACTTCAGGCGCAGCGCATCTTGCGTGGCTTCCAGCGCAGCCCCGCCCTGTACGGCCGCGATCGCGGGGGCTGTGTAATCGCGGCCCGGCGTGACGTCGCGCCAGAAACGGCGCACCCCCAGGCCCAGGGCCAGCACGGCGTAGAGGAAAACCGGTGCGAACAGACCCACCAGCAGGTTGTGCGGGAAGATGCCGTAAAAATCCGCGGAGGCCGGCACACGCCACAGCGTGTCCTTGAGCCAGAGCGTCAGCAGCATGAAAAACGCCAGGGCGCCCGCCGTGGCCATGGACAGCGTCAAGCCGTTGCGCTGGTACAGCCTGCCCAGCGAGGGCGGCCAGGCGTAGTCCGTATAGGTCTGCAGCCGCACCTGGGCCATGGCCTGGGGCACGTTGATGGCGAACTCGTGCGGCGGCGCGTACTGGCAGGCGTGCAGACAGGCCCCGCAGTTGTGGCACAGGTTGGCCAGGTAGTGCACGTCGGCGGCATTGAATTCCAGCCGGCGTGTCATGGCCGGGAACACGGCGCAGAAACCTTCGCAATAACGGCAGCCATTGCAGATCTGCAGCTGGCGCGCCACTTCGGCTTCGGGGCTGCCGGGCACCACCTCGCCGTTGGCCAGTGCCCGTGCTTCGCGGGTCAGGGTCTCAAGCTGCAGCAAGCTGTTTCTCCATGGTCTTGTTACTCAGAGCGGCGCGGGCCGCCTCGGTGCCGGCGATGCGGCCGAAGGCCGTGCCGATGGACATGCCCACACCCGCGGTGTAACCCTTGCCCAGCACGTTGCCGGCCATCATCTCGCCGGCCACATACAGGTTGTCGCTGGGCTGGCCGCCGAAATGCACGGCGGCGCGGTCATTGACCTTGAGCCCCAGGTAGGTGAAGGTGATGCCCGGGCGCACCGCGTAGCCGTAGTAGGGCGCGGTATCCAGCGGCCGGGCCCAGTGGGTCTTGGCCGGGGCGATGCCCTCGGTGTGGCAGTCGTCCATGACCGTGTGGTCGAAGGTGCCGACGCGGCAGGCCGCGTTGTAGGCGTTCATGGTCTGCATGAAAGCGGCCTCGTCCAGGCCGAGCTTGCGCGCCAACTCGGGCAGGCTGTCGGCCTTGACGCCGGGGAAGACCGGCGGCATGAAACGGCCCACGGCCTTGCTGTCGATGATGGAGTAACCGATCTGCCCCGGCTGCTGCGCCACCAGGCGACCCCAGATCGCGTAGCGCTTGGGCCAGAAGTCCTCGCCCTCGTCGTAGAAACGCCGGGCATCGCGGTTCACCACCACGCCCAGCGAGACGCAGTCGATGCGGGTGCAGATGCCACCGTCGTATTCGGGCGCGCGCGCGTCGATGGCCACGCAGTGCGACTGCGAGGGGTCGCCGATCATGTCGGCGCCATGTTTCATCATGTCCTTGATGAGCACGCCCTGGTTGAAACGCGTGCCGCGGATCAGGAAGTTGTCGGCCGGCCATTCGCCGCGCTCGTTCTGGCCCCAGGCTTCGCGCAGCCATTCGCGGTTGGATTCGAAACCGCCAGCGGCCAGCACGCAGGCCTTGGCCTCTATGCGCTCGCCCTTGACGTAAGCTGCCTTGAACTGTCCGTCCACGATCTCGAGCCGGTCCACCGGGGACTCGTAGCGGATCTGCACGCCCAGGTTCTGGGCGCTGCGGTAATAGGCATTGACCAGGGCCTTGCCGCCGCCCATGAAAAAGGCATTGGTGCGCGACAGGCTCAGGGTACCCGAGAGCGAAGGCTGGAAACGCACGCCGTGTTTGATCATCCAGGGCCGGCAGGTGGAGGAGGCGCGGATGGTCAGGCGCGCCAGGTGTTCGTTGGTGATGCCGCCGGTGACCTTGAGCAGGTCCTGCCAGAACTCCTCTTCCGGGTAGGCATCCACCAGCACGTCCTGCGGCGCATCGTGCATGCAGCGCAGGTTGCGCGTGTGGATGGAATTGCCGCCGCGCCATTCTTTCGGCGCGGACTCCACCAGCAGCACGCTGGCACCCGCCTCGCGGGCCATCAGGGCGGCGCACAGCGCGGCATTGCCGCCGCCGATCACCAGGACGTCCAGACTCATACGTTCAACTCCACTCCCTGTTCGGGACATTCATGCGCCGCCACCGGACCGGGCCGATGACGACATGGGCAGCGCGCCTGACTCAGAACTGGTACTTGCGCAGACCGCCGTCGACCGGGATCACCGCGCCGGTGATGTAGCTGGCGCGCGGCGAGGCCAGGAAGGTCACCAGATTGGCCAGCTCTTCCGGTTCGCCATACCGGCCCACGGGAATCTCGTTCTCGCACTGCCACTTCTGGTATTCGGGCGAGTAGTTGCGCATGATCTGCTCGGAGATGATGCGCCCGGGCGGCACGCAGTTCACGGTGATGCCGTGCTGGCCCACCATGCGGCTCAGGCCCTTGGCCCAGCTGTGGATGCCGGCCTTGGCGCAGAAGGCGCCGTTGATGTGCTCGGGCTCGCTCTTGCCGGTGATGCAGACGATGCGGCCCCACTTGCGCTCGATCATCTGGTCGATCAGGGCGTCGCCCAGCTGGCGCGGGCGGTGGAAATTCAGCGTGATGGCTTCCTGCCACTGCTCTTCGCTCACGTGCAGGTCCTTGAAGCTGCGCGAACCGCCGGCATTGTTGACCAGGATGTCCACGTGCCCGAGGCCCTGGATGGCGGCGCGGGCCAGGTTCTGGGCGGCGTCGGCCGCGTACATGTCCTGCTCGATCAGCACCGGGGCATGGCCGCCGGCGGCCACGATCTCGGCCGCGACTTCCTTGAGCTTGTCCACGCGGCGCGCCGTGATGGCCAGGCGCACGCCTTCGGCGGCCAGGGTCTTGGCGATACCACGGCCGATGCCCGCGCTGGCGCCGGTAACCAGCGCCGTCTTGTCCTTGAGTTGCAAATCCATGATCTGTGCCTTGCTGGGAAGATAAGCATGCACTGTATACGTTGTGCCCCGCCTCGGCGCGGGGGTGGGGCACAAGGGGGTATCACGGATAGTGATGGCCAGGACGACTGCCGTCGGGCGTGTCCGATGGGGCCGCCCGGGCCGCGTAGCGGCCGGCGCGCCGGCCCGAGACAAAAGCCCAGGCCAGGTGGTGCCCGTGGCCCTTGAGCAGCAGGCCGCCCTGGCCGGTGGAGCCCGCGGCGTAGAGGCACGCCAAGGGCAGGCCGTCGGCGCCCAGCACGCGGTGCTGGCTGTCCACCATCAGGCCGCCTTCGCTGTGCACGAAGACCGAACGCACCGGACCCAGCGCCACGTAGGGCCCCGCGGCCAGGGGGCGCACCGGGGCCCCCGCCACGCTGCTCGCCAGCACCGACGCGTCCATGCCCAGCTTGCGCGCCAGTTCGGCCAGCGTGGGCGCCTCGGCGTAGACATCGGGCCGATTCTGGCGGTAGTCGGGGATGTAGGCATAGGCGATGCCGGGTGCCGTGGACACGTAGTGCGGCCAGGCGGAGAACTGCTGCGCCAGTGCGGCATCGATCACGATGTAGCCCAGCTTGCCGGGCTGGTCGGGCAGGCGCCAGGCCGGGCGGTCCAGCTCGCTGCCGAAACGCTCGCCGCGCTGGTTGACCAGGATGGCCCCCTGCTCGAACAACGTGGTCGAAGGCGCCAGCGCCGTGGTCAGGAACTTCATCATGAAAGGCCGCAGCAGGGCCTGCGGCAGATGGTCCAGCGACCACTGCATGAAGACCGCCAGCCAGCGCCAGGGCGGCAGGCGCCGCACGAAGGTCTCGGTGGCCGGCGCGATGAAACGGATCTCCGGGCCCAGGGCCAGGTCGCCATTGACGATGGTCGCACCCAGGCTCTCGCCCAGGCGCTGGCCGTCGCCCGTGGCGGTGAGGTTCACGCCCTCCACCTTGGCCTCCTGCGGACCCATGAAACGCGCCTTGAACTCGGGGCCATTGGTGAAGTCACCTGCGGCAAGCACCACACCACTGCGCGCCGTGTAGCGCATCAGGCCGGTCTCGCCCTCGGCGTCCACGCCGGTGACACGCCCGTCCTGCTGCAGCAGCGCGGTCACGCGCATGCTGGTGCGGTTCTCCACGCCGGCGCGGCGCGCGCGCCGGCCCAGGTGGTAGATGAAGGCGCGTGAATTGGGCAGCACGTTGTGCATGCGCGTCTGGCGGTTCGGCGGCTCGGGCATGGGGCCCATGAAACGCACACCGGAATCCAGCAGCCACTGGAAGGTGGCGGGCATCTCGTTGCAGAGGATGCGGCGCAGCTCGGGGTTGTCGCGTGCGTCAAGCTCGCCGGCAAAACCCGGCATGTCGGCCCAGTGATCGGCCGGGCTGTCGACGATGCCGCGCTGCTTCTGGTGCGGCGTGCCGCTGGACGTCACCGACCCGATGGACCAGGCGGTGGAGCCGCCCAGCGCCGGGTTCTTCTCCAGCAACAGCACGCTGCGCCCGCTCTCGCGCGCCTCGATGGCCGCGGCCAGGCCGGCGCCGCCACCACCGACCACCACCACATCAAAGACCTGCTCCTGCCGCATCAGTCACCACGCCTCAGAACTTGTGAAGAAATCGTAGCGAGCGGCCCGAGCGCAAGGCGGACGGAGCGCAGCCACCGGAACGTACTTGAAGTACGTGAGGATGGCGAGCACCGCCCAACGCCGCGATCGGGTCGCGCAGTAGATTTATTCACAAGTTCTCAGTCGAGCTTGATGTTGGCCGCATTGATCACGGCCGTCCATTTCGCAGTCTCGGCTTCGTTGCGCTTGAGCGCATCGGCCGACGAGCCGCCCAGGGCCATGATGCCCAGGCCGTCCCAGCGCTGCACCAGGTCCTTGTCCTTGAGCACGGCGTTGAGTTCGGTGTTGAGCTTGTTGACCACGGCCGCCGGCGTGGCGCTGGCCACCGAGAGCGTGTACCAGGGCACCGAGGCGTAACCGGGCACGCCGGCCTCGGCTACGGTGGGCACATCGGGAAGGCTGGGGCTGCGGCTGGTGCCGGTCACGGCCAGGGCGCGCACCTTGCCGCCCTTGAGTTGCGGATGGGCCGTGCCCAGGCTTTCGAACAGCATGTCGATCTGGCCGCCCAGCAGGTCGGCCATGGCCGGCGCGCCGCCGCGGTAGGGCACATGCACGTAGTCCACCTTGCTCATGTAGCGGAACAGCTCGGCCGCCATGTGCATGGCCGAACCATTACCCGCCGAGCCGTAGGTCAGCTTGCCGGGCTGGGCCCGGGCCAAAGCCAGCAGCTCCTGCACCGACTTGGCCGGCAGGTCCTGCCTGACGATCAGGATGCTGGGCGCCTCGGCCAGCAGGATCACCGGCTTGAGCTCCTTCATGGGCTCGTAACGCAGCTTGGGATACAGCGCCACCGCGCCGTTGTGCGCGATGGTGGCCAGCACCAGGGTGTAGCCGTCGGCCGGGCCCTTGGCCACCTGCTCGGCACCGGTATGGCCGCCGGCCCCCGGTTTGTTCTCCACCACCACGGGCTGGCCCAGGCGCGGGCCCAGCTTCTCGGCCACGCCGCGGGCCAGCAGGTCGGCCGGACCGCCGGCCGCATAGGGCACGACGATCTTGACCGGTTTGGAGGGGAAAACGTCCTGGGCCTGGGCACAGACACTGGCGGCCAGCAGGCCCGTCACCAGCAGCGGATGGATCAGTTTTTTCAGCATGCTTGTCTCCTTCGTTGGTAGGTCAGTCGAGTTGAATCCTGGCCGCTTCGATCACGCGGGTCCACTTGTCGGTTTCGCTCTTGAAAAACGCCGCGGCCTCGGCCGGGCTGTTGGGCGTGTAGTTCATGCCCATCTTGTCGTAGCGCGCCACCACCTCGGGGCTGGCCAGCACACGCTGCACGTCCTGGTTGAGCTTGGCCACCAGCGCCGCGGGCATGCTGGCCGGCGCGGCCAGCGAGAACCAGGAGGTGCCGCTGTAGCCGGGAACACCGGCCTCGGCGATGGTGGGCACCTCGGGCAGGCGCGGGTCGCGCTACGCGCCGGTCACGGCCAGCACGCGCAGCTTGCCGCTGTGCACGTGAGGCATGCCGGAGGACATGTTGTCGAACATCACGTCGACCTGGCCGCTGATCAGGTCGATCAGGGCCGGGCCACTGCCCTTGTAGGGCACGTGGTTCATGCGCTGGCCGATCGCCAGCTGGAACAGTTCCGTGACCATGTGCACCGAGGAGCCGGCGCCAGCCGAAGCGTAGTTGATCTTCCCGGCATTCGCTTTCGCGTCGGCCAGGAAATCGGCGAAGCTCTTGTACTTCGAGTTGGCCGGCACCAGCACCACATTGGGTGCCTCGCCGATCACCATCACCGGCTGCAGCTCGCTGCTGGGCTTATAGGTCAGCTTGCTGTAGCTGGCGTAGGCGGCGTGGATGCCGATGGTGCCCACCATCAGGGTGTAGCCGTCACCGGGCGCCTTGGCCACGAGCTGCGCGCCCAGGTGGCCGCTGGCGCCGGGTTTGTTGTCCACGATCACGTTGTGGCCGTACTGGGTGCTCAGACGCTCCCCGATGATGCGCGCCAGGATGTCGACCGCACCGCCCGGCGCGAAGGGGGCCACCAGACGGATCGGCTTGTTCGGGTAGTCCTGCGCCATGGCGGCGCCACTGCAGGCCAGGGTGGCGACCAGCAGACTGCGGCCCAGTTGCTTCAGAAAGCTTCTCTTCATCTTTGTCTCCTCAGTTGTTCGAGTGTGATGACGGGGCGCTGCTCGTAGGGCAGGTTCCACAAAGCGCAGTTGCTCTGGTCGACGATCTGCACCGGTAGCTCGATGGCCTTCGGAACCTGCTCACCGCGCAGGTGGCGCGCCGCGCATTCGGCCGCCAGATAGGCCATCTGCATGGCGTTGAAGTCGGCCGTGGCCAGCATGCGGCCGGCGGCGATGGCTTCGATGGCCTGCGGGATGGCATTCACCCCCACCACGGCCGCGGTCCGGCCCGCGGCGTCGAGCGCGTCCAGCACACCGATGGCCATGATGTCGTTGGCCACCAGCACGGCGTCGGGCGCCGGGTTCGCATCCAGCCAGGCCGCCGTACGGTCGCGTGCGGTCTCGCGCACGTAGTCACCAGCGAGCTGGCCCGCCAGAGCGATGCCCGGCACCTCGCGCGCGGCGTCGCGGAAACCGCGCAGACGTTCCAGGCTGGTGTAGGACTCCTCGGGCCCCGTCACCACCAGCACCCGGCCCTTGCCTTGCAGATGCTTGAACAGGTAGCGCGCAATGGCCAGCGCCAGCTGGTAGTCGTCCGAGCTGACGTAACTCACCATGGGCGCGGCGGCTATCGGGTTGACGAAACCGATCATGGGGATGCCGGCCGCCGCCACCTGGGCGATGGCCGCATTCACCTTGCTGGCATGCACGGGCGAAAACACAAAGGCATCGGGGCGCGGCTGCAGGGCCAGGGCCTGCTCGACCAAGGCGATCTGCTCCACGGGGTCGTCACCCTTGTTCGGCACGAAGTGCAGCACCTCATCGCCGAAGACCGCGGCCGCACGTTCCGCGCCCAAGCGCGCCGCGCCGTAGGCCGGGTTCGTGTAGTTCTTGGTGAAGACCGCGAGTCTCATGATCCGGCTTGCATGATCAGACCATGCCGCCATTCGGCTGGATGATCTGGCCATGCACCCAGGACGCCTTGTCCGAAGCCAGGAAGGCCACGACCTCGGCCACCTCGTCCGGCTGGCCCACGCGGTTGAAGGGGCTCATGCCGGCCGAGCGGGCGATGGCGGCTTCGTCCTTGCCGGCGCGGAACAGGTCGGTGTCCACCGGTCCCGGGGCCACGCCATTGACGCGGATCTTGCGGGCGCTGAGCTCCTTGGACAGGGAGCGCAGCAGGCTTTCCACCGCGGCCTTGCTCGCGGTGTAGGGGCCGCCGCCGGGAATGGCCACGCGCACCATGGAGGTGGTCAGGCCGATGATGTTGCCGCCGTCCACCACGTGTTTCGCCGCAGCACTCAGTACGTTGAAGGCGCCGACAATGTTCACCTCCACCAGCTTGCGGAAGTTCTCGGGGTCGAAAGCGGCCAGCGGCCCCATCGGCACGTTGATGCCGGCATTGGCCACCACGCAGTGCGGGGCGCTGCCGAAGTCCCTGGCCACATCGGCAAACACCTGGGCCACCTGCGCCGGTTCGCGGATGTCGACTTGGTAGCCCTTGGTGCTGGCACTGCCGATCCTGGCCGGCACATTGGGCGCGCTGCTGACGTAGGTATAGGCCACGTCGTAGCCGCTCTCGGCCAGTTTCTGCACAGAGGCCGCGCCGATGCCGCGCGTGCCGCCAAAGACGAGTGCAATCTTCTTGCTCATGGGAAATCCTTGATTGATTCGATTTGAAATGTCAGGCCTTGAACGGCTTGCCGTAGATCGGTTCCTTGTACGGGATGGGGGGCAGCTGCCAGGTCCCGGTCGACGGGGGCCGCACCTCGGCATCGACGTGCACATCGATCACGCAGGGGCGTTTGTTCTTCAGCGCCTGCTGCACGGTGGCGCCCAGGTCCTGCGGGCGCGTCACGGTGTAGCCGTCGGCGCCGCAGGCACGGGCCCAGGCCGCGAAGTCGGGGTTGTAGCGCGCGCCGGTTTCACCGTGGTAGAAGGCCGTGCCGATCTCGCGGCCGTCGAACAAGCCGTACTGCAGGTCACGGATGGCCCCCCAGGCAAAGTTGTTCCAGATGATCCAGACCACAGGCAGGTTGTATTCCACCGCCGTGCACAGCACATAGGGCGCCATGGTGAAACCACCGTCGCCGACCACGGCCACGCAGGGCCGGTCCGGCGCAGCCAGCGCAGCACCCATCACACCGCAGACGCCAAAGCCCATGCTGGAGTAGCCCCAGCTGTTGAGCATGCTCTGCGGCCTTTTAGCTTGCCAGAACTGCATGAACCAGTTGTGGTGCACGCCGGAGTCCAGCGCGAGGATCACGTCGTCGGGCAAGACCTTCTGCAGCGTGCCCACCACGAACTCGGGGCGCAGCGGGCTGGTGGAGTCGCCGAAGTGCGGGCGCACAAAACTCTCCCACTGCGCCTGCCAGCCCTGCACCTGAGCCAGCCAGGGCGCGTAACGCGTGGCCGTGATGTCCTTGCGGGTGGGCAGCGCATTGAGCAACTGGCGCGTGAACACCTTCACGTCGGCCATGATGCCCAGCGTGGGCGCGTAGTTGCGGCCCAGCTCCTGCGGGTCGATGTCCACGTGCACCAGCTGGGTCTTGGGAAAGTTCCAGGAATAACCTTCGAACCAGCTGGAGGAGCTGCGGTCGTCGAAGCGTGTGCCCAGGGTAATCACCAGATCGGCGCGGCGGCCGGCCTCGTTGGCCGGGTAGGCACCGTTGCGGCCGATGAAACCCAGGGCCAGCGGGTGGTCCCCGCGAATGGCGCCCATGCCATTGGGCGAGGTAATGACCGGGATGCCCAGCTTCTCGGCCAGCTCGGTGATCTCGGGGCCGGCCTCGGACAGGGTAGCGCCGTGGCCGATGAAGAGCACGGGCTCGCGCGCCGCGGCCAGCAGGTCCAGCGCGATGGCCACGTCGGCGTCATTCGCGCCCGGACGGTGCGCCCGGTGGATGTGCGAGGCCGGCGGCAGCTCG
>CAUPQO010000082.1:0-13250 GCA_963513295.1 uncultured Hylemonella sp.
CAAAACGCTGCACGCCCAGCTTGCCCACCAGCGCCGCGACGAAGCGCACGTAGACGGCCATGGAATAGTCGTTGGCCGCGTTCGGCCCCGTGAGCCCGAAGCCCGGCAGATCAAAGCGGATCACACGACGTGTCTTCTTCAGCTCGCCGGCCCAGCCCTCCCAGGTGTGCAGGCTGGCCGCGGTGCCGTGCACCAGCACGATGGGCAGGGGGTCGTTGCGCGGCCCTTCGTCACGCACATGCACCTGCAGGCCCTCCACGTCGATGAACTGCGAGGGCGCCGCGGCCCAGCGGGCCTTGAGCTGCTCCACCGGAATGTCGGGCGCCCAGGACCAGGCGATGAAACCCGCCACCAGCAGGGCAAAAGCCAGGACGATGGCACCGAGGATGCGCAGGATGATTCTCATGGAGAGCGGCCAGGTAGTGGGCTGGCGGCAGTCTAGCCCCCGCGCCCAGGGCCCGCTGTCAGGCACCGGACAGGTTCCTGAAGAGATGCCGCGCCAGCGCCCGCCAGAAGTCCGCCCCCGAGTGCTCGCTGGCCAGGCGGGAAATGTCCCCATAGCCCTTGTGCAGGATGACGGCGACGATCAGCACCAGCAGCACGATGGCCACGATCTGCAGCACGGTCTTGAAGATCGCGTCGGCGCGGGTGCTCATGGCCGGCTCAGATCCACCGGCGCACGCGGCGCTTGTAGGCGGCAAACTCGTCGCCGAACTTGGCCGCCAGTACCCGCTCCTCGGGCAGGATCTGGAAACGCGTGATGTAGGCCACGTAAGCGGTGGGCCCGGCAAAGGCCACCCAGGAGCCCAGGTGGCTGGCATAGGCCACGAGCAGCAGCAGCAGGCTGAGGTACATGGGATTGCGCGTGAAACGATAGATGCCATGCGTGACCAGCACGGAGGCCCGCTCGGGCTGCAGCGGGTTGATGGTGGTCCTGGCCCGCCAGAACGTCAGGAAGGCGGCCAGCGCCACGACCGCGCTCAGGTTCATGCTGAGATCGATGGTGGCCAGCCGCAGGCTTTCGACGACGTCGGTCATGGCTTGTTCGCGCGGCAAGCACCACATGCCGACGGCGATGGCGACGGCCACAAAGGGGGCGGGTATACGGGTCTCGAGAAACCGCATCATGTGTCTTCAAATGCTCAAGATGATTCCGTACGCACGGCGGCGCAAGGGCATGGCCCGGGCAGCCGGGCCTGCACCGCCCGAGGGCCTGTGCATGCCCGTTTTATAGCAGCTGGCTGCGTTGCAACAAATGGGCGTGCACCGCACCGGCCTTCAGGTGCCGGTGCAGCGCCAGGCCCAGTGGCGCCAGCTGTTCTTCCTTCCAGGCCGAGGGCGCTTCCAGGTACACGTAGCCCCCCGGCGCCACGGCGCGCGCGGCGGCCTGCAGGGCGGGGGCGAACAGGTTCGCGTCGAAGGGCGGGTCCAGGAACACCAGGTCGGCACTGGCCAGCGGCCAGGCCTTGAGCGCGGCAATGCCCTCGCCGCGCTGCACCTGCACGGCACTGGCCTGCAGTTGCTCCTTGATCTTCTTGAGTTGCGCCACCAGGGTGCTGTCCTGCTCGATCAGCGTCACCGCCTTGGCCCCGCGTGAGGCGGCCTCGAAACCGAGGGCGCCAGTGCCGGCAAAGACATCCACGCAGGACCAGCCCGTCAAGTCCTGGCCCAGCCAGTTGAACAGCGTCTCGCGCACGCGGTCGGGGGTGGGGCGCAGGCCGGGCTGGTCGGCCACGGGCAATTTGCTGCGCTTCCACTGGCCGCCGATGATGCGCACCTCGCCGGCGGAGCGGGCCGCGGTTTTGGCGGCCGGCCGGACCGCGGTTTTGACCGCCGGGGCTCTACTGGCCATCACGGCCTCCCACCACCACGGTCACCATGCGCTCGGGCTGCAGCTTGCGCGCAAAGGCCGCCCGGATGTCGGCCACCGTGACCCTGGCGACCTGCTGCGTCCAGGTGTCAAGGTAATCGAGCGGCAGGCCGTGGGCGGCGATGTTGGCCACGTTGTCCAGCAGCTTGCGGTTGTTGTCGATGCGCAGGGCAAAACCGCCGATCAGGTTGTCCTTGGCGGCCTTGAGCTCGGCCCCGGTGGGGCCCTCGGCAAGAAAACGGCGCAAGGTCTCGCGCGCCACCTGCACGGCCTGCGCGGCCTGGTCGGGCCGGGTCTGCAGGCCGATGCTGAAGGAACCTGCGTGCAGGCCGGGGTTGAAGTAGCTGTAGACGCTGTAGCTCAGGCCGCGTTTCTCGCGCACTTCTTCCGTCAGGCGCGAGACGAAACCGCCACCGCCCAGGATGTAGTTGCCCACGGTCAGCGCGAAGAAATCCGGGTCGTCGCGTTTGAAGCCGGGCTGGCCGATCAGCACATGGGCCTGGGCCGATTCAAAGGGAATCCGCTTTTCCACGGCGGCGCCCAGCGGCTGGACCTCGGCCACCGGCGGCAGCGCTGCGCAGGCCGTGGAGGGCAGGCGCGCGAGCAACTGCGTGACCAGGGCATCGGCTTGCGCACGCGTGACCGCGCCCACGATGCTCACCCGGGCGCGGCAGGGCTGGAGGTAAAGCGTGTGCCAGGCCTGCATGTCGGCCACGCTGATGCGTGCCAGGGTCTGCTCGTTGGTGTCATGGCCATAGGGATGGCTGCCGAACACAGCCTGGTTGTAGGTGCGTGCGGCCACGGTGGCAGGCCGGGTGTTGGCTTCGCGCAGGGCGGCCACCAGACGTTCGCGTTCACGCGTCCACACGACCTCCGGATACGCCG
The DNA here is from genome assembly GCA_963513295.1 of uncultured Hylemonella sp. GTDB lineage: Bacteria > Pseudomonadota > Gammaproteobacteria > Burkholderiales > Burkholderiaceae_C > Hylemonella. The sequence goes on from CAUPQO010000082.1 coordinate 2,756, forward strand.
GCTCGGCCAGCTGGCGTGCGGCCAGGGCCACGGCGCGCGCCAGCAGGTCGGGGTAGGTCAGCGAGCGCAGGGAGAAGCTCACGCGGTCGCCGCTGTCGCCGCCGGCAAAGGAGGCCCCCAGGTCGGCCCAGGCTTCACCGAGTGCGTTTTCGTCCAGCGCTTTGTCATTCCCCACCGCCCGGATGCCCTTGCTTTGCATGGCCACGCTCACGCCGGCCAGGCCGGCCTGGACGCTCGGGTCGCGCCGGCCGCCGGCGTCGAAGTCGATGCGCACATCCACCATGGGCACAGTCGGGCTCTCCACCAGCCAGACACCGGCGCCGCTGGACTGGGTCCAGTGCTGGATGGGGATGCCGGCCTGGGCCAGGGAGGCCAGGCCGAGGCCCAGCACGGCAGCTATGTTTTTGATAGCAATCATCTTGGCTTTCATGTCAATGACGGCTGCCGGCGGCAGGCTGGCGGCGCGGGCGATTGGGATCGGGCGGCTGCGGCAGCAGATGGGCCACGGTCAACTGCTCGTCACCGAAATAACGGGCGGCCACCGACTGCACCTGGGCCGCGGTGACACCGCGCAGGCGCGCCAGCAGCTGGTCATTGGTGTCCAGCGGCAGGCCCAGCACCCAGTAGGTGCCGATCTCGCGCGCCTGGTTGAACAGCGAGTCGCGTTTGTAGACCTCGCTGGCAATCCACTGGGTCTTCACGCGTTCCAGTTCGGCTGCGCTGATGCCCTCGCGGGCCACACGCGCCACCTGCTCGCGCAGCGCGGCTTCCACCTGGGCCGCGGTCTTGCCCGGGGCGGGCACGCCATCGAGCACAAAGAGCTGCGGGCCGCGGCCCAGCAGGCCGTTGCTGGCCCCCGCGCTGTCGGCCACACGGTCCCCCTGGGACAGCGCACGCTCCAGGCGCGCGCCGCTGTAGCCATCGAGCACCGCGGCCAGCACGGTAAGAGCCAGCGCATCGTCGTTGGCCGGGTCGGCCTGGCTCAGTGTACGCAGGCCCGGAACCTTGAAGGCCAGGCTCACATAGGCCTGCTCGGCCGGCGCCTTGACTTCGACCCGGCGCAGGCCGGTCTGCAAGGGCTCGATGCGCGGCTTGCGCGCAGGCACGGCGCGCGCCGGGATGCGGCCGTAGTGCTTGTCGGCCAGGCGCCAGACCTGGACCGGGTCTACGTCACCCACCACCACGACCACCGCATTGGCCGGCACGTACCACTTCTTGTAGAACTCGCGCGCGTCAGCGGGCGTCATGCTGTCCAGATCACTCATCCAGCCCACGATGGGGCGGCGGTAAGGCGAGGCCGTGTAGGTCGTGGCCAGCAGCGTTTCATACAGCAGGGAGCGCGGGTTGTCTTCGGTGCGCATGCGCCGCTCTTCCTTGACCACCTCGATCTCCTTGACGAACTCGCTATCAGCCCAGCGGTTGTTGGCGAAGCGGTCGGCCTCCAGCTTCATCACGTCTTCCAGGCGCCGGGCCGGGATCTGCTGGAAATAACCGGTGTAGTCGGTGCTGGTGAAGGCGTTCTCGCGCCCGCCCAGGGCCGCCACACGGCGCGAGAACTCGCCGGCCTTGAGCGTGCGCGTGCCCTTGAACAGCATGTGCTCCAGCACGTGGGCCACGCCGCTGGTACCGTCCACCTCGTCCATGGACCCCACACGCAACCAGACCATGTGCACGGCCGTCGGCGCGCGCCGGTCGGGCTGCACGATCAGCGTCATGCCGTTTTTCAGGGTGTATTGCTGGGCGCGGGGCTGGCTGTGCACCGGGGTGGCCAGGACGGCCAGGGTGAGCCAAAAGAGGGTGAGTAGACGTTTCATAGAATGCTCTGATTCTAAGAACGCTACATATGTTCAGTTTTTTCAAGAAAAAAGCCCCTGCTGAAGCCACCCCCGCACCCAAGGAGCCGGCGCGCCAGGGTTGGCTGGGCAAGCTGCGCGCGGGCCTGCGCAAGACCGGGACCAGCATCAGCACCGTCTTCACCGGCACGCAGATCGACGACGCGCTCTACGAACAGCTGGAAGAAGCCCTGCTGATGGCCGACGCCGGGGTGGCGGCCACCCAGTTCCTGCTGGACGACCTCAAGCGCCGCGTCAAGGAAAACAAGGCCACCGAACCGGCGGCCGTCAAGAGCCTGCTCATCGATGCCCTGGCCGATCTGCTGGCCCCGCTGGAAAAGCCGCTGGCAATCGGCGCGCACCAACCCACGGTGATCATGGTGGCCGGCGTCAACGGCGCGGGCAAGACCACCTCCATCGGCAAGCTCACGCATCACCTCTCCAACGACGGTGCCACGGTGCTACTGGCCGCGGCCGACACCTTCCGCGCCGCCGCGCGCGAGCAGCTCATGGTCTGGGCCGAGCGCAACACGGTGGAGATCGTGCACCAGGCCGGCGGCGACCCGGCCTCGGTCTGCTTCGATGCGGTCAGCGCCGGCAAGGCGCGGGGCAAGGACGTGGTGCTGGTGGACACGGCCGGGCGCCTGCCCACCCAGCTGCACCTGATGGAAGAGCTGCGCAAGATCAAGCGGGTGGTGCAGAAGGCCGACGAGACCGCGCCGCACGAGGTGCTGCTGGTGATCGACGGCAACACCGGCCAGAACGCGCTGGCCCAGGTGCGCGCCTTCGACGAGGCGCTGGGCCTGACGGGCCTGATCGTCACCAAGCTCGACGGCACGGCCAAGGGCGGCGTGCTGGCGGCCATTGCACGCGAGCGGCCCATCCCGGTCTACTTCATCGGCGTGGGCGAACAACTCGACGAGTTGGAGACCTTCAAGGCGCGGGAATTCGCGCAGGCCCTGCTGGACTGAGCCTGTCCACCCGTCACCGCGCCGGACAGGGGCTTACCCTGACTTGAGCCCGTCGCGCGGTGCGCGCAGAATGGTTACCAGTCCCGCCACGCCCCACCTGCGCCATTGTGACCCTGCCCGTCAAGGACACCTCCCCCGGCGAGTTCGCTGCCAGTCCCTCGTCCTGGCAACCGACGCAGGCCTTCCTGCGCTATACCGTCGTCACCATCCTGGCGGCCTCGGCCGTTTTCCTGTTCATCATCCTCGTCTACCTGCCTCAACAGCGGCCGCGCGCCATCGGCCCGGCCCTGATATCGCTGGTGGCCCTGCTTTCCGCAGCCCTGCTGCGCAAGGGACGGGCCCACGAGGCCGTGCTGGTGATGGCCGGCGGCATCTGGTTGTCGGTCACCGTGATCGCCACCCTGTTCGGCGGCATCCGGTCCACCATCTACTACATCTATCCGCTGGTGATCTTCCTGCTGGGCTGGATGGTCAGCACGCGCGCGGCCATCGTGGCCGCCGTGCTGACCTCGGGCGTCACGGTCGCGCTGATCCTGCTCGCCGCGCGCGGCTGGCTGCCCGCGTCCCTGCCGGCCGAACCCGTGCTTTACGGCGTGGTGCAGATCTTCGTCTACATCCTGACCGCGGCCATGGTGGCCTATCTGGTGCAGGCCTACCGGCGGCAAGTGGAAGCCTTGCAGCAAGCCAGCGAGGAGATGGGGCGCGCCAACGCCGTGCTCAAGGAGTCGGAGCTGAAGTTTGCCAGTGCCTTCACCGCCAGCCCGGTCGCCGCCTCGATCGCCTCGGTCAGCGAAGGACGCTTCATCGAGGTCAACACCAATTTTGAGCGCGACTTCGGCTGGACCAGGGAAGACCTGCTGGGCAAGACGGCCCTGGAGGTCGGCGTCTGGCCGAATTTCAGTTCGCGCCAACAGTTTGCCGACATGCTGCAGCGTCACGGGCGAACGGTGAACTTCGAGTCGCGCTGGCGCCACAAGAATGGTGAGTTGCGCGACGTCAGCATCTCGGGCGAGATCATCGAACTCGAAGGCAGGCTCAACATCCTAGCTTACGCCACCGACATCACCGCGCGCAAGGCCGCCGAGGAGCAGATCCAGCGCCTGGCCTTCTACGACCCGCTGACCAACCTGCCCAACCGGCGACTGCTGATGGATCGGCTGGACCAGGCCATGGTGGCCTGCCTACGTCACAAGAAACAGGGCGCGCTGCTCTTCATCGACCTGGACAATTTCAAGACCCTCAATGACACCCATGGCCACGACAAGGGCGACCTGCTGCTCAAGCAGGTGGGCACGCGCCTGGTCGAGGGGGTGCGCGACGGCGACACCGTGGCCCGCCTGGGCGGCGACGAGTTCGTCGTGATGCTGGAAGACCTCAGCGACAGCGCCATGGAAGCGGCCACCCAGGCCGAAACGGTAGGCCGCAAGATCATGCGCGCGCTCAACGAGAGCTACGACATCCGCCCGCTCAGCGTGCACAGCACGCCCAGCATGGGCATCACGCTGTTCGGCGCGCAGCACGAGAACATCGAGGAACCCATCAAGCGCGCCGACATGGCCATGTACCAGGCCAAGGCCGCCGGCCGCAACACCATCCGCTTCTACGATCCGCGCATGCAGGCCATGGTGGCGGAACGCGCCGAGCTGGAGCGCGACATGCGCCTGGCGCTGCAGCTGGACCAGTTCGTGCTGCACTACCCGCCCCAGGTGCAGGACGGCGGCCGGGTCACGGGCCTGGAAGCGCTGCTGCGCTGGTTGCAGCCCGAGCGTGGCCTGGTGCCACCGGGGGAGTTCATCGCGCTGGCGGAGGAGACCGGCCTCATCGTCCCGCTGGGCGAGCGCATCCTGGACATGGCTTGCGTACAGCTGGCGCGCTGGGCGGTGCAGCCTGGCATGGCCCACCTGACGCTGTCGGTCAACGTGAGCCCGCGGCAATTCCAGCAGGACAACTTCGTGGCCCAGGTGCTGGGCGCCTTGGAGCGCAACGGCGCACCGGCGCGGCGCCTCAAGCTGGAAATCACCGAGAACCTGCTGATCGCCAATGTGGACGAGGTGATCGCCAAGATGGCGGCGCTCAAGGCGCGCGGCGTCGGCTTTTCGCTGGACGACTTCGGCACCGGCTACTCCTCGCTGTCCTACCTCAAGCGCCTGCCGCTGGACCAGCTCAAGATCGACCAGGGCTTCGTGCGCGACATCCTGGTCGATGCGAACGACGCGGCCATCGCACGCATGGTGATCGTGCTGGCCGAAAGCCTGGGGCTGGAGGTGATGGCCGAAGGGGTGGAGACGGTCGAACAGCAGCGGGCCCTGCAGGCCCAGGGCTGCCACGCCTACCAGGGTTATCTGTACAGCCGCCCGCTGCCGCTGGCAGACTTCGAGCGGCTGGCGCAACACGCGGGCTGGCCGGTCATCACACCAGCGCCCTGAGGCCGGCTACTCGCGCTCGAGTTCCAGGTAGGTGCGGCTGGCGTTGCCGGGCATCAGCTCGGCGGCATTGAGCAGGCTGCCATAGGGCTGGACCGGAAAGCTGCGCACGGCGGCGCTCACGTCCACGCCCTCATCCACGGCCTGTTTCATGTGGGCCCGCAGGGCACGCAGGTAGTCGCGCGTCTGCACCTGCGCCACGGCCAGCGTGGTCACGCGGCCATGGCCGGGCACGAGGATGGCCGGCGCCAGGCGCTCGATCTCTTCAAACGTGGCCAGCCAGGCTTTGGTCTGGCTCACCGGAATGACGCCCAGCAGCCGGTCCACATAGACCACATCACCGCTGAACAGCACGTTCTTCTGCGGCAGCCAGACCAGGATGTCACCGGGGGTGTGTGCGCCGCCGCGGTGCTTGATTTCAAGGCGCACGCCACCGAACTCCAGCTTCTCGTCCGCGCCCTGCAGCCAGCGTGTGGGCAGCACCGGCACCGTGCCCTCGGCCAGCTTGCCCAGCGAGGCCTGCAGGCCGCTGAGGTGGTCGTTGCCGCGGTTGCGCATGTCGGCCTCGCCCCGGGCATGGGCGATGATCTCCGCGCCCTGCGACTTGAAGTAGCCGTTGCCCAGCCAGCGGTGGTCCTGACCCCCGGTGTTGATGACCCAGCGCACCGGCTGCTGCGTGACACGGCGCACGGCCGCATGGATCTGCTGCGCACTGCGCCAGGTGGCGCCGCTGTCGATCAGCACTGCACCGGCCGGCGTGACAACCAGGCCGAGGTTGGCATTGAGCCCTTCGTTGGCCGGCGTGCGCGCACCCATCTCGCCGATGTGGGCGTACACACCTTCAGCCACCGGCTGGAAGTTGACCTCCACCGCCGTGGCGTAGCTGCCCCACAGCGTGAGCGCGGCCCACAGGCAGGTGCCGATCCAGGTTCTTTGCAGTGCTGCTTGCATGGCTGGTCTTTCTCTTACTTGCAGTTGTTGTGCAGTTTCCACTTGGCCTCATGGCCGATGGCCTTGGCGAACTCGGGCACCTTGCAGCGCTCGGCCTCGGCGGCATCGACCGCTGGCGCAGCTGCCGCGACGCCCGGGGCCGGGGCCGGCCCGCTGGCATAGACCCAATGGGCCGCGGCCCAGACGAGGCCTGCAAAAACCGCCAGCACCCCGGCCTGCGCCGCGCTGAGCCCGAAGCCGCGCGCGGCCGGCGCCTCACACACGCCACCGGGGCAGAGCTGGGCCGGGGTCTTGCCGAACAGGTTGTAAAGCTTGCAGCCCAGGCAGATGCCGAAAGCCGACTCGAAGAACATCAGGGTGATGCAGGCCGCGCAGACCAGCAGGTTGACCGGACCGATCACTTGGCGGATCACGATCAGGTAGAGCATGGTGAGCGCCAGCGCGAAACCGATGGCCCAGGCAAAACGCTTTTGCGGCGCGCCCACCCATTCGGGCTGCTGCTTGCGCACCAGCCACTGGCCGACGATGAGCGTGGGGGCGTAGCGCGGGTTGACGAAAAGCCGGATGGTGAAATCGGCGAGGAAGGCGATCACGAACACACGGGTGGGCTGGAAATTGCCGATCAGCCAGGCGTTCATGAAGGCCACCATGGCCAGCAGCAAGAGGATGCCGGCGCTGGCGCGCACCGCGCGTTCGTTCAGCACCGGAATATCAAATTCCGGCAGGCGCTCACCGAACTGGAACAGGGAAGTCGTCATCGTGGCCCAGTCTATAAATAAGCGATGACGGAAGTATCGGTGATTTGCGGCCCCGCTAGGCCGGTCCGCCGGTAAATCGCGGTAAAGCGCCTAGCGGCGCCTCAGCGCACGACCAGGCGCCCCGGCGCCTCGCCCGTGATCTCGCCGATCTCGGCCGCGGCCGCGAAGCCGTGCTGGCGGAAGATGGCCAGCACCTGCGTCACCGTTTCAGGCGTACAGCTCACCAGCAGGCCGCCGCTGGTCTGCGGGTCGCTCAGCAGGGCCTGGTCCACGGCCGCAAAACCGGCGGGCAGCGTGACCGAGCTGCCATAACCGGCCCAGTTGCGGCCCGAAGCACCGGTGACCATGCCCTGCTCGGCCAGTTCGCGCACACCGCCCAGCAGGGGCACCCGCGCCCAGTCGATCTGCACGGTGCAGTGGGCACCACGCGCCAGTTCCAGGCCGTGGCCGGCCAGGCCGAATCCGGTGACGTCGGTCAGCGCGTGCACGCCGTCCAGCGCGGCCAGTTCCGGGCCGGGTGTGTTGAGCTGGGTGGTGGTGGCGATCATCTGCGCGTAGCCCTCAGGGCTCAGCGCCTCCTTCTTCAAGGCGGCCGAGAGCACGCCCACCCCCAGCGGTTTGCCCAGGATGAGGCGGTCGCCCACGCGGGCATCGGCATTGCGCTTGACGCGTTTCGGGTGCACCAGGCCCATGGCCACCAGGCCGTAGATGGGCTCGACCGAATCGATGGTGTGGCCGCCCGCAATCGGGATGCCCGCGGCCTTGCACACGGCCTGGCCGCCGGCCAGGATGCGGCCGATGGTGTCGGTGGACAGCACGCTGATGGGCATGCCCACCAGGGCCAGCGCCATGATGGGCTTGCCGCCCATGGCGTACACATCCGAGATGGCATTGGTGGCGGCGATGCGGCCAAAGTCGTAGGGATCGTCGACGATGGGCATGAAGAAATCGGTGGTGGCGATCAGCGCCTGCTCGTCGTTGATCTGGTAGACCGCCGCGTCGTCCGCGGTCTCGATGCCCACCAGCAGCTCGGGCGGCACCGGCATGCCGCTGCCGCTCTTGAGGATCTCGGACAGCACGCCGGGGGCGATCTTGCAACCGCAACCGCCGCCGTGCGAAAGGGAGGTCAGACGGGGTTCGGGCTTGGGGGAGGTGATGGCGTTCATGGGGTCTTCAGCAGTTCGTCGAGCAGGGCCAGCAGGCCGGCGCGCTCGGCATCCGGAGTGAACAGCGGCGCGCGAAGGCGACATTGTGCCTGCAGGGCGGGAATCCTGCCGGCGTCGTCACGGCAGGCCCGCAGCAGCGCGGCCAGGGCCGGCGCGTCGCCCCAGGGGAAGTAGCCGTCGTAGTCCGCCCCCAGCATGCCCACATTGCCCGGAATGTGCGAGGCCAGCACCGGTGTGCCGCTGCAGACCGCCTCCATCAGCACATGGGCGCCGCCTTCCATGCGGCTGCAGTGCACCAGCAGGTGCGCGCGCTGGATGTGCCGGCGCACGACTTCATGCTCCAGGCCACCGAGCCAGCGGTAGCCGGGACAGGCGGCCATGGTGGCGCGCGCCTGTGCGCCCAGGGCCGGGTCCAGCGCATCGCCGATGTGGTCGATGCGGATATCGGTACGCTCGTGCAGCAGCTGCGCCGCCTCGAACAGGGTCTGCGGCGACTTCTCTTCCCGCAGGTGGCCCACCATGACGGCACGCAGGTGCCGCTGCGTTTTCTGAAGCGGCCGGCGGGCCGTGGTGGACTGGAAGATCACGCGCGTGGGCCCGCGGTATTTCTCCGGCAGCTCCCGCACGCCCTGGTCCTGCAGCACCACCAGCCGTTGCGCCAGCGCCAGCGAGCGCCGGGCGCTCACGTCCTCATGGATGTCGCGGTAGAGGTCGGTGCCCGTCAGCACCACGGCCAGGCCGCGGCCCGGGTGCACCGCCGCCCAGGCCGCGATGGACGCCGCACTGCGCCGCGCATGCAGCGCCAGCATGGCCACCGCCTCGGGGTGGTCCCCGGCTTGCCAGGTCTTGACGATCTGCACGCGGTAAGGCCCGGCCAGCAGGCGCGACCAGCGCCAGGCGGTCTGCCAGTTGCCATTGTTGGCATCGGCCAGCGCCGGGCTGACGACGAGGACCAGCGGCTGGGCCATTTCAGGCTTGCGCCCAGTAAACGGCGAACCAGCCGCGTTCGTCCGTCCAGGCCTGCACGTGCGCAAAACCGGCCGCGGCCAGCAGGGCCTGGAAATCGGCCAGGGCGTACTTGCAGGAGTTCTCGGTGTGGATGCGCTCGCCCTGCGCAAAACGGCGTTCACCGCCGGGCCAGCGCACGGTGAGTTCGCGCCGGGCCTGCAGGTGCATCTCGATGCGCGAGGCCGCCGCGTTGAAAAAAGCCACGTGCGACCAGTCGTGCACGGCAATGTCGCTGCCCAGCACGCGGTTGATGTGCAGCAGCAGGTTCTTGTTGAAGGCCGCCGTCACACCCAGCGCGTCGTCGTAGGCTGCCTGCAGCACGTCCGTCGGCTTGAGCAGGTCCACCCCGATCAGCAGGCCGCCACCCTGCGCCGCCGCCCGGACCTGGCGCAGGAAGACCAGCGCCTCCTCGGGGGTGAAGTTGCCGATGCTCGAGCCCGGGTAGAACAGCAGGCGCGGGCCCTCGCCCACCTCGGGCGGCAGCGTCAGCTGCGAGGAAAAATCCAGCCCCACGCCCAGCATGTCCAGCGCGGGGAACTGGCGCTGCAGGCACTGCAAGGCGTTGTTCAGGTAGTCCACCGAGATGTCCACCGCCACGTAACGCGCCGGCTGCAGCAGGCCGAACAGCCGCGCCGCCTTCTCGCAGTTGCCGGCCCCCAGGTCCACCAGGGTGGCGCCCTTGGGCACTTCCCGGGCGATCGCGGTACCGTGCGTGAGCAGCAGGGCGGCTTCGGTGCGCGTGGGGTAGTACTCGGGCAACTCGGTAATGGCGTCGAACAGGCGCGAGCCCAGCGGGTCGTAGAGGTATTTGGGCGAGGTCCGTGCCGGCGTGGCCAGCAGGCCCCCGGCCAGTTCCTCGCGCAGCGCCGCGCGGTCTTCGTGGTAGAGCTGGAGGAAACGCGGCTGGCGCAGCCCGGTGGGTGACATGCGGCCAATATAGCAGCGCAAGCGTCGTGCCCACCCGGCAGCAGGCGCCCCGGGCATTGTGGTTTCTACGGCTGGTGCCCCCGGCCATCCTGGCGCACAATGCCCGGGCAACATGTTTACACTAGCCTTCAAAGTGTAAACAATTTGAGCCTGGAGCCCATCCTGGTGGGCCACCGCCACGCAATTCACCCATAAAAAAGGAGACCCCATGAAACGTCGTACCCTGCTGGGCGCCAGCCCCCTGCTGCTGGCCCCGACCCTGCTGCACGCGCAAAGCTACCCCGCCAAACCGATCCGATACATCGTGCCGGTGGCCGCCGGCGGCGGCAGCGACATGGTGGGCCGCACCGTGACCGAGCGCTGGGGCAAGGCGCTGGGCCAGACTTTCGTGGTCGACAACCAGGGCGGCGGCGGCGGTGTCATCGCCAGCCAGAACACGGCCAAGGCCGCGCCCGATGG
>CAUPQO010000083.1:0-13238 GCA_963513295.1 uncultured Hylemonella sp.
ACCTGTTCCTGTTTCTTGCGCCGACGCGTGCTGGGGCCGGCGGCGAAGAGCTCGGTCTCGGTGACGAAGTCCAGACCCTCTTCGGTCCAGGCGAAGCCGGTGTTGAGCGCAGCGGTGGCGATGCCCAGTTTCTCCTCGCTGGCCTGGAACTCTGCGAGCGAGTCGAAGGCCGGCGGAATGACGCTGCTGGCACGCAGAAAGTCCAGCAGGCTTTCGCGCCGGCCGTCGCTTTCGGCGAGTAGCAGCACGCGGTGCTGGGTGTTGCGGACGTGGTCTTTCAGCTTGGCCAGCGGATCGTCGGCGCCTCGCACCACGGTGAGCTCGGGCAGGGTGTCGAACTCGGCCACGCCTTCGGCGTAACCGGGGCGGAGGGCCAGCTGCGCGTGTGCGTTGGCCAGGCCGAAGAATTGCTCGATGCCCAGGAAGAGCGACTCGGGTGGCAGCGGCGGACGCTCGGGTTCGCCCTGGGCCAGGCGGTAGCGTTCTTTCGTGTCCTGCCAGAAGCGCTGCAGCGCGGGCTCCAGCTCGCCGTGCAGCACCACGGTGGCGGCCTGCTCGGTACCGGCGCCGAGGTAGTCGAAGACGGTGGCGGTCTGCTCGAAGAACAGGGGCAGGTAGTACTCGATGCCGGCGGTGGCCACGCCGTTGCCGATGTCCTTGTACAGGCGGCTCTTGGTCGGGTCACCTTCGAGCAGTTCGCGCCAGCGCTGGCGAAAGAGCTTGCGCGAGTCCTCGTCCATGGGGAACTCGCGCCCGGGCAGCAGGCGCACCTCGGGCACGGGGTAGAGGCTGCGCTGGCTGTCGGGGTCGAAGGTGCGGATGGAGTCGACCTCGTTGTCGAACAGGTCGACGCGGAAGGGCACGGGCGAACCCATGGGGAAGAGGTCGATCAGGCCGCCGCGCACCGCGTACTCGCCGGGGCTGACCACCTGGGTCACATGGTTGTAGCCGGCCAGCGTGAGCTGGCTGCGGAACTGCGCCTCGTCCAGCTTTTGGCTGACCTTGAAGGAGAAGGTGTGCGCGGCCAGGAAGGCGGGCGGTGCCAGGCGATAGAGCGCGGTGGTGGCCGGGATCAGCACGATGTCGGTCGTGTCCTCGGGCCGGCCCTTGCCATGGTTGTACAGGCGCCAGAGCGTGGCCAGGCGCTCGCTGATCAGGTCCTGGTGCGGCGAGAAGGTGTCGTAGGGCAGGGTTTCCCAGTCGGGAAACATGGCGCAGCGCAGTTCGGGCTTGAAGAAGGCGATCTCGTCGATCAGGCGCTGGGCATCGGTGGCGTCGGCGCAGACGATGGCCAGCAGACGACCGGCCGCCTGCTCGCGCTCGGCCAGGCGGGCCAGCAGCAGCGCGTCGGACGAACCCGTGGGGCGGGGCAGGGTGTAGCGCTTGCCGGGCTGGAGTTTGGGGAGATCCATGAATCAGGTGTGCAAAACACAAAAACCCCCCGCGCGGATGGCGGGGGGTGTGCAGCCCTCATTCTAGTGGAGCAGGCCCTAGAATGACGGCTCCCCCATGAGCGCCCATCCCCATCCTTCGACCGCCCGTTACTGGGCCCTGATCCCCTGCGCCGGCAGCGGTACACGCGCCGGCGGTGCCGGCCCCAAGCAATACCAGCCGGTGGCAGGACTGCCCATGGTGCGGCACACGCTGGCGGCGTTTGCCGCCGTGCCCGAACTGCAGCGCACCCTGGTGGTGGTGGCCCCGGGCGACCGTTTCCTGCAGCCCGAGGCTTCGGCCGGTTGGGTGGTGGCCGACTGCGGCGGCGACAGCCGCGCGGCCAGCGTCACGAATGGCCTTGCCGTGCTGCGCAGCCTGGGCGCCACCGACGATGACTGGGTGCTGGTGCACGATGCCGCGCGTTGCCTGGTGACGCCGGCCCAGATCGGCCAGCTGATCGCCACCTGCGCGCTGGACGAGGTCGGCGGCCTGCTGGCGCTGAAACTGCCGGACACACTCAAGCAGGAACAGGGCGGCCGGGTCGCGACCACGCTGGTCCGCAGCGACAAGTGGCTGGCCCAGACGCCGCAGATGTTCCGCCTGGGCCTGCTGCAACGCGCCCTGTCGCAGGCCGGCGGCGAGGTGACCGACGAGTCCTCGGCCATCGAGGCCCTGGGCCTGGCGCCGCGCCTGGTGAACGGCAGCGCCCAGAATTTCAAGGTGACCTACCCCGAGGACTTTGCGCTGGCCGAGGCCGTGCTGCGGGCCCGGGCGGCGCGGTGAGGAACACGACATGAGCATTCTTTTTTCCATGCGCGTCGGCGAGGGCTGGGACGTGCACGCCCTGGTCAAGGGGCGACCGCTCATCCTGGGCGGCATCACCATTCCCTACGAGCGCGGCCTGCTGGGCCATTCGGATGCCGATGCCCTGCTGCACGCCATCACCGACGCGCTGTTCGGCGCGGCTGGCCTGGGTGACATCGGCCACCACTTTCCGGATACCGATGCCCGCTTCAAGGGGGCCGACTCGGGTGTGCTGCTGGCCGAGGCGGCGGCGCGCGTGCGTGCCCAGGGCTGGCAGATCGGCAATGTGGACAGCACCATCATCGCGCAGGCGCCCAAGATGGCACCGCACATTGCGGCCATGCGCGAGCGCATTGCTGACCTGCTGGGCCTGGCCGTCGACCAGGTCAACGTCAAGGCCAAGACGGCGGAAAAGCTGGGGCCCGTGGGCCAGGGGCTCAGTATCGAGGCGCGCGCCGTCGTGCTGCTGGCGCGATAGGGCTTCAGCCCCTAACGATGGGCCTGCTTGAGCTGGATGCGCAGGGTCAGGCCACCGGTGCTGCTGTTGCCCAGGCCGAACTTGCCGCCCATGCGGCGTACCGTTTTCTCCACGATGGACAGGCCCAGACCGGCCCCGGTGGCGGCCGTGCGCGCTTCATCGCCGCGGAAGAAGGGTTTGGTCAGGTTGGGCAGGTGCTCGGGGGCCACGCCGGGGCCGTGGTCGCGCACGCGGATCTGCACCCACTGGTCACGCGCGCGGGTGGTGATGTCCACGGTGGCGATGCCGGTCTCGGGGGTCTTGCCGTAACGGCGTGAGTTTTCCACCAGGTTGGAGATGACCCGGCCGAGTTCCACGGTGTCGGCCAGCACCGAGACGTTGTCCTGCAGGTCCAGGTTGAACTGCATGTCGGGCCGGTCCTTGAAGGCGAACAGGCTGGCGCGGATGACCTCGTTGATGTTGACCGGGGTCAGGCGCACGTGGTCGGGGCGTGCGTAATCGAGGAATTTGTCGATGATGGCGTCGAGCTGTTCGAGGTCGGCCACCATGTGCGCCTGGGCGTCGGGGTCGGCCACGCTCATCTCGGTTTCCAGGCGCAGGCGCGACAGCGGCGTGCGCAGGTCGTGCGAGATGCCGGCCAGCATGACGGCGCGGTCCTGCTCGATCTTGGCCAGGCGCTGGGCCATGCGGTTGAAGCCGATGTTGACCTGGCGGATCTCGGTGGTCGGCACGCGTTCGTTGAGGCGGCTGGCGGCGAAGTCGCCTTCGCGGATGCGGCTGGCGGCAAAGGACAGCTGCTTGAGCGGGCGGTTGATCAGGCGCGCGATGATGGCCGCGCCGGCCAGCGAGAGCAGGGCGCCGGTGGAAAGCCAGATCAGCCAGGTCTTGCTGGCGGTCTGGTTGAAGCGCGAGCGGTCGGTGTGCAGCCAGTAGTTGTCGCGGTCGATCACGAAACCTACCCACAGCCCCGGCTTGCCGTTGACGCTGTTGGCCACCACGGTGCCCGGACCCAGGCGGGCGGTCAGCTCCTGGTTGATGCGCCGGTTCACGCTGTCGGTGTCGAAAGGCTCGTACTGGTCGCGCGGTTCGCGCGGCAGCACGCGCACGCCTTCCTTCTCGGTCATGGTCTTGATCAGCGAGACGCGCATGATGGCGTCGGAGTGCACCAGGGCGGCACGGCTGAGGTTGACCAGGGAGGCGATCTGCTGCGCGGTCTGGATGGCGCGCGGCTCGAACTCCAGGGCGCGCAGGGTCTGCAGCCAGGCCAGGATGCTGCCGAACAGCAGCAGCGCGAGCAGGAAGAAGGTGCGCCAGAACAGGCTCAGGCCGGTGGTGTCGCGCACCTCACCGTCGAGTTCAGCCTGTGTGGTCTACTGGACGGCGCCGCCGCGATGCTCCTCGGTCAGCCAGGATTGCCAGCGCGACGGATCCAGCAGCGAGGGACGCAGCGCAGCGGGTGAACGGGGGCCGCGGAAGGTCAACCTGCACCGTCCGGTACGAAGACATAACCCACGCCCCAGACCGTCTGGATGTAGCGCGGCACGGCCGGGTCGATCTCGATGAGCTTGCGCAGGCGCGAGACCTGCACGTCCAGGCTGCGGTCGAAGGGCTCGAACTCACGCCCGCGGGCCTGCTGGGCCAGCTTTTCGCGCGACATGGGCTGGCGCGGATGGCGCACCAGGGCCTTGAGCATGGCGAACTCGCCGGTGGTCAGGGGCAGCTCCTCGCCTTCCTTGCGCAGGGTGCGCGCGCCCATGTCGAAGGTGTAGGGGCCGAAGCTCACCACCTCCTGGTCGCTCGAGGGGGCGCCCGGCGCTTCCTGCGCCGGGCGGCGGCGCAGCACGGCGTTGATGCGCGCCAGCAGTTCGCGCGGGTTGAAGGGCTTGCCCAGGTAGTCGTCGGCGCCGACCTCCAGGCCGACGATGCGGTCCACGTCCTCGACCTTGGCCGTCAGCATGATGATGGGCGTCTTGTCGTTGGCGGCGCGCAGGCGGCGGCAGATGGACAGGCCGTCTTCGCCGGGCATCATGAGGTCGAGCACGATCAGGTCCACCGTCTCGCGCAGCAGGATGCGCGTGAGGGACTTGCCGTCCTCGGCCTGGAAGACCTCGAAGCCCTCCTGGCTCAGGTAACGGCGCAGCAGGTCGCGGATGCGTGCGTCGTCATCGACCACGAGGATCTTGTCGGTACGGCTGGAAATGGAAGTCATGGTCAGTGTCGGGCCCAGGAAGGTACACCTTGCGAATTCTGCCGGTCGCCGCGGATGGTCGGCCCCTGCAAGGCCTGACTTTGACATACTGTTACAAATCTTGGCGCCGTGCGCAAGTGCGCACCGCAAGAATCTCTGCAACCCGGAGGAAAGACCATGAAATCGAGCCCTACCCGTCGCCTGGCCTGTGGCCTGGTGGCCAGCCTGTGCTGGGCCCTGCCGGCCCTGGCCCAGCCGCTGTCAGCTGTTCCGCGCGACGTCGTGCAGTTTTCGGCCACGGCCACCCTGGAGGCGCGCCAGGACCAGCTCAGCGTGACGCTGCGCGCCACGCGTGAGGGCAGCGACCCGGCCGTGGTGCAGCAACAGCTCAAGGCCGTGCTCGACGCGGCCCTGGCCGAGGCGCGCCCCGCCGCCCAGCCCGGCGGCCTGGAGGTGCGCAGCGGCAATTTCAGCCTCTTCCCGCGCAGTAACCGCGACGGCCGCATCAGCGCCTGGCAGGGGTCGGCCGAGCTGCTGCTCAACGGGACCGACCTGGAGCGCATTGCGGCCCT
Organism: uncultured Hylemonella sp.; assembly: GCA_963513295.1. Classification (GTDB taxonomy): domain Bacteria; phylum Pseudomonadota; class Gammaproteobacteria; order Burkholderiales; family Burkholderiaceae_C; genus Hylemonella. The sequence continues at coordinate 5,477 of CAUPQO010000083.1, forward strand.
GGCCGGCCGCATCCAGGGCATGGCGGTGGCGCAGCTGGTGTTCGGCCTGAGCCGCGAGCAGCGCGAGCGCCTGGAGCAGCAGGCCCAGGCCCAGGCCATCGAGCGTTTCCGCGCCCGGGCCGGCGAGATCGCGCGGGGGTTCGGTTTCAGCGGCTACAGCCTGCGCGAGATCCACATCAACAGTCAGGAGCAGGGCGCGCAGATCCGTCCGCGCTTCATGGCCATGGAGGCCAAGACCAGCATGGCGTCCGACGCGCCGCTGCCGGTCGAGGCCGGCCAGGCCCAGGTGCAGGTCACCGTCAGCGGGTCGGTTCAACTCAAATAAAAACAGGCCCGGGTAAGTCCCGGGCTTGCGCAGCTCTGGAGCCGGCCTACACTGACTGGAACAGCCATGTTGCCCCTGCCCACCTTTCAGAATCCCCGGCGTCCCGCTGCGGCCTTGCCTGAACCCAAGGTGGGCGACAGCATCGGGCGTTTCAAGCTGCAGCGCCTGATCGGTCAGGGCGGGCAGGCCACGGTCTGGCTGGCGTTTGATCCGCGCCTGGAGCGTGAGGTGGCCATCAAGCTGCTGCGGCCCGAGCAGGGCGCCGATGCGGCGCTGGTGGCCCAGTGGCTGCAGGAGGCACGCAGCGTCAGCCGCCTGACGCATCCCAACATCATCCCGGTCTTCGAAGCCGATGTGGAGGACCAGCAGCCCTACCTGGTCTTCGAGTACGTGCCGGGCCAGACCCTGGCGGCGACCCTGCACCAGCGCGGTGCGCTGCCGCCGGCCGAGGCCGTGGGCCTGATGGTCGATGTGCTGGAAGCGCTGGTGGCCGCGCATGCCGCCGGCATCGTGCACCGCGACCTCAAGCCGTCCAATGTGCTGGTGGATGCCAGTGGACGCGCCCGGGTCATGGATTTCGGCATCGCCGTGCGCGTGCAGGACAGCGAGACCCCGTCGGCACGGGCCACGGGCCCGCAGGCGACCGGTGGCACCCCGGGGTATATGTCGCCGGAGGCTGCTACCGGTGCGCCGCCCACGCCGGCCATGGATCTTTTTTCCGCCGCCGTGGTCCTGACCGAGATGCTCAGCGGGCGCCGCCTGATCGACGAACGCGATCCCTGGCGCGCGATGCAGCGTGTGGCGCTGGAGGACCTGCAACTGCCAGTCGACCTGGGCCGCGAGGCGGACGATGGATTGCGCGCCATCCTGCTGCGCGGCCTGATGCGCGATCCGCGCCAGCGCCACCCGTCGGCCCAGGTGTTTCGCGACGAGCTGAAGAAGTGGCTACGGCCGGTCACCACGCCCCTGGCCGATGCCGGCAAGGACAGCCACAGCGGCACGGTGGAGTTCCTGCTGCGGCGCATGCGCCACAAAAGCGATTTCCCGGCCATGTCGGGCTCCATCATGCGCATCCAGAGCATTTCCAGCTCGGACCGCGAGAGCGTGGCCACCCTGACCAACGAGATACTGAAGGACGTGGCGCTGACCAACAAGCTGTTGCGTGTGGTCAACACGGCGCAATACGCGCGGGGCGGCCCCATCAGCACGGTGTCACGCGCGGTCACGCTGGTGGGTTTCAACGGCATCCGCAACATGGCGCTGAGCCTGGTGCTGCTGGAGCACATGCAGGACAAGGCACACGCCAACCTGCTCAAGGAAGAGTTTCTGCGTTCGCTGATGGCCGGCGCGATCGCCATCGAACTCAGCCCGGTGCGCAGCGAAGGTGAGGAGGCCTTCCTGGGCGCCATGTTCCAGAACCTGGGGCGCTTGCTGACGGAATACTATTTTCCGGAAGAGGCCCGTGCCGTGCGTGCCCTGACCGGCGGCAAGGAGCCTATCCCCGAGGACAGCGCCGCCGTCACCGTATTGGGCATCAGCTACGAGCAGCTGGGGGTGGGCATCAGCAAGGCCTGGCATCTGCCCGAGAGCATCCAGCATTGCATACGCAAGCCCACCGGGCCGGCGCCGGCCACGCCGCCCAAGGAGCTCGAGGACAGATTGCGCTGGATCGCCCTGGCGTCCAACGAGATGGCCGATGCCCTCTTGCACACCGAACCCCGGGCTGCACTGGCCAGGCTGACGCAGGTGGGCCAGCGCTACGCGCGCGGTATCGGCATCGACGGCAAGGCCATGGAGACCGCGACCCAGCGCGCGCGCGAGAAGCTGGCCGAACTGGCGCGCGCCATGGATTTCAAGGTGGCGCCCGACTCGCCGGCGGCCCGCCTGTTGCAGACGGGCAGCGACAACGGCGCGACGCCGCAGACCGTGACCCTGCACGATCCGGTCGCGGGAGAAGACGGATTTCACGACTCGGTGCGTTCTTTCGAATTGCATGCCACCCAGCCCGTGACGCCCGAGCAGATCGCCGCCTTGGCGCTGGAGTCGCAGCGCGTGGCCGAAATGCTGGCCGCGGGCATCCAGGACATCACCAATGCCATGGTCGAGGACTTCAAGCTCAGCGACATCCTGCGCATGATCCTGGAGACCATGTTCCGTGCCATGGGTTTTCGCCAGATCGTGTTCTGCATGCGCGATGCCAAGCAGGATGCGCTGACCGGCCGCTTCGGCCTGGGGCCGGGCGTGGAGCGCATCGTCAAGTCCTTCCACATCCCGCTGCATCCCGAGAAGAGCAACCTGTTTTCCGCGGTCTGCAGCAAGGGTGTCGACACCATGATCAGCGATGCCGGTGCCACGCGTGTGGCCGAGCGCCTGCCCGACTGGTACCGCGATGGGGTCCATGCCTCGTCTTTCCTGCTGCTGCCGCTGATGCTCAAGGGCGCGCCTTTCGGCCTGATCTATGCCGACAAGGGGGAGCTGGGGGAGTTGCAACTGGGGGAAAAGGAACTGGCGCTGTTGCGGACCTTGCGCAATCAGGCGGTGATGGCGTTTCGGCAGTCGTCCTGATTTTTCTGCTGTCGTTCTGTGTTCGCTGGCGTGGCATTGCCGGTAGGTGCGCCCGGCATTGCCACGTCATATCAAACCACAACAGGAAGGAATCAGCGCCGCCGCGCCGTCCTCACCCCCGACAAAGCCGCAACCGTCGACAGCACCTTGCCCAGTCGCCCCGAATCCGAAATCTCCACCGTCAGCGTCATCCAGGCCACACCCTTGACGGTCTGGGTCTGGGCGCCGACGACGTTGAGTTTTTCCTTGGAGAAGATTTCCAGGATGTCGCGCAGCAGGCCCTGGCGGTCGGCCGCCTCGATGGCCACGTCCACCGGGTAGAGCGGCGCTTCACCACCCTTGGGTACGCCCCATTCGACCTCGATCACGCGTTCACCATGCTTGGCCACCAGTTGCTGCAGGTTGGAGCAGTCGGTGCGGTGCACGCTGACGCCCTTGCCGCGCGTGACGAAGCCGCGGATCTCGTCCGGCGGCGCCGGCTTGCAGCATTTGGCCAGTTGCGTGAGCAATGAATCGACGCCTACCACCAGCACGCTGCCACGCGATCCGCCCTCGCTGCGGCTTTTCCGGAGCTGGGGCTGGTCCTCCTGGGAAACGACCGGTTCGGCCGGGCGCAGAACGGCCTCGATGCTGCGCAGCGAGAACTCATCCTTGCCCACCACCTCGAACAGCGCATCCGCCGAGTTGAAGCCCAACTGGGCGGCCAGGTCGTCGAGCTTGATGGCGGTGCGGCCTTCGCGCTGCAGCAGCTTTTCCACCGCTTCGCGACCGCGCGCGATGGTCTCGTGCGTGGCCTGGGCGTTGAACCAGGCGCGCACCTTGCTGCGCGCACGCGGGCTCACCATGAAACCGAGTTCGGTGTTGAGCCAGTCGCGCGAGGGGCCGCCTTCCTTGGTGGCGACGATCTCCACCGTCTGGCCGTTTTTCAGCGGTGTGTTCAGCGGCACCATGGCGCCGTCCACGCGCGCACCGCGGCAGCGATGACCCAGGTTGGTGTGCACGCTGTAGGCAAAGTCCACCGCGGTGGCGCCTTGCGGCAGTTCGACGATGGCGGCATCGGGCGTGAGCACGTAGATGCGGTCGTCGAATACGGCCTGGTCCTGCTGCGGGCCCGACAGGTCGCGCTCCCAGGCCAGCAGCTGGCGCAGCACGGCGATCTTGGCGTCGTAGGCGCTGTCGGCCGTCACGCCCGAATAGCCCTTGGCGCCGGCTTCCTTGTAGGCCCAGTGCGCGGCCACGCCGTGCTCGGCGTGCTCGTGCATGGCCTGGGTTCGGATCTGGATCTCGATGGGGCGACCCTCGGCGTCGCGCACGATGGTGTGCAGCGACTGGTAGCCGTTGGCCTTCGGTTTCGCGATGTAGTCGTCGAACTCCTCGGTCACCGGCGTGAACTGGCTGTGCACCCAGCTTAAAGCGGCGTAGCAGTCCGGCACGGAGGGCACCACGATGCGCAGCGCACGCACGTCGTAGACGTGGTCGAAGTCCAGCGACTTGCCGCGCATCTTCTTGACGATGCTGTAGATGTGCTTCGGTCTCCCCTGCACCTGGGCCGGGATGCCTTGCGTGCGCAGTTCGGTCTCCAGCCGTTCGCGCAGGCGCAGCACATAGTCCTCGCGCTCGATGCGTTTTTCATCCAGCAGGCGCGCAATCTGCCTGTAGGTGTCGGGCTCCAGGAAACGGAAGGACAGGTCCTCCATCTCCCACTTGATCTCCCAGATGCCCAGGCGGTTGGCCAGGGGGGCGAACACGTGCAGCGATTCGGCCGCCAGTCCGGGCGGCAGCGGCAGCTTGGTGGCCGCAAAAAAACGCAGCGTCTGCAGGCGCGAGGCCAGGCGCAGCAGTACCACCCGCAAGTCGCGGGAGAAAGCCAGCAGCATCTTGCGCACGTTCTCGGTCTGGGCTGCCGAGGTCTGCGCCATCGGCACCGGGGTGCCGGCACGCAGTGCGGCCTGCTGGGCGGCGCTGGCCTGGCGCTGCACCTGCACCAGCTTGGTGGTCTCCACGGCCAGCTCGGCATAACTCTCGCCGAAGGCCTTGGCGATGGTCTCCTGCGGTTTGTTCAGGTGGGTGCAGGCGTAGACCAGATAACAGGCCGCCTGCATGGCCTCGGAACCGCCGATGGACCGCAGGATGGCGGCGACCGCATCGGCATGGACCAGGGTGTTTTCACCGGTGTCCAGCAGCTCGTTGGCCAGCAGGGGTTCGGCAAAGGCGCGCGCGCGGACCAGGGCGTGCGCCTGCTCGGGCAGGCTGTGGGCAGTGGCGGCTATCAGCGGCGAGCGGGGCTCGCCACCGGGCAATTCGGATGCGTGGCTTTTCATGCGGAACTCATGCGCCGGCGTCGAGCAGGAAATCACAGACCGCCTGCACCTGGTCGGCCGCGACCAGGGTGGGCGCGTGGCCGACGCCAGGGAGTTCGACGAGCTGCGCACGCGGGCCGCGCTGTGTCATGGCCAGGGCCGTCTCGGGTGACAGCAGGTCGGAGTTGGCGCCGCGCAGCAGCAGTGTTTCTGCCTGGATGCCGTCGTACAGTTGCCAGAGTGTCGCTTCGCCTTGTTCGGAGCTTTCCCGCGTGAGCGTGCCATAGGGCACGGCAATGGCCGGGTCGTAGTGCAGCATGAGACCGCTGCCATCGCTGGCGGGCTTGAGCATGGGCCGCGTCAGCGCCAGCCACTGCTCGCGTGTGTGCGGGCCGAAACCCACCGAGATCAGGCGCAGCGCCTCGGCCGCCTGTTCGATGGACGCGAAGCGTACCGGTGCACCCAGGTATTCGCCGATGCGCTGGATGGCCTGCCAGGAGATGGCCGGACCGACGTCGTTGAGCACCAGCTTGCGGATCCGGTACGGCAGCTGCGGCTGACCGGCCAGCACCAGACCGATCAGGCCACCCATGCTGGTGCCGACCCAGTCCAACGTGCCTGGCTTCAATTCGCCCAGCAGCACCAGCATGTCGGCGGCATAGGCGGGGATCTGGTAACCCATGGGATCCTTGAGCCAATCACTCTGGCCGCGTCCCGCCACGTCCGGGCAGACCACTCGCAGCCGGCCGCCGGAGCGCTCGCACAGGGCCTGCGCCAGCACGTCGAAATCGCGCCCCTGGCGCGACAGGCCGTGCACGCACACCACCACATGGCTCGCTGTCGGGTTGCCCCACTGCCACCAGGCCATGCGATGGGTTCCGGTGGCGTCGGGACAGGTTACGTAGTTCAGCGTAGGCTCGGTCATGGTGAAATCAGATAATCGCAGGCGTCCAGTGTCATCCTAATTCAATCGTGACCCGCTCATCGGAGAAACCCATGCTCAAAGGCAAAACTGCTCTCGTCACCGGCTCCACCAGCGGCATCGGCCTGGGCGTGGCCAAGGCACTGGCCCGCCAGGGCGCCAACATCGTGCTCAACGGCTTCGGCGATGTCGAAGGTCCGAAGGCCGAGATCGCCGCGCTGGGCGTGAAGGTGGCCTACCACGGGGCCGACATGAGCAAGCCGGCCGAGATCGAGGACATGATGCAACAGGCCGCGGCGCAGTTCGGCCGCGTCGACATCCTGGTCAACAACGCCGGCATCCAGCACGTGGCGCGCATCGAGGATTTCCCTGCCGAGCGCTGGGACGCCATCATCGCCATCAACCTGACCAGCGCCTTTCACGCCACGCGCCTGGCCCTGCCGGCCATGCGCGCCGCCAACTGGGGCCGCATCATCAATGTGGCCTCGGTGCATGGCCTGGTGGCCTCGGCCGAGAAGTCGGCCTATGTGGCGGCCAAGCACGGCATCGTGGGCCTGACCAAGGTCACCGCCCTGGAGAACGCCACCAGTGGCGTGACCTGCAACGCCATCTGCCCGGGCTGGGTGCTGACCCCGCTGGTACAGAAGCAGGTGGATGCCAAGGCCGCCGCGTTGAAGATCTCCAACGAAGAGGCCAAGAAGCTGCTGCTGGGCGAAAAGGAGCCCTCCATGCAGTTCACGACCCCGGACGAACTGGGCGAACTCGCCGTGTTCTTCTGCTCGCCCGCGGGCAACAATGTGCGGGGGGTGGCGTGGAATATGGATGGGGGATGGGTGGCGCAGTGAAGGCGCCTTCCCTTCTTCGCAGTCCTTCCTAGGCTTTCGTGACAGGCCGGGGCGAGACCCGGCAAAGCAGCCTTAGAGCAAGGCCTCGAAGCAAAAGCGCCTTGCGCCTTGGCGCGCGGAGATCAGAGCGCGCGGTTCAGGTCCACGTCCAGTCCGGCCTGTTTCATCGCACGGGCCAGCAGCAGGCGCCACAGGCCAGCGTCATCCATGGGCACGCTCGCGACCCCGTCCCAGGGCAGGGCTTTGGCCGCTGGGCCTGGCACCAGGAAAAAGACCCGATCCTTGCCCACGGTTCCCAGCAGGAAGCCGAGCTCCATCAACAGCCCGGGTGACAGGGCCTTGAGTCCGCCGGCAGCCGCATCCAGGGCGTTGGCCGGCAGCAGGACGATGGCGTATTGCAGATCTGTCAGATGCTCCAGCCGATTGAAGAAGGCGCCGCCGCTCGGGTTCGAGAGTTCGGGCAGGAACACAGGCTGCAATCCCAGCTGCTTGACGAGGCTCAGCGTGGCGTCACGGACCTGCGCATCGTGGCTGACGACCGTGACGCGGATGTTCGCAGGGGATGCTGAGACGGTGGGGCGGGATTCGACCGCGGGCGGTGGCACCGGCGCCTTGACGGGTACAGGAGCTGGTGCGGGAGCAGGCGTAGGCGTAGGCGTAGGCGTAGGCATGGGCACAGGTTCCGGTGCGGGTGTAGGCGTGGAGGCAGGCGCAGGCGGCACGGAAACCGGAGCGGGCATAGGCACAGGAGCGGGAGCGGGAGCGGGAGCGGGAGCGGGAGCGGGAGCGGGAGCGGGAGCGGGAG
>CAUPQO010000084.1:0-13231 GCA_963513295.1 uncultured Hylemonella sp.
GCTCGTCCAGCAGCAGCAGGCGGGGACGCCCCATCAGGGCGCGGCCGATGGCCAGCATCTGCTGCTGGCCGCCAGACAAAGTGCCCGCCGGTAGCTGCCGCTTCTCCTGCAAGACGGGGAACATCGCGTAGATCTTCTCGAGGTCCTGCGCCACCTGGTGGCGCGGTTGCGGGTAGGCACCCAGCCGCAGGTTGTCCTCGATGGACAGCGGCCCGAACACCTGCCGCCCTTCCGGGCTCTGACAGATGCCGCGACGCACCCGCAGGTCGGCGCGCAGCGTGGAGATGTCCTCGCCGTCAAAGACGATGCGCCCCGCGCTCAGGGGGTGCACGCCCGAGAGCGTGCGCAGCAGGGTCGTCTTGCCGGCGCCGTTGGCCCCGACCAGGGCCACCGTCTCGCCGCGGCGCACCTCCAGGTCCAATCCCTTGAGCGCCTGAATGCGGCCGTAGCAGCTTTGCAGGCCGCTCACTTTCAGCAGCAGCTCGCCATCGGATCGGGAGCCTGCGGCCTGCAGGGCGCCGCCGCTGTGCGAACCCAGGCCCACGGACTCCGGGGCGAGGTTGACGACCCGGTGATACAACTCGCGAAATTCCGCCTTCGCCTGCTCGCCGAACACCGGATCGCGGTGGTCCAGGAAGCGGCGGTCGATCTCGACCCAGTCCTCCGGCGTCAGCAGCTGGCGCGCCAGCGGCATGGCCTCGACTTCCTCGAGCCGGATGTGCTCCTTGAGGCGGCGTCCATAGTCGCGCACCGCAGCGGCCAGCGCCGCGCGGTCGGCCCCCGCGCCGCCGGCCAGCAGCGCCTTCATGGCGCGCAACTGCTCGATGGCGTGATGGTGGTCGTCCTGCAGCCGGTCGAGCAGCGGCAGCGGAGCCGTCGAGCGCAGCCGCATCAGCGGGAAGAGGTGGTCGTCCTCCTTCAGGTGATGCGCGTGGTCGGCGAACTGCTCGAGATAGTCGAAGGCCGCACCGAAAAACACGGGATCGGCCGGACGGCCGGCGTCGAGTTCGCGTGCCACCTGTTCCAGCGCCACGACGACACGCCAGAAGTTACGGTGTTCCTCGGAGATGATGCTCAGGGCTTGCATGGCGGTCGTTGAAACTGGTGCTCAGGCGTGCGCGCCCAGGTAGGCGGCAATGACATCGGGGTTCCGGCGAATCTCCTCGCCGCTTCCCTCGGCGAGCTTGCACCCATAGTCCAGCACCAGGACGCGATGGGAGAGGTTCATCACCATCTTCATGTCGTGCTCGACCAGCACGACGGTGACGCCGGAGTCGGCCACCTTGCGTACCAGGCTGGCCGCGTCCTGGGTTTCCTTCGGGTTGAGGCCCGCGGCGGGCTCGTCGAGGAAGATGATGCGCGGTTTCATCGCCAGAGCGCGGGCGATCTCCAGCCGCTTGAGCATGCCGTAGGCCATCGCGTCGGCGCGCACACCGATCTGGTCCTGCAGACCGACGAAACGCATCAGTTCGGCCGCCTCCGCGCGCAGCTCGCCGTCGCGCTTGCGCAGGCTGGGCCAGCGCAGCGCGGCCTTGAGGGGGTTGCGGTCCAGCCGCAGGTGCGCGCCCACCATGACGTTCTCCAGTGCCGTCATGTTCATGCAGACCTGCAGGTTCTGGAAGGTGCGCGCCATGCCCCTGCGGGCCAGTTCATGAGAGGGCAGGCCGATGATGGACTCTCCGTCGAAGCGGACGTCACCCGCCGTGGGGGTGTACACGCCGGTGATGAGGTTGAACAGTGTGGTCTTGCCCGCGCCGTTGGGGCTGATGACCGAATAGATGATGCCGGGCTCGATGTCGAACGAGACGTTCTGCACCGCCTTGACGCCACCGAAGTGGATGGACAGGTCGCGGACCTCCAGCAAGGCCATGGCCTTACTCCCCCTTGCCCAGGCGCGCGGCCAGTGTGGGCACCAGCCCGCGCGGCAGGAAGATCATGAAGAGCATCAGCACGGCGCCGAAGACCACGGTCTCCCAGCCTTCGAAGGTGGCCAAGGCCTGTGGCAGCGCGGTGAGCAGCACGGCGCCAACGATGGAGCCGTAGACCGAGGCCATGCCGCCTACCACCACCATGGTGACGAGTTCGATGGAGTGGAAGAAGTCGGCGTAGGCGGGCGTGACGAAGCCCACGTAGTGCGCGGTGATGCTGCCCATGATGCTGGCGAAGGCGGCGGACATGACAAAGACCGCCACCTTGTAGCCCGTCACGTCCACACCGACCACGCGGGATGCGACCTCGGACCCGTGCAGGGCGCGCAGCGCGCGGCCGAAGGGTGAGTCGATCAGGTTGAGCGAGGCCCAGACGCTGAAAGCCAGCAGGGCGGCCACGACCCAGTACCACTGGCGATCGTTGCTCAATTCGAAGCCGGCCACGGTCATCGCAAGTACCGCCATGCCGTCGGGGCCTCCGGTCCAGGTGGCCTCGTTGCGCAGTGCGATGCTGATGATGATGCCCAGGCCCAGGGTGGCCATGGCGAGGTAGTTGCCCTTGAGCCGGAAGATCGGGCGCGCCACCACAGCGGCCAGGATCGCGCAGGCCAGCGCGCCGGCGCCCATGGCCAGCAGCGGGTGCCAGCCGAAATGCGCGGGCAGGATGGCCGAGGCGTAGGCGCCGATGCCCAGGAAGCCCGCGTGGCCCAGGCTGATCTGTCCGGCATAGCCGATGAGCAGGTTCAGACCGATGACGATGATCGCGTTGATCATCATGCGTACGGCCACGTCCATGTAGAAGTTGTTGGGCAGCACGAAGGGCAGCACGAGCAGTACCGCGACCAGCAGCCCCCAGGCCAGGTATTGATGGCGTTTCATGCCTACACCCGTTCGGTGGACCTGCCGCCGAAGAGCCCGCGCGGCATGAAGAAGAGGATCAACAGGATCAGCACGAAAGGCACCGCATCCTTGTAGGCCGAGGAGATGTAGCCTGCGCCCATGGCCTCGAGGATGCCCACCAGCAGGCCGCCCGCCACCGCGCCCAGCCCGCTGCCGAGTCCGCCCACGACGGCGGCGACGAAACCCTTGAGGCCGAGCATGATGCCCACGTCGTACGAGGTCAGGGTGATCGGTGCGATGAGGATGCCGCCCAGCGCACCGAGGCCGGCCGACAGGGCGAAGCTCAACAGAAGCACCAGGTTGGTATTGATGCCCACCATCTGCGCGGCTGAACGGTTGATCGAAGTGGCCAGCATGGCCTTGCCGGTGAGCGTGCGGCTGAAGAAATACCAGAGCAGCGCGACCACGACGGCGGTGACGCCCAGCGCCCACAGGCTCTGCGGCAGCAGAGTGGCGCCGCCGATCGTGATCGGCGTGTCGCCCGAGAAGGCCGGCAGGCTGTGCGCGTTCTTGCCCAGCCAGACCTGTATGAGGCCGCGAATGACGAGGGAGGCGCCGATGGTGATGATGATGAGCGAGACAGTCTCTGCGCCCTTGACCGGCTCGATCGCTGCTTTCTCCAGTGCTATTCCCACCAGCGCTGGCAGCGCGATGGCCAGCAGCAGCGCTACCGGAAGGGGCAGGCCCGCTTGGGTGAAGAACACCGCCAGCATGCCGCCGAGCATGATGAACTCGCCCTGCGCAAAGTTGATGACGTTGCTGGCGTTGTAGATCAGTGTGAAGCCCAGCGCGGCCAGTGCGTATGTGGCCCCGACGGTGATGCCCGAGAAGAGGAATTGGAGGAACTGGGCCAGCATCAGGCGCCATCCCCGCCTGCGGACCGCGGCGCAGCGGCGCATCGCCGCAGTGTCATGTGTTCTTTCTCCGTCGGATCGGGGCCCACCGTCGCCGGGGCTCTCCGGCCCGAGCGCAGTCGGCAGCGGAAGAGGGGGCGTTCGTTTAATTGATACATAACATCTCGAATGTTTACGCATTTTGTATCTATTTGGGGTCGGGTTTGCGATACCGAGGGTAATCACTGAGATCGCAGCATTCGGTGGGAGGTGCGGCCAGGGCGGGGGTGACGCGCAGGGCGGTGCTAACATGAAAAACATGAGTGCAAGACCAGCGGCGAGTGCCATCGAAGCGCGGCTGAACGCCTTCCGTCAGAAGAGCCGTATCCGGGCCGGGTCCCTGATTGCCACCGTGTTCGGCGACGCCGTGCTGCCGCGGGGCGCGAAGATCTGGATCGGCAGTCTCATCCGGCTGCTGCAGCCGCTGGGGGTCAACGAGCGGCTCATACGTACCGCGGTGTTCCGGCTGGTGAAGGAGGGGTGGCTGCAGACCGAGGTGGTGGGCCGTCGCACCAACTACCTGCTGAATCCGGCGGGGTTGCGTCGCGTCGAGGAGGCGTCGCGCCAGATCTATTCGGCCGATGCGCACCTGTGGGACCAGCGCTGGCGCCTGGTCATCGTGTTGGGCGACCTGGAATCCAGGCAGCGCGAGCGTCTGCGCCGCGCGCTGCTGTGGCAGGGCTTCGGCGACATCGGAAGCGGCTGCTTCATCCATCCCCGCACGGAGCTGAGTTCCGCATTCGATGCCCTGGTCTCGGAAGGACTGGCGGAGCTGCTGCCGCAGCTGATGCCATTGGTCGGCGTGAATCCGCGCCTGTTCCAGTCAGCCAACGACGCGGACATGGTGCGCCGTGCTTGGAGCCTGGACAGCCTGGCGGACGATTATGGCGGCTTTGTCGAGACCTACCGTCCGATCCTGGATGAACTGCGGGGACGTTCGGGTGGGCGTGTCGACGAGGAGGCGGCCTTCCTGGTCCGTATGCTGCTGATCCACGACTACCGCCGCCTGCTGCTGCGCGATCCGGAACTGCCGGAGGTGCTGCTGCCGGTCGACTGGACCGGCAACGAGGCCCGAAGGCTGTGCAAGGACATCTACCATCGTCTGCTGGTGCCGTCGGAAAAGCATCTGAACCGGCACCTTCACCTGGCCAGCGGTGAGGTACCGAAGGAGCGCGGCCAGGTCAAGCGTCGCTTCGTCGTCAACATCTGAGCATCCGCATGGAAACCAAGTGGCTTGAGGATTTCGTCAGCCTGGCCGAGACGCGCAGTTTCAGCCGCTCGGCCCAGCTGCGCCACGTGACCCAGCCGGCCTTCTCGCGCCGCATCCAGTCGCTGGAAGCCTGGGCCGGCACCGACCTCGTAGACCGCAGTGCCTACCCCACGCGCCTCACGCCCGCCGGTGAAACCCTCTATGGCCAGGCGCTGGAGATGCTGCAGGCCCTGCAGCACACCCGCGCCATGCTGCGCAGCCATACGGCGGCCGGCGAGGATGTGATCGAGTTCGCCGTGCCGCACACCCTGGCATTCACCTTCTTCCCGGCCTGGGTCTCCAGCCTGCGCGAAAACTTCGGCCCCTTCAAGAGCCGGCTGATCGCCCTCAATGTGCATGACGCGGTGATCCGCCTGACCGAAGGCAGTTGCGACCTGCTGCTGGCCTACCACCATGCCTCGCACCCCTTCCAGCTCGATGCGGAGCGCTACGAGCTCGTCAGCCTGGGGCAGGAGACCATTGCCCCCTATGCACGGCCTGATGCCCAGGGCCAGCCGATGTTCCCGCTGCCCGGGCGCGCCGAGCAGCCCTTGCCTTATCTGGGGTATGCACCGGGCGCCTACCTGGGGCAGGTGGTGGATTTCATGCTCAAGCAGGCTGGCACGGCCATCCATCTGGACCGTGTCTACGAGACCGACATGGCCGAAGGCCTCAAGGCCATGGCGCTCGAAGGCCATGGCCTGGCCTTCCTGCCGCACAGCGCGGTGCGCAACGACCTGCAGGCCGGGCGGCTGGTCAGTGCTGCACCTGTCAGTGGTCTGCAGATCACCATGGACATGCGCTTGTATCGGGAGAAACCCCAAGGCAAGCAGACGCCCAAGCGCACGGCCGAGGCGCTCTGGCGCTTTCTGGCGGGGGCCGGGCCGGGTACATGAGGGTAGACCTGTGTTGCCAAAATGACGGCAGCCGCCCTTTAATCACCCTAGGGGGCATATCCCGGCATGGGATTTGCTGGATACTCACAGTCTGAATTTCTCTTTTTAGGAGTTACGCATGAAGAAGCATCTGCTGGCACTCGCCATCGCCACCACCCTCGCTGCCGGGGCACAGGCCCAGGGCAATGACACCCTGGCCAAGGTCAAGGCCTCGGGCAGCATCACCATGGGGGTGCGTGACTCCTCCGGTGCCCTGTCCTACACCCTGGGTGACGGCAAATACGCCGGCTTCCACGTGGAGCTGTGCCAGCGCATCGTGGCCAATGTGGAGAAGGCTGTCGGCAAGAAGCTGGACGTGAAGTACCAGTCGGTGACCTCGCAGAACCGCATCCCGCTGACCCAGAACGGCACCGTCGACATCGAGTGCGGCTCCACCACCAACAACGCCACCCGCCAGAAGGACGTGGCCTTTGCCGTGACCACCTTCGTGGAGGAAGTGCGCATGGCCGTCAAGGCCAATTCCGGCCTGACCTCGATCGCCCAGCTCAATGGCAAGAACGTGGCCACCACTACCGGCACTACCTCGGTGCAGACGCTGCGCAGGAACGAGCGAGCCCAGGGCATCAACTTCAATGAGATCTACGGCAAGGACCATGCCGACAGCTTCCTGCTGCTCGAGTCCGGTCGCGCCGACGCTTTCGTCATGGACGGCTCCATCCTGGCTGGCAACATTGCCAATGCCAAGAACCCGGCTGATTTCAAGATCGTCGGCGAGGTGCTGTCGGTCGAACCGATTGCCATCATGCTGCGCAAGGACGATCCGGCCTTCAAGAAGCTGGCTGACGACACGCTCAAGGGCATGATGCAGTCCGGCGAGATCGCCAAGATCTACGACAAGTGGTTCATGCAGCCCATCCCCCCGAAGAACAACAAGGTCGGCCTGGCCGTCAGCGACAGCACCAAGGGTGCCTGGGCCGCTCCGAATGACAAGCCCATGGAAGACTACGCCAAGAAATAAAGGGCGCAGGACTTTGCACAGGAAAAACCCCGCCCCGGACACCATCCGGGCGGGGTTTTTGCTTGGGCATGGAAGGCGACACAAAATGCGTCAGGCCACACGGAGACACCGCACATGAGCTGGGACTGGCAGGTATTCCTCAACGACGACGGCAGTGGCCGCACCTATCTGGAATGGATGATCGACGCCTGGGGCTGGACGCTGGCCGTGGCCGGCAGTTCCTGGGTGGTGGCGGTGGTGATGGGCGCCCTCATGGGCACGCTGCGCACCCTGCAGGACAGCCCCTGGCTGGTGCGCCTGGCCACGGCCTGGGTCGAGCTGTTCCGCAACATCCCCTTGCTGGTGCAGGTCTTCCTCTGGTATTTCGTGGTGCCCAAGATGTTCCCGCTGTTCCAGCAGGTGCCGGGTTTTGTGCTGGTGGTGTTCGCCCTGGGTTTTTTCACCTCGGCGCGCATTGCCGAGCAGGTGCGCGCCGGCATCCAGGCCCTGCCGCGCGGGCAGCGTTACGCGGCCCTGGCCATGGGCTTCACCACGGCGCAGGCCTACCGTTACGTGATCCTGCCCATGGCTTTCCGCATCATCCTGCCGCCGCTGACCAGCGAGTCCATGAACCTGCTGAAGAACTCGGCCGTGGCCTTTGCCGTGTCGATCGCCGAACTCACCATGTTTGCCATGCAGGCGCAGGAAGAAACCTCGCGCGGTGTCGAGGTCTACCTGGCCGTGACGGCGCTGTACATGCTGTCGGCCTTCGCGGTCAACCGCGTCTTCGCCTATATCGAGAAGCGGGTGCAGATCCCCGGCTTCATCGTCGCCGGCGGTACGGGCGGGGGGCACTGATATGGCACACCCCCAAGCTCTGCGCACTTCGTGTCGCTCCGCTACCCCCCTTGCAGGGGGCAACGCCAGTGGCCCGGCCAAGCCGGTTCCACGGCGTTCCTGGGCTTCGGTTTCTGAAGGCGACGGTGGTTTGCTGCGGCTGGCCACTGTGGGAGGTCTGACATGTTAGGCCTCGACCTCACCTTCCTCGACTGGGACATCATAGAGAAGTTCGTGCTGGGCGGCTTGTGGTTCAGCATCAAGCTGACCATCATCGCCACGCTGGGCGGCATCGTCTTCGGTACCCTGCTGGCGCTCATGCGCCTGTCCGGCAAGAAGGCGCTGATGCTGCCGGCCACCATCTACGTCAACGGCATGCGCTCCATCCCGCTGGTGATGGTGATCCTCTGGTTCTTCCTGCTGATTCCTTTCCTGATCGGCAAGCCCATCGGCGCCGAGGTGTCGGCCATCATCACCTTCATCGCCTTCGAGGCGGCCTACTTCAGCGAGATCATGCGCGCGGGCATCCAGTCCATCCCGCGCGGCCAGGTCTTTGCCGGCCAGGCCCTGGGCATGAGCTATGGCCAGAACATGCGCCTGGTGGTGCTGCCGCAGGCCTTCCGCAATATGCTGCCGGTGCTGCTGACGCAGACCATCATCCTGTTCCAGGACACCTCGCTGGTCTACGCCATCGGCGCCTATGACCTGCTCAAGGGGTTCACCAACGCGGGCAAGATCTACGGCCGACCCGAGGAGGCCTACCTGCTGGCCGCCGTGGTGTATTTCGTGATCTGCTTTGCCCTGTCCTGGCTCGTCAAGCGCCTGCAGGCCAGGATCGCTATCGTCCGTTAAGCATCGGAGTACAAGATGATTGAAATCAAGAACGTTTCGAAATGGTATGGCCCGGTGCAGGTGCTCAACAACTGCTCGGTCAGCATCAACAAGGGTGATGTGGTGGTGGTCTGCGGCCCCTCGGGTTCGGGCAAGTCCACGCTGATCAAGACGGTCAATGGTCTGGAGCCCATCCAGCAGGGCGAGATCCTGGTGGACGGCGTCAACCTTTATGACGCCAAGACTGACCTGCCCAGGCTGCGCTCGCGCGTGGGTATGGTGTTCCAGAGCTTCGAACTGTTCCCCCATCTTTCCGTGACCGAAAACCTGACCATCGCGCAGGTCAAGGTGCTGGGCCGCAGCATGGATGAAGCCAAGGTCCGAGGCCTCAAGATGCTGGACCGCGTGGGCCTGATGGCACACAAGGACAAGTTCCCCGGCCAGCTCTCCGGCGGCCAGCAGCAGCGCGTGGCGATTGCCCGCGCCTTGAGCATGGACCCCATCGTGATGCTCTTCGACGAGCCGACCTCGGCGCTCGACCCCGAGATGGTGGGCGAGGTGCTGGACGTGATGGTGAGCCTGGCCAAGGAAGGCATGACCATGATGGTGGTCACGCACGAGATGGGTTTTGCCCGCAAGGTGGCGAATCGCGTGATCTTCATCGACGTCGGCGGCCGCATCCTGGAAGACTGCAGCAAGGACGAGTTCTTTGGTCATCCCGAGAACCGCCAGCCGCGCACCAAGGACTTCCTCAACAAGATCCTCGCCCACTGACTTCGGAGGGGGCGG
The DNA here is from genome assembly GCA_963513295.1 of uncultured Hylemonella sp. GTDB lineage: Bacteria > Pseudomonadota > Gammaproteobacteria > Burkholderiales > Burkholderiaceae_C > Hylemonella. The sequence goes on from CAUPQO010000084.1 coordinate 9,321, forward strand.
ACCAAGGTCTCCAGCAAAAGGCCCGGGGTGGGCGACAGAGCGAAGTAGAGGAGGAGCGGCGGGCGTAGCCCGCCGCGGGGGACATGAGCGGCGGCGCTCGCTCCGGGCCTTCTGCGGGCGCACGACGCCCCGCCTGATGTCGCTTCCCGCCATTCCGCGTAGCGCCTTGATTTTGGGACAATAGCGGCATGACACAGGAAATCACCCTCACCCGCCCGGACGACTGGCACCTGCACGTGCGCGATGGCGCGGCGCTGGCTACCGTGGTGCCGCACACGGCGCGCCAGTTCGGCCGCGCCATCATCATGCCCAACCTCAAGCCGCCGGTCACTACCGCCAATGAGGCGGCGCACTACCGGGCGCGCATCCGGGCAGCCGTACCCGAGGGTGTGGATTTCGAACCCCTGATGACGCTCTACCTCACCGACAAGCTGCCGCCCGAGGAAATCGAGCGTGCCAGGGCGGCGGGTGTGGTGGCCTGCAAGCTCTACCCGGCCGGCGCCACCACCAACAGCGATGCCGGCGTGACGGACATCCGCAAGACCTACAAGACGCTGGAAGCCATGCAGCGCGAAGGCCTGCTGCTGCTGGTGCACGGCGAGGTGACCTCACCCGAGATCGACCTGTTCGACCGCGAGGCGGTTTTCATCGAGCAGCAGTTGAAACCCCTGCGCCGCGATTTCCCCGAACTCAAGATCGTGTTCGAGCACATCACCACCAAAGAGGCCGCGCAGTACGTGATGGACAGTGACAGGTTCACGGGCGCCACCATCACCGCGCACCACCTGCTCTACAACCGCAACGCCATCTTCACCGGCGGCATCCGGCCGCACTACTACTGCCTGCCCGTGCTCAAGCGGGAGGTGCACCGGCAGGCCCTGGTGGCTGCGGCGACCAGCGGCAACCCGAAGTTCTTCCTCGGAACCGACAGCGCGCCGCACCCGGTGCATCTCAAGGAGCACGCCACCGGCTGCGCCGGTTGTTACACCGCGCACGCCGCCATCGAGATGTATTCCGAAGCCTTCGACGCCGCCGGCGCCCTGGACAAGCTGGAGGGGTTTGCCAGTTTCTTCGGCGCCGATTTCTATGGCCTGCCGCGCAACACGGGGACCATCCGCTTGCGCCGCGAGAGCTGGACCCCGCCCGAGAGCTTTCCCTTCGGCGAAGCCGAACTCAAGCCCCTGCGCTCGGGCGAGACGCTGCCGTGGCGCATGGTCTGGACCGCATAGACTGGCGCGCACCCTGGCTGGCGCCGTATCGCGCTGTCGGGGAGTCGCTGGCGCAGCAGGTCCGGGCCGGCCGCAGCTGCGCCGAAGTTCTGGATGGTGCCGGTGCCCCGGTGCGCTTTGTGTCGCAGACTGAGTTGCCGGCGGGGATGGCCTACGAGAAGTTCATTTTCGAGCAGAAGCGCGTGCCCACCCGCGACGGCCTGCACGATTTCTTCAACGGCCTCGTCTGGCTGCATTTCCCGCAGGCCAAGCATCGCCTCAACCAGTTGCAGGCGGCGCAGATCGCGGCCGATGGCGTGTTGCCCGTGCGCGGCCCGGTGCGTGATGCCATCACCGTGTTCGATGAGAACGCCGCCCTGTTGCAGGCACCCGATGCGCTGTGGGAGTCACTGGCTGCGCGTGACTGGCAGCGCCTGTTCATCGGCCTGCGTCCCTTGTGGACCCAGGCCCGGTTGACACTGTTCGGCCACGCCCTGCTGGAGAAGCTGGTGTCGCCCCGCAAGGCCATCACCGCCCATGTCTACCGTGTGCCGCTGGACCTGGCGCCGGCCGGGCTGGATGCCTGGCTGGCGCAGGATCTGCAGGCGCCACGTCTGGCCGCCAAGCCCTTCGTGCCGCTGCCGGTGCTGGGCGTGCCCGGCTGGTGGCCGGCCCAGCAGGACGCAGCCTTCTACGCCGATGCGCAGGTGTTCCGGCCGCCGCGCCCCGTATCGATCCACGGATGACTCAATTCGCCACAGTTGATATGGAAATACCCCCTGGGTGCTTGAATTCGCCGGTTTCACCCTTACCATTCGCGCCATCGGTCCGCATGTGTCGGACTGTCTGAGAAGGAAACCATGAAACGCATCATTCTGTTCGTCCTGACCAACCTCGCCGTCGTGGTGGTGCTGGGCATCGTGGCCAGCCTGCTGGGCGTCAACAAGTTCCTGACGGCCAATGGCCTGAACCTGGGCGCACTGCTGGGCTTCGCACTCATCATGGGTTTTGGCGGCGCCATCATCTCGCTGCTGATCAGCAAGCCCGTGGCCAAGTGGAGCGCCGGCGTGCAGGTCATCGAGCAGCCGCAGACCCCGGACGAGGCCTGGATCGTCAACACCGTTCGCAAGTTCGCCGACCAGGCGGGCATCGGCATGCCCGAGGTCGGCATCTTCGAAGGCGACCCCAATGCCTTCGCCACCGGCGCCTTCAAGAACTCGGCCTTGGTGGCCGTTTCCACGGGCTTGCTGCGCAACATGACGCGCGAGGAAGTGGAGGCCGTGATCGGCCATGAAGTGGCCCACATCGCCAACGGCGACAGGGTGACCATGACCCTGAGCCAGGGCGTGATGAACACCTTCGTGGTCTTCATCAGCCGCGTGGTCGGGTATGCCGTGGACAGCTTCCTGCGCCGCAACGACGAGGAAAGCTCCGGCCCGGGCATCGGTTATTTCGTGACGACCATCGTGATGGACATCCTCCTGGGCGTCCTGGCCGCCATCATCGTGGCCTGGTTCTCGCGTCAGCGCGAGTTCCGTGCCGATGCCGGTGCTGCCCAGCTGATGGGTCGTCGCCAGCCCATGATCAACGCCCTGGCCCGCCTGGGTGGGGTGCACACGGCCGAGCTGCCCAAGAGCATGGCCGCCATGGGCATTGCCGGGGGCATCGGCCAGCTGTTCTCGACGCACCCGCCGATCGAAGAGCGCATCGCTGCGCTGCATAATATGCAGGGCTGAGCGCTCCGTCGCCTGCCGCACAACCGGCCCGAGGGTAAACCCGGGCCGGTTTTTTCATGGCTGCTTTTCCGAACCCGCAGGCATAGAATGAATCGAACGTGTGTTCCAGCACACTAACGACCATGCAAGAACCTGCGATCAACCTTGGGCAGCGTTTCGAGAGATGGCGTCAGAGTCCGAGACGCCGCTTCGGCTTGCAGCTGCTGCTGGCCCTGGTTCTGCTCAATCTGGGGGTGGTCTCCGTCACGGTCTGGGCCCTGTTGCAAAGTCGCGAGCGCTACCTCGCCACGGCCGAGGTCGAATCCCGCAACTACGTTCAGTTGCTCGAGCAGGACATCAGCACCCTGGTGCACAGCCTGGATCGGATGCTGCAGAGCACCGCGGTGATGTATCCCCAGCTGGTGGGTTCCGGCGGCGCACAGGTCGAGCAGCTCGTGGCCATGCAGGCGGCACAGTATCCCGATGTCGAGAACCTCGTGGTGCTGGATGCCAGCGGGCGGGTGCTGCACGCCAGCCTGGGGGTGCCGGCCGGCACCCCGTCGCTGGCCGGGCGGGACTATTTCCAGACCCTGCGTACACGCCCTGACGCCGGGCTGGTGATCTCCCGGCCCTTTCAGGGGCAGATCAGCAAGAAGTGGGTGATCGTGCTGGCCCGTGCCTTGCGCGATGCGCGCGGACAATTCTCAGGTGTGGTGCTCGTCTCCATACCCTTGTCCCGGTTGAACCAGGCTTTCCTGGCGCTGGAGTTAAGCCGGCGTGGTGCCTACAACCTGTTTGACAACGAGTTTCATGTCGTCACCCGGTACCCGGAATTCAATGCCGATGGTCAGTCCTCCATCGGGCGGCCGTTCAGCTCATCGGCGCTGCAGGGCCGCATGGCCGACGGGCTGGATCGGGGCACCTACAGGGCCGGTTCCAGCATCGACAGGGTTGATCGTGTCTACAGCTACAACCGGATCAGGGCGTA
>CAUPQO010000085.1:0-13048 GCA_963513295.1 uncultured Hylemonella sp.
AGGCCATCCTGGCCAAGGGCGGGCGCCCGCTGCACGTGATCGAAGTGCCGCTGATGGACGGCATGAACATCGTGGGCGACCTGTTCTGTGCCGGCAAGATGTTCCTGCCTCAGGTGGTCAAGAGCGCGCGTGTGATGAAGCAGGCCGTGGCCCACCTGATCCCCTACATCGAGGAAGAGAAGCGCCTGCAGGAGGCCGCCGGCCAGGACGTGCGCGCCAAGGGCAAGATCGTGATCGCCACCGTCAAGGGCGACGTGCACGACATCGGCAAGAACATCGTCACCGTGGTCCTGCAGTGCAACAACTTCGAGGTCATCAATATGGGCGTCATGGTGCCCTGCCACGAGATCCTGGCCATGGCCAAGGTCGAGGGCGCGGACATCGTCGGCCTGTCCGGGCTCATCACGCCGAGCCTGGAGGAGATGCAGTACGTGGCCGCCGAGATGCAGAAGGACGACCATTTTCGCATCAAGAAGATCCCGCTACTGATCGGCGGTGCCACCACCAGCCGCGTGCACACCGCCGTCAAGATCGCACCGCATTACGAAGGCCCGGTGGTCTATGTGCCCGATGCCTCGCGCAGCGTGAGCGTCGCGCAGGGCCTGCTGAGCGAGCAGGCGGCGCAGTACATCGCCGATCTGAACACCGATTACGACAAGGTGCGCTTGCAGCACGCCAACAAGAAGCAGACGCCCCTCTGGTCGCTGGACAAGGCGCGTGCCAACAAGACGCCCATGGTCTGGGACGGCTACGCGCCAGTGAAACCCAAGTTCATCGGCCGGCGTGTGTTCAAGAACTTCGACCTGGCCGAGCTGGCCAAATACATCGACTGGGGTCCCTTCTTCCAGACCTGGGACCTCGCCGGCCCCTTCCCCGCCATCCTCAAGGACGAGATCGTGGGTGCGGAAGCGCAGCGGGTCTTCTCCGACGGCAAGCGCATGCTGCAGCGCTTGATCGAAGGCCGCTGGCTCACGGCCAATGCCGTGCTGGGCCTGTACCCGGCCAACAGCGTGAACGACGATGACATCGAGCTCTACACCGACGAGAGCCGCCACAACGTCGCCATGACCTGGTACGGCCTGCGCCAGCAGACGGAGAAGCAGGTGGTGGACGGTGTCATGCGCCCCAGCCGCTGCCTGGCCGACTTCGTCGCGCCCAAGGACAGTGGCGTGGCCGACTACGTGGGGGTGTTTGCCGTCACGGCCGGCATCGGCGTGGAGAAGAAGGAGAAGTACTTCATGGACGACCATGACGACTACTCCGCCATCATGCTCAAGGCCCTGGCCGACCGTCTGGCAGAGGCGTACGCCGAATGCCTGCACCACCGCGTGCGGACTGACCTCTGGGGCTATGCACCGCACGAGGCGCTGAGCAACGAGGACATGATCGCCGAGAAGTACCAGGGCATCCGCCCGGCGCCGGGTTACCCGGCCTGTCCGGACCACAGCGTGAAGAAAGAGATGTTCGAGCTGCTGCAGTGCGAAGAGATCGGCATGGGCATCACCGAGAGCCTGGCCATGACGCCGGCGGCCAGTGTCAGCGGCTTCTATCTGGCACATCCGCAGAGCACCTACTTCAACGTGGGCCGCATCGGCGAAGACCAGCTGCATGATCTGTCGCGCCGCCGCGGCATGAGCGAGCAGCAGCTGCAGCGACTGCTTGCGCCCAATCTCTGAGCCCCTTGCGTTTCGCTTCTTTACGCAGTTTTACACCTGCGACGCCTGAGATTCGCAGCACGCTGTCTACCATCCCCTGCATGCCGCGTTAAGGAGGAAGGCGGTGACGGTGTCACCGTTCTTCAAGGCCATGCCAAGCAGGAGGAAACAGATGAGTGACGTGACAAGCACCGGCGCCGTGGTCGCCGGAACCAAGGGGTTGTGGGTCGCCGTGGGCGTGCTGGGACTGGCGGTGGTGGGCCTGGGCGGTGCCCTCTATTCCACCCTGCAGCCGAAAACCGCCGCCGAGGTGGAAGCCGTGAGCGCATTGCCGGAGATCGTTGCGCCAGTTCCCGTCGCGGAGAAGCCGGTCGTGGTCGAGCCGGCACCCGTGACCAAGCCCAGGCCTCGTCCGGTTCCCGTGAAAAAAGCCCAGGCGCCTTCCGAAGCCAGTCCCACGCCGGTCGCCATGCCGACGCCTGCGGCAGCACCGGTCTGCGTCGACTGTGCCACGGTGACGGCCGTCACACCCTTCGAACGCGAAGTTCCCACCAGCGGTGTCGGCGCGGTGGCCGGTGGCGTGTTGGGCGCCATCGTCGGTAACCAGATTGGCCAGGGTTCGGGCCGCGACGCGGCACGGGTGATCGGTGCCATCGGTGGCGGCATTGCCGGCAACCAGATCGAGAAAAACAGGAAGAAGGTACAGGCCTGGCAGGTCGAGTTGCGCATGGACGACGGCAGTCGTCGCAGCTTGGAGCTGGATACGCCCATCGCCGTGGGCGAGCGCGTGCGCTACGACGGCAGCAAGCTGGAGCCGCTCTCCCGCTAAGGCGATGGATGGGGGGCCGCCAGCCGCTGGGCCAGCACCAGGGCCAGCACACCGAGCACGCTCAGGCCCAGCATCAGCCACAGGCCACTGCTGTAGGCGGCCTCGGGGGTCCACATCAAACCCAGCAGCCAGGGCGCGGCGGCGCGGCCCAGGGCCATGGGCAGGCCCAGCGCGCCGTTGAGACTGGCGGCCTGTTCACGGTTCACGTACTCGGCCACCGCCGTGCCCTTGACGATGGTGAGCATGCCATTGCCCATGCCGTAGACCGCGACGAAGAGCACCACCAGTGTGATTTGCAGTGTGCCAGCCCAGGGCGCCAGCAGCAGGATGAGCAGGCCGGTCGGGATCAGGCAGGGGATGAGCCGGTTCACCTGGTGCAGGTTCAGGTGGTGTTCGAAGAAGAACAGCAGGGCCCGGCCGCCCACTTGCAGCAGGCCCACGGCCGCCGGCACGGCGATGACCCAGGTCTCGGACAGGCCGTAGCTGCGCAGCAGGCTGACCATGTGTGCCGGCAGGGCCGCGGTCACGCCCATCAGCAGCACGATGAAAAGACCCACCAGCAGGTAGGGTGCGCTCAGCAGATGGCGGTGCAAGGGTGCGCGAGGGGCATGTGCGCTCGTCTTCAGGGGTGACGGCGCCTTGCGCAGCACCGTGGCATGGATGGGGGCGCACACCAGCAGGTGCAGCGCGGCCAGCGGCCACAGGGCCAGCCGCCAGCCCAGCAGGCTCATGAGCCAGGCGATCAGTGGCATGAAGACCGTGCTGGCCAGTCCGCCCAGAAAGGTGATGACGATGATGGCGCGGCGGAAGTCGTTCGGGTAACGGCGGATGACCACCGCAAAGGCCGGCGGATAGAGTGTGCCGGCCAGGCCCACGCCCAGCAGGATCCAGACACCGTAGTAGCCGGCCAGGCTGTCGACCTGGGTGTGCAGGGCCAGGCCCAGCGCCACCACCAGGGAGCCCAGGGTCATCACCAGGCGTTCGTGCCCGCGGTCAATCAGCCGGCCCACGGGCCAGGCCAGCAGGCCTTCGGCGAGCAGGGCCAGGCTGAAGGCCAGGGAAGCGTCCGCCCGGCTCAGGCCCAGTTCGCGCTCGACCGGCTCCAGCAGCAGGGCGAAGAGATAAAACACGCTGCCCCAGCTGATGAGCTGCGTCAGCGAAAGCCAGCCTATCAGTGAGGGAGACTGGTCAGAGCGCTTGAGCATGGCGACGATTATGATTCAGCACGCTTCTTGTGATTCCTTCCGCAAGCCCGGGCGCATCTGCCCTGCCCACCGATTCCCACACCACCTTCCCGCATGAGCTCCGGCACCGTTACGATTTCCGCCTCCACGCGCCGCTCCGTCCTGTTGCTGTCTTTTGCCACCTTTGCCAGCATGGCGGTACAGCGCCTGTGCGACGCCATGCTGCCGGAGCTCGCGCGCGAGTTCTCCGCCAGCCTGGGCGAGGTGGCGAGCGTGATCTCGGTTTTTGCCGTGGTCTACGGCCTGTGCCAGCTGTTTTACGGCCCCCTGGGCGATCGCCTGGGCAAGTTCCGCATCGTCACCTGGGCCACGCTGGGCTGCAGCGTGGCCAGTGTGCTCGCGGTGTTTGCGGCCAGCCTGGACATGCTGGTGCTGGCGCGCATGCTGGTGGCATTGGGCGCGGCGGCCATCATTCCGCTCTCGCTGGCCTGGATCGGCGATGCGGTGGCCTACGAGCTGCGCCAGGAGACGCTGGCGCGCGTGGGCCTGGGCACCACGCTGGGCATCACCGGTGGCCAGCTGCTGGGCGGGGTGTTCACCGACACCCTGGGCTGGCGCTGGGCCTTTGTTTTCATGACGCTGCTGTTCGGCGTGGTGGGCCTGCTGCTGTGGCGTGACGAGCGGCGCCAGCGCAGCGAGGCTGCGGTGACGCACAATCCCGTGCCCGAGGTGCGCCCCGGTTTCGTGCAGCAGGCGCTGCAGATCATCACCGGGCGCTGGTCGCGCATCGTGCTCATCGTGGCCCTGTTCGAGGGCGCTTCCGGTTTTGGCGTGCTGGCCATCTGGGCCTCGCACCTGCACCACGAACTGGGCCTTTCGCTCTCTGCGTCGGGCGCCATCGTCGCCCTGTTCGGCCTGGGCGGCATGGCCTACATGGCCGTCGCACGTTTCATGATCCAGCGCCTGGGTGAACACGGGCTGGCGCGCGCGGGCGTTACGCTGCTGGGCCTGGCCTCGCTGGTGATTGCCTTCACGCCCGTGTGGTGGCCCAGCGTGCCCGCCAGCCTGCTGGCCGGCTTCGGCTTTTTCATGTTCCACAACACCATGCAGGCCAATGCGACGCAGATGGCGCCGTCCGCGCGCGGCACGGCGGTGTCCCTGTTCGCCTCGGCACTGTTCATGGGCCAGTCCATCGGTGTGTTGCTGGCGGCCGCGCTGGTGGGGCGCATCGGCTCGACGGCGGTCATCGCGCTGGGCTGCAGTGTGCTGGTGGCGGTGGGCCTGTACTTTTCTAGTGCCCTGCGCCGGCGTGCCGACCTGATGCAGCTGGAGTGAGCCCTGCGGGCTTCAGGCCCGCGCCGCTTGCCGGTACTGCAGCGCTTCGGCGACATGCTCCAGCGTGATGCGTGGTGCATCGGCCAGATCGGCAATGGTGCGTGCCACCCGCAGCGTGCGGTGCAGGCCGCGCGCCGACCAGCCCAGCCGCACTGCGGCCGTGTCCAGAAAACGCAGGGCGGCTTCTTCGGGCCGGGTGTGCGTGTCGATCTCCTGGGGGGTGAGCGCATGGTTGGGTTTGCCCTGGCGTGCCAGGGCGCGTGCGTGGGCCGCCGTGCAGCGCGCACGCACGCTGGCCGTGCCTTCGCCGGCGCTCGCCTGCAACAGTTCGGTGCTGGGCAGGGCGCCCACTTGCACATGCAGGTCGATGCGGTCCAGCAGGGGGCCGGAGAGCCGCCCCTGGTAACGCGCCACCTGGTCGGGCGTGCAGCGGCAGGCGCGCTGGGCCGAGCCCAGGTGGCCGCAGGGGCAAGGGTTCATGGCGGCCACCAGCTGGAAACGCGCCGGGAACTCGGCGCGGCGCGCGGCGCGCGCAATGGTGATGCGACCGGATTCCATCGGCGCGCGCAAGGCTTCCAGCGCGGCCCCCGGAAATTCCGGCAGTTCATCCAGATAAAGCACGCCGTGGTGGGCCAGCGAGACCTCACCGGGGCGCGGCGGTGACCCACCGCCCACCAGCGCCACCGCGCTGGCCGAGTGGTGCGGGCTGCAGGTGGGGCGCCGGCCCCAGCGGGTGATTTCGAAGCGCCCGGCCAGGCTGGCGATTGCGGCGCTTTCCAGGGCCTCGTCGGTCGACATGGGGGGCAGCAGGCCGGCCAGACGCTCTGCCAGCATGGACTTGCCGGCACCTGGCGGGCCGCTGAACAAAATGCTGTGGCCGCCGGCAGCTGCGATTTCGAGGGCCCGCTTGGGGGCGGCCTGGCCCTTCACATCGGCCAGGTCGGGGCCATCCCACCTGATATGGAGCAACTGCGGGGCCAGCGGGGACCAGATGGGTGCATCGGGGTGGGCCGGGCCCCGGCCGGGCAGGAACTGCTGCACCAGGTCCAGCAGGTGGGTGGCCTTGTAGATGGTGATGCCTGGCACCAGGGCGGCCTCCTCGGCGCTGCCCGGAGGCAGTACCAGCCGGGTGGGCACGTCACGCAGGGCCAGCGCCATGGCCAGGGCACCCCGGACCGGGCGCAACTCACCCGAGAGGGACAATTCCCCGGCGAATTCGTGGCCGGCCAGGGCCGCGGGCTCGATCTGGCCACTGGCCGCGAGGATGCCCAGGGCAATCGGCAGGTCGAAGCGCCCGGAGTCCTTGGGTAGGTCAGCGGGTGCCAGATTGACCGTGATGCGTTTGTTGTGCGGGAACTCCAGCCCGGCGTTCAGGATGGCCGATCGCACGCGCTCGCGGGCTTCCTTGACCTCGGTTTCCGCCAGGCCGACCAGCGTGAAGCTGGGCAGGCCATTGGCGAGGTGGACTTCCACGGTGACCGCGGCGGCATCCAGGCCCAGCAGGGCCCGGCTATGCACCAGTGACAGGCTCATGGCAAATTCCTCCACAATTCGGTGCAAGTCTTGCACTTGTCACCCAGAAGGCGCACACTATTGGTGCAATCTGTATGTTTGTACAGTTATCTTAACGTATCTTGTGCAGATACGTGTACATATTCATGTGGAATTTCTTAAGTCGGAGTTGGCACGGTCCCTGCTTATTCGGTTCGTCCCTTTAACCCTCTAATGGAGTACGACATGAACCTGAAATCCAAGATTGCCCTCGCCGCCCTGGCCCTGACCGCTGGCTCCGCCGCCTTTGCTCAAGTGGCCTACAACGTGGGCGCTGTGAGCGAGTACCGTTACCGTGGCCTGTCCCAGACCAATGGCGATCCGGCTGTGCAAGGCGGTGCCGACTATGCCCACGCCAGCGGCTTTTACCTGGGCGCCTGGGGTTCCAACATTTCCTGGATCAAGGACTCCGGCGCGAAGGACAGCAGCTTGGAGCTGGACCTGTACGGCGGCTACAAGGGTACGGCCGGTCCGGTCGCCTACGACGTGGGTTACCTGCGTTATGAGTACGTCGGCAACAAGCTTGGCGATGTGAGCGGCTTCAAGAACGCAAACACTGACGAGGCCTATGTTGCCGGTACCTACGGCCCGTTCACCCTGAAATATTCCTACGCGTTCTCCAACCTGTTCGGTACTCCCGACAGCAAGGGCTCGACCTATACCGACCTGTCGGCCACCTTCGATCTGGGCAAAGGCTTCAGCCTGGTTCCGCACGTTGGCTTCCAGGACTTCAAGAGCAACAACGGTACTGAAAACGACAAGTACGACTACACCGACTACGCCCTGACGCTGGGCAAGGACTTCGGCGGTGGCTACACCGGCAGCCTGTCCTATGTTTCCGTCGATCAGAAGACCGAAGGTACCTGGGCTCGCAATCTGTCCAAGGACCAGGTCATTGTGGGCATGAAGTACAGCTTCTAAACTCTCAACTCAACCCAGAGGAGAACCCATGAAACTCGTTACAGCCATCATCAAACCGTTCAAGCTCGATGAGGTGCGAGAAGGCCTCTCGGCCATCGGGGTGCAGGGCATCACCGTCACCGAAGTCAAGGGCTTCGGCCGCCAGAAAGGCCATACCGAGCTGTACCGCGGCGCGGAATACGTGGTCGATTTCCTGCCCAAGGTGAAGATCGAAGCCGCCGTGTCCGACGAACTGGTCGACCGCGTCATCGAGGCCATCGAAGGATCGGGCCGTACCGGCAAGATCGGCGACGGCAAGATCTTCGTCTACAACCTCGAGCAGGTCGTGCGTATCCGTACCGGTGAAACCGGCAAGGAAGCGCTCTGAGCCGCCCACAACAGAGAGAACACTGACATGAAAAAACTACTTGTCTCCTTCGTGCTGGGCCTGGGCCTGCTGGCCGGCTCGGCCGCCGTCTGGTCCCAGACTGCTCCGGCCCCGGTTGCCGAAGCCGCCGCTCCCGCAGCGGCTGCTGCGCCGGCCGCCGCCCCCGCAGACGCCGCCCCGGCGGCTGCCGTGCCCGTGCCCAACAAGGGCGACACCGCCTGGATGATGGTTGCCACCCTGCTGGTGATCATGATGACGGTGCCTGGCCTGGCCCTGTTCTATGGCGGCCTGGTCCGCAGCAAGAACATGCTGTCGGTGCTGATGCAGGTCATGGTGACCTTCTCGCTGATCGTCGTGCTGTGGTTCATCTATGGCTACAGTCTGGCGTTCACGGAAGGCAACGCCTTCATCGGCGGCTTCGACCGGCTGTTCCTCAAGGGCATCTGGGACAACGCCGCCGGCACCTTCGCCAATGGCGCGACCTTCAGCAAGGGTGTCTACATCCCCGAGATCGTGTTTGCCGCCTTCCAGGCGACCTTCGCGGGCATCACCTGCGCGCTGATCGTCGGTGCCTTCGCCGAGCGCATGAAGTTCTCGGCCGTGCTGATGTTCATGGTCCTGTGGTTCACCTTCAGCTACGCCCCGATCGCCCACATGGTCTGGTTCTGGATGGGCCCGGACGCCTACGCCGCCAAGGAAGTCGTCGATGCCATGAACGGCAAGGCCGGCTACATCTGGCAGATGGGTGCGCTGGACTTCGCCGGCGGTACCGTGGTGCACATCAACGCCGCCGTTGCTGGCCTGGTGGGTGCCTACATGGTGGGCAAGCGCATCGGCTACGGCAAGGAAGCCATGGCCCCGCACAGCCTGACGCTGACCATGGTCGGTGCCTCCCTGCTGTGGGTGGGCTGGTTTGGCTTCAACGCCGGTTCCGCCCTGGAAGCCAACGGCTTCGCCGCCCTGGCCTTCGCCAACACCTTCGTGGCGACTGCCGCTGCGGTGCTGGCCTGGAGCGTGGGTGAGGCGCTGCTCAAGGGCAAGTCCTCCATGCTGGGTGCTGCCTCTGGTGCCGTCGCCGGCCTGGTGGCCATCACCCCCGCTGCCGGCAACGTCGGCATCGGTGGCGCGCTGATCATCGGCCTGGTCGCCGGTTTCGCCTGCCTGTGGGGTGTCAGCGGCCTGAAGAAGATGCTGGGTGCCGACGACTCGCTCGACGTGTTCGGCGTGCACGGTATCGGCGGCATCGTTGGTGCCCTGCTGACCGGCGTGTTCAACAGCCCGGCCCTGGGCGGCCCGAGCCTGGTCGGTGACTGGGTCACGGTCGGCATGGTCACGGCGGCCGATTACTCGATCGCCACCCAGGTCTGGACCCAGCTCAAGGCTGTGCTGATCACGATCGTCTGGTCCGGTGTGGTTTCCTTCATCGCCTACAAGATCGTGGACCTGACCATCGGCCTGCGCGTCAGCGAAGAAGACGAGCGCCAGGGTCTGGACATCACCGCCCACGGCGAAACCGCCTACAACCGTTAAACGAGCAATGGACGGCAGCTGACTTCATCAGGGTCCGGCTGCCGCACCAGGGCAAGCGAGAGTCTCCTCTGGTTCAGGCCCGCAAGAGCGCAAGCTCGAGCGGGCCTTTTTTCGTCTGCACGGCCGCCAGCCGTTAACATGGCGGCATGGACACAGCCCTGCAACACATCACCGAACGCGTGCGCCAGGCCGCCACCGCCGGCACCCCGCTGCGCATCCGCGGCGGCGGCAGCAAAGACTTCTACGGCCAGACCCTGCAGGGCGACGTGCTCGACACGCGCCCCCTGCAGGGCATCGTCAGCTATGAACCCAGTGAGCTCGTCATCACCGTGCGCGCCGGCACCCCGCTGGCCGAGGTGGAAGAGGTGCTGGCCGAGCGCGGTCAGGTCCTGCCCTTCGAACCCCCGCACTTTGCCGCCAGCGGCGCCATGGCCACCGTCGGCGGCATGGTGGCATCGGGTCTCAACGGTCCGGCCCGTGCCAGCGTGGGCGCCGTGCGTGACTACGTGCTGGGCCTGGAACTGCTCAACGGCAAGGCCGAGCTGCTGAGCTTCGGTGGCCAGGTCATGAAAAACGTGGCGGGCTACGACGTTTCGCGCCTGATGGCCGGCGCCATGGGCACCCTGGGCCTGATCACCGAGGTCTCGCTCAAGGTGCTGCCGCGCGCCGTGGCCGAAAGCACCCTGGTCTTCGAGCTGGACGAAACCCGCGCGCTGGTGCAATTGAACCAATGGGGCGCCTTGCCCCTGCCCGTCAACGCTTCCTGCTGGCACGAGGGCGCACTCATGGTGCGCCTGCGGGGCGCGCAAGCCGCCGTGGCGGCTGCGCAGAAGAGCATGGGCGGCACCGTCATGGACGCCGGCCAGGCCACGCTGCTGTGGAACGCGCTGCGCGAGCAGACCGCGCCCTTCTTCCAGCTGGCCGAGGGCGAATCATTGATGCGCCTGAGCGTGCCCGACACCGCGCCGCCACTGGGCCTGGGCCCCACGCTGATCGAATGGGGTGGTGCCCAGCGCTGGCTCAAGTTGCCGCTGCCACGCCGCCCCGACATGAGCGCGGTGCTGGACAGCACAGCCGGCCACGCCACGCTGTTCCGCGCCAGCGACAAGAGCGCCGGTGTCTTCACGCCGCTGGCCGCGCCGCTGGACCGCATCACCCGCGAACTGAAGAAGCAGTTCGACCCGGCCGGCATCTTCAACCGCGGCCGCCTCTACCCCGATTTCTGAGCAGGACAGGCGAACCTTCCATGCAAACCAACCTCGCCCCCGAGTTCAAGCACACGGCCGACGGCCAGGCGGCCGAAGCCATCCTGCGCAAGTGCGTGCACTGCGGCTTCTGCACCGCCACCTGCCCCACCTACCAGCTGCTGGGCGACGAACTCGACGGCCCGCGCGGCCGTATCTACCTGATCAAGCAGGTGCTCGAAGGCGTGGCGCCCACGCGCAAGACCCAGGCCCACCTGGACCGTTGCCTCACCTGCCGCAACTGCGAAACCACCTGCCCTTCGGGGGTGGACTACGGCCACCTGGTCGACATCGGCCGCAAGATCGTCGATGCCAAGGTGCCGCGCCCCGCCAGTGAGCGTTTTGTACGCTGGGCGCTGAAAGAGGGCCTGACCTCGCCACTGTTCGCCCCGGCCATGAAGATGGGCCAACTGGTGCGTGGCCTGATGCCCGCCAGCCTCAAGGCCAAGGTGCCGGCCGCGCAAGATGCAGGTCAGTGGCCCACGCGCAGCCATGGGCGCAAGGTGCTGATGCTGGCCGGCTGCGTGCAGCCGGCCATGATGCCCAACATCAACAGCGCCACGGCCCGCGTGCTCGATGCCGCCGGTTTGCAGACCATCGTCGCCGCCAAGGCCGGTTGCTGCGGTGCCGTGAAGTTCCACCTGAACGACCAGGACGGCGGCAAGGCCGAAATGCGCGCGAACATCGACGCCTGGTGGCCGCACATCGAGAGCGGCGTGGAAGCCATCGTCATGAACGCTTCCGGCTGCGGCGTGACCGTCAAGGAATACGGCCATATCCTGCAGGACGATCCGCAATACGCGGCCAAGGCCCGACGCATCAGCGACCTGACCAAAGACCTGAGCGAGCTGTTGCCCGAGCTGGTGGACCCCTTGCGCGGCAAGGTGAGCGCGAAGGCCGGCCAGATCGCCTTTCACCCGCCCTGCACCCTGCAGCACGGCCAGCAGCTGCGCGGCGGCGTGGAGCGTTACATGGGCGAGCTGGGCTTCAAGGTCAACACCTGCCGCGTCGAGCCGCACCTGTGCTGCGGCTCGGCCGGCACCTACTCGGTGCTCAACCCCAAGCTGGCCTACGAGTTGCGCGACCGCAAGCTCAGCAACCTGGGCGAGATGCAACCTGAACAGATAGCCTCCGCCAACATCGGCTGCATCACGCACCTGCAGAGTGGTACCGGCACGCCGGTGAAGCACTGGGTGGAACTGCTGGACGAAGCTCTGACGCAGGCCTGAAGCCGGCCAGGAGATCAGGCGGCCAGCGCGGCCTCGATGTCGCGCTGCAGCCGACGCGGATCGGTGTAAGGCGCATACCGCTTGCGCACCGTGCCGTCCTTGCCGATCAGGAACTTGGTGAAGTTCCACTTGATGGACTTCGTTCCCAGCACACCCCGGGCCTCCCGCACCAGCCACTGGTAAAGCGGGTGGGCCTGCGGCCCGTTCACCTGGACCTTGGCCATCATGGGGAAACTCACGCCGTAGTTGAGCTGGCAGAAGCTGGCGATCTCGCCGTTGCTGCCGCGGTCCTGGGCGCCGAACTGGTTGCAGGGGAAACCCAGCACGACCAGGCCCTGCGGGCCATAGGTCTGGTGCAGTTCCTCCAGCCCGGCAAACTGCGGCGTGAAGCCGCAGGCACTGGCGGTGTTGACGATCAGCATGACCTGGCCCCGGAACCGGCTCAGGGCGACAGTCTGGCCGGTGATCTGTTCGGCTTCGAAATCGTAGACGGAGGGCATGCTGAAGAGAGGGTGCGCGTGCGGAGCTTGCATGCTAGCACCGCGGCTTCACGGGCCACGCCGCCCACAAGGCCGCCAGCAGGATCAGGGCCCCGCCCAGCAGCGTGCGTGGCTCCAATTCCGCTGCGCCCAGCAGCACCGAGGACACACTGGCAAACACCACCTCGGTCAGCATGACCAGGGCTGTGGTGGCCGCCGGCAGGCGCGCCGCGCCGTACTGCAGGCCCAGGTTGGAGACCAGGAAGGCCAGGCTGGTCAGCAGCACCAGCCCCACCCAGCCGGCGCCGACTGCCGGCAGCGCGGGCACCAGGCCCGAGGGGGCGCCCAGCCCGGCCGTGACCAGGGCCAGCAGCGCACCGCCGGCGAACATGGCGACCATGCGCGCCTCTTCGGCCGTGTCCCTGAGCTTGAGCAGCAGCACATTGGTCAGCGCAAAGCAGAAGCCCCCCATCAGGGCCAGCCAGTCGGGCAGGCTGTGCGGCAGCGGCCAGGGCGAGCCCGGTGTCTTGAGCACGATGACCACGCCGGCTAGGGCCAGCCCCAGGCGCAGCAGCGCGCCCAGGCCCGGGCGTTCACCCAGCAGCCCCCAGGCCAGCAACACCGACCACATGGGCATCAGGTAGAACAGCAGCACCACGCGCACCACGTCGCCCACGGTGACGGCCCAGTTGAAACCCACATTGGTCAGACCGGCGGCCAGCAG
>CAUPQO010000086.1:0-12626 GCA_963513295.1 uncultured Hylemonella sp.
CCGATCCAGGCGATGGCGACGATCACGTGCAGCCAGCGCAGCAGGAGGTTGGCCCAGTCAAGCAGATAGGTTTCCATGGCGACTCGATAGGAAGGACAAGACGTGTTTCACGCTTGCCATGCAAGAACCAGGCTCACCACTGCGGGCGCTGTGAGCCCCTGGGGTCGCGCCCTGGCGATACCTGCCGGAGGTCCGCCTGCGCCGCTGCGACCGGGGTGGGTCAGGTCAGTATAGGGAGGCTTCAGCTTCCGCGGTAGGTCGAATAACTCCAGGGGCTCACCAGCAGGGGCACGTGGTAATGCTGTGTGGCGTCGGCCACGCCGAAGTCGATGGCCACCTGGTCCAGGAAGGCCGGCTCGGGCAGCGCCACGCCTCGCGACTGGAAGTAGCCCTTTACATCGAAGCTCAGGCGGTAGCTGCCCGTCTTGAGGCTGGCATTGTCATAGAGTTGCCCCTCGGGATTGCGCCCGTTGGCATCGAGCGTGAAACGGCGCACCAGTTCGGCGTGCCCACCCTGCGTGGTGTAAAGCGCCACCTGCATCCCGGCTGCGGGGCAGCCGTGCATGGTGTCGAGTACGTGGGTGCTGAGTCCCATGGTCGGCATCCTCTCGGGTCGGTGCGCACGCTTCTTGCCTGTACGCGGGGGTTGACGCTGCAAAGCGCTGCGACAAAACCGCAGCGGTCCACCGAAAGTGTATACAGTTTTCTCGATTGCCGATATCATTTCCCGCATGGAATCGTCCAGCACCCGTCAGATCGTCGAGTCCCTCACCCGCGCCATCGTCGAGCACCGCCTGCACCCCGGCACCAAGCTGGCCGAGCAGAAACTCGCCGACCACTTCGGCGTCTCGCGCACCCTGGTGCGCCAGGCCCTGTTCCAGCTGGCCCAGAACCGCCTGATCCGGCTCGAGCCCTCGCGCGGCGCCTTTGTGGCCACGCCCTCGGTCGAGGAGGCCCAGCAGGTCTTCGCGGTGCGCCGCATGCTGGAGCTGGAGATGGTGCGCAGCTTCGTCAGACTGGCCACGCCGGCCAAGATCCGCGCCCTGCGCGCCCACGTGGCCGAAGAAAAGAAGGCCGTGGCTGGCAATGACGTGCCCGGCCGCAACGAGCTGCTGGGCGACTTCCACGTGCGCATGGCCGAACTCATGAACAACCAGGTGCTGGCCGAACTGCTGGACGAGCTGATCTCGCGCTGCGCGCTGATCATCCTGGTCTACCAGTCCAAGAGCGCGGCCGAACACTCCAACGACGAGCATGTCGAGATCGTCAAGGCCGTGGCCGCCAAGGACGAGGAGCTGGCCGTGCGCCTGATGGACGAACACCTCAGCAACGTCATGGCCAACCTGACCTTCGACCGCCAGCCGCCGACCAGCGACATAGCCCTGGCCCTCGCATGATCTACGACAGCACGGCCCCCTACCCGCGCGACCTCGTCGGCTACGGCCGCCAGCCCCCGCATGCCCGCTGGCCCGGCGGCGCACGCATCGCCGTGCAGTTCGTCCTCAACTACGAGGAAGGCGGCGAGAACAGCGTGTTGCACGGCGACGCAGCCTCCGAAACCTTTCTCTCCGAGATGTTCAACCCGGCGGCTTTCCCGGCGCGGCACATCAGCATGGAGGGCATCTACGAATACGGCTCGCGCCAGGGCGTCTGGCGCATCCTGCGCGAGTTCGAACAGCGCGGCCTGCCGCTCACCGTCTTCGGCGTCGCCACCGCCCTGCAGCGCCACCCTGAAGTCTG
The DNA here is from genome assembly GCA_963513295.1 of uncultured Hylemonella sp. Classification (GTDB taxonomy): domain Bacteria; phylum Pseudomonadota; class Gammaproteobacteria; order Burkholderiales; family Burkholderiaceae_C; genus Hylemonella. The sequence continues at coordinate 1,741 of CAUPQO010000086.1, forward strand.
CGCCGCCTTCACCGAGCTGGGCCACGAGATCGCCTGCCACGGCCTCAAGTGGATCCATTACCAGAACCTGGACGAGGCCATCGAGCGCGCCCACATGGCCGAAGCCATGGGCATCCTCCAGAAGCTCACGGGTGCACGCCCGCTGGGCTGGTATACCGGGCGCGACAGCCCCAACACGCGCCGGCTCGTGGCCGACCATGGCGGTTTCGAGTACGACAGCGACTACTACGGCGACGACCTACCCTTCTGGATGAAGGTGCGCAAGAGTGATGGCAGCGACGCACAGCAACTCATCGTGCCCTACACGCTCGACTGCAACGACATGCGCTTCTCGCTGCCGCAGGGCTTCTCCCACGCCGACCCGTTTTTCGCCTATCTGAAAGACAGCTTCGACACGCTGTATGCCGAAGGTGATCCGCAAGGCCTGGACCGCCCCAAGATGATGAGCATCGGCATGCACTGCCGCCTGCTGGGCCGCCCCGGCCGCATCACCGCCCTGCAGCGTTTCCTGGATTACATCCAGGGCAAGCCCCAGGTCTGGGTGGCGCGCCGCCTGGACATCGCACGCCACTGGCGGACCACCCACCCCTGCCCGGCCGCCTGACCCATGCCCACCACGCTGACACGACTCAACACCGCACCGCTGCCCGAAGCGGCGCAGCTGCTCGACGGCCTGTACGAGCACACGCCCTGGATCGCGCAGCAGGCCCTGCAGCAACGGCCCTTTGCCAGCCTGGCCGCGCTCAAGCTGGCCTGCGCGCGTGTGCTGGGCCAGGCCGGCCGCGAGGCGCAGATCGCCCTCGTGCGCGCGCACCCGGAACTCGCGGGCAAGGCCATGGTGGCCCAAACCCTCACCGCCGAATCCAGCGGCGAACAAAGCCGGGCCGGCCTCACCCAGTGCACACCCGAGGAATTTGCGCGCATCCAGCAGCTCAACGCCGACTACAACGCACGCTTCGGCTGGCCCTTCATCCTGGCCGTGCGTGGCCCGCGCGGCAGCGGCCTGAACAAGCAGCAGATCATCGCGGCCTTCGAACGCCGCCTGCACAGCCACCCGGATGCCGAACTGGCCGAGTGCATCCGCAATATCCACCGCATCGCGGAGATCCGGCTCAACGACAAGTTCGGCTTCGAGCCCACGCTGGGCCATCTCGTCTGGGACTGGCAGGAAGCGCTGGCCGCGCACAGCGAGCCCGCCTACGCCGAGCGCGGTGAGCTCACGGTGACCTACCTCACGGACGCGCACCGCGCCTGCGCCGCGTCCATCGCGCAGACCATGCGCGAAGCGGGTTGTGACAGCGTGCACATCGACGCTGTGGGCAATGTGGTGGGTCGCTACGAAGCCACCGCACCCGGCGCACGCACCCTGCTCACCGGCAGCCACTACGACACCGTGCGCAACGGTGGCAAATACGACGGCCGCCTGGGCATCTACGTGCCCCTGGCCTGCGTGCGCGAACTCAAGGGCCAGAACCGTCGCCTGCCCTATGCCTTCGAAATCGTGGGTTTTGCCGAAGAGGAAGGCCAGCGCTACAAGGCCACCTTCCTCGGTTCGGGCGCGCTGCGCGGCGACTTCAAGCCGGCCTGGCTGGACCAGACCGATGCGGACGGCATCTCCATGCGCGCCGCCATGCAGGCCGCCGGCCTGCCCGCCACGCTGGAAGCCATCCTGGCCTTGAAGCGCAACCCAGCGCAGTACCTGGGTTTTGTCGAAGTCCACATCGAACAGGGGCCCGTGCTCGCCGGGGCCCAGATCCCGCTGGGCGTTGTCACCTCCATCAACGGCAGCGTTCGCCTCGTCGGCGAGGTGCGCGGCGTCGCCAGCCATGCGGGCACCACGCCCATGGACCTGCGTGCCGATGCCGCCGCCGCCGTGGCCGAACTCATCCTGCACGTGGAGCAGGCCGCGCGCCGCCACCCCGGCAGCGTGGGCACGGTCGGCATGCTGGAAGTGCCCAGCGGCTCCATCAACGTCGTGCCCGGTCGCTGCAAGTTCAGCCTGGACTTGCGCGCCACCGACAACGCCATTCGTGACGCCCTGCTGGCCGATGTGCGCGGCGGGCTCGAAACGATCTGCGCGCGCCGGGGCGTGTTATACAGCCTGGAAGAAACCATGCGCGCCAGCGCCGCCCCCAGCGCCCCGGCCTGGCAGGCCCGCTGGGAAGCCAGCGTGGCCGCCCTGGGCCTGCCTGTGTTCAAGCTGCCCAGCGGCGCCGGCCACGACGCCATGAAACTGCATGAAGTCATGCCGCAGGCCATGCTCTTTGTGCGTGGCGAGAACCTGGGCATCAGCCACAACCCGCTCGAATCGAGCACCAGCGACGACATGGAACTCGCCGTGCGAGCCTTCCAGCACCTGCTGCAAGATCTGGCCGCCAACCCACCGACCTGAACCACCATGAACACGACCGTACACGCCGCGCTTGATCGCTGGGTTGCCGAACACTTCGCGGAAGAAACCGCCTTCCTGCAGCAGCTGGTGCGGGTGCCCACCGACACGCCCCCCGGCAACAACGCACCGCATGCCGAGCGCACGGCCGAACTGCTGCGCGCCTGGGGCTGGGAAGTCGAGATGCACCCGGTACCGGCTACCGAGGTCCACGCCGCCGGCCTGCAAAGCATCACCAATGTCATCGTGCGCCGCCGGTATGGCCCGGGCGGCCCGACCATCGCGCTCAACGCCCACGGCGACGTGGTTCCGCCCGGCGAGGGCTGGACGCACGACCCCTATGGCGGCGAGATCGTCGATGGAAAGATGTACGGCCGCGCCACCGCGGTCAGCAAATGTGACTTCGCAACGTTCACGCACGCTGTGCGTGCACTGGAGGCCGTGGCTAGGCCTACTCACGGTTGCGTTGAACTGCACTTCACCTACGACGAGGAGTTCGGTGGCGAGCTCGGCCCGGGCTGGCTGCTCAAGCAGGGCCTGACCCAACCCGACCTCATGATCGCGGCCGGCTTCAGCTACCAGGTCGTCACGGCGCACAACGGCTGCCTGCAACTCGAAGTGACCGTGTTGGGCGACATGGCGCACGCTGCCATCCCCGACAGCGGCATTGACGCCCTGCAGGGCGCCGTGCACATCCTGGGCGCGCTCTACCGGCTCAATGCCGATTACCTCAAGGTGCGCTCAACGGTCGAAGGCATCACCCACCCCTACCTCAACGTGGGCCTGATCCAGGGCGGCACCAACACCAACGTCGTGCCCGGCAAGGTGGTGTTCAAACTCGATCGTCGCATGATCCCCGAGGAAAACCCGGCCGAGGTGGAAGCCGCACTGCGCCGGACCATTGCAGAAGCCGCACGCAGCTTTGTACCGCCGCGCGGCGGCAAGGCATTGCAGGTCGAGGTGCGCCGCATGCTGCTGGCCCAGGCGCTCAAGCCGCTGCCGGGCAACCGGCCCCTGGTGCAGGCACTGCAAAAACATGCGCAGGAGGTCTTTGGCGAGCCCGTGCCTGCGGTGGGCACACCGCTCTACACCGATGTGCGCCTGTACGGGGAGCAAGGCATCCCGGGCGTCATCTACGGCGCGGGGCCGCGCACCGTGCGCGAAAGCAATGCCAAACGCGCCGACGAACACATCGTGCTGGCCGATCTGCAGCGCGCCACCTGCGTGCTGGCGCGCACGCTGAGCGACCTGCTCCCTGCCTGAAACGTCAGGTTCGCCTGCGGATCAATACATCCAGAGGACCAGCGCCAGGGCCAATACGGCGACGACGAAGATCAGCTTGTAGAGGAAAAAGCGGCCGGCGCCGCGCCGCGCATCCTGGCTCAGTGCGCCGGGCATCGTCAGCAGGCCAGGCATGGTGGTTTCGTTGTCCATACGACGTCTTTTGTTTCGGGAAATCGGCCGGGTCTTGTGCCCGCTGGCCGGTATTCTATGATGGCTCCACCATGAAACCCCATGCCTATCTCCGTCCGGTCCTGCTGCTTGCAGGGGCTCTGCTGCTCGGCGGCTGCGCCGCCATCAACGACGCGACCATGCGCGCGCTGGCCTCGCCCGCCTCCGCCCTGGCCGTGATCGGCGAGCGCGTTTTCACGGGCGACATGCTGCTGTACGCCGATCGCAGCGGCAAGCTGCAGCTGCGCAGCGAGGCTGAGCCCGCGCTCAGCTGCATGGGCAGCCTGCGCTACACCGCCACGACCAGCGGCAGCATGAACCTGAGTTGCAGCGATGGCACGCAGGCCCGCTTGCCCTTCACCGCCCTGGGTGAAACCAGCGGTTACGGCGGAACGCCGGGCGGGCCCATCAGCTTCACCTACGGCCTGGCGCCGGAGCCGGCACGCGCCTGGCTCACACCCCCGCCCGGCAAGCGCCTGGTGGTCAGCGGAGACAGTCTGCGACTCGAATAGGCAAGAAAAAACCCGCCGGCATCACTGCGGGCGGGTCTGCATCAGGTCGCTGGCTGATCAGCGGGCCGGGCGCGGGGAGCGCTTGGCTGCATCACGCGGCACGAAGACCTTGCCGGTTCCGGCGCCGGGCTTGGCGTACGAAGGCTTGCTGCCAAAGGCCGGCTTGCGTGCTGCGAAATCGCCGCGCGGTGCGGCACCTTCACGGCGGCCATCGCCGGCGAAGCGGTCATTGAAACCGCCCTTGCGCTCGTAGCTGCGGCCTTCGGGCGCGCCCTCATGGCCACGGTTCTGATAACCGCCGTCACGGGCCTGGTACGGGCCGCGGGCATCACGGTCGCCGAAACCGGCACGGGGGGCGCCGAAATCACCACGGGGCGCAGCGAAGTCGCCACCGCGGGGGGCACCACCAAAATCACCACGATTGTTGCCGCCGCCGAAGCCACCACGGGGAGCACCGCCGCCACCGAACTTGCGATCGCGCGAGAAGCTGTCATTGCCACCGCGGCTGTTGCGGCCGCCGAAGTTGGAGCCGGGACGCGACTCGGGCATGCGCTGCTTGGGCTCCATGCCGGGGATGACTTCCGCCTTGATGGGTTGCTTGCTGTAGGCCTCGATGTCGAAGATCTTGCGACGGTCGCGGAACTCGGCGAAGGTAATGGCCAGGCCATCGCGACCGGCGCGGCCGGTGCGGCCGATACGGTGCGTGTAGTCTTCGGCTTTCATCGGCAGGCCGAAATTGAAGACGTGGGTGATGGTGGGCACGTCGATGCCGCGCGCGGCGACGTCGGTGGCCACCAGGATCTGCACCTGGCCCTGGCGCAGCGCCATCAGGCGGCGGTTGCGCAGGCCCTGGCTCAGGGCACCATGCAGCGCGACGGCAGAAAAGCCGTCCTGCTGCAGATCGTTGGCCAGGCCGTCGCACTCCACCTGAGTGCTGGCGAACACGATGGCCTGGTCGATCGAGGCGTCGCGCAGCGAGTGGTCGAGCAGCTGGCGCTTGTGCTGGGCGTTGTCGGCCCAGAACAGCGTCTGCTTGATGTTGGCGTGTTTTTCCTGCGGCGAGTCGATCTGCACCTTCTTCACGCCGGAGCCGTTGTCGTGCATCACGCGCATGGCGAGTTGCTGGATACGCGGCGCAAAGGTGGCGCTGAACATCATGGTCTGGCGGCGCTGGGCGGTCAGCTGGTTGACTTCGGCGAGGTCGTCGGAGAAGCCGAGGTCGAGCATGCGGTCGGCCTCGTCCACGACCAGGAACTGCACCTGGTCGAGCTTGATCTGCATGGAGCGCTGCAGGTCCAGCAGGCGGCCGGGGGTAGCCACCACGAGGTTGGCGTTCTGCAGCTTGGCGATCTGGAGCTGGTAGGGCATGCCGCCCACCACATTGGCGATGCGCAGGCCGCGGCAATGCTTGACCAGCTCGATGGCGTCATGCGCCACCTGCTGGGCCAGCTCGCGCGTCGGGCACAGGATCAGGGCGCCGGGGGCGGCGGCCTTGAAATGGCGCGGGTTGGTCGGGTCCTGGCGCTTGGGGCGCTTCGGAGCCGGCTCGCCCTTGGCGGCGGCTTCGGCAGCGGCGCGCTCGTAAGCGGCGCGCTCATCTTCAGCCGCCTGGGCCTGCTGCTGGAGGATCGTATGCAACACGGGCAGCAGAAAGGCCGCGGTCTTGCCGCTGCCGGTCTGGCTGGAGACCATGAGGTCGATATAGCGCTGGGCTTCGCCCGCGGCACCTGTGGGCATGGCCAGGGGAATGGCACGTTCCTGCACGGTAGTGGGCTGGGTGTAGCCCAGGTCGGCCACGGCCTGCACCAGCTCGGGCGCCAGGCCCAGCTGCACGAAGCCGTTGGGAGCGGAGCTCACTTCGGTCTCGACCGCCACGGCGGTGTCGGTGGAAAGAGTGGATTCGACAGGCGCAAATTCGCCCGTCACTTCAAAAGCGTCGGTCATTTAGTTTTTCTCACACGCGAACGCCGCAGGGACTGCGGGTGTTTCGCTGATGGTTAAAAGACATCAACCATCAAACAAAACCTGCACCGGTTGGGACCGGCACCGGGGACTCATTCAGATTGACGATCGTGAAGATCGAAACCGGAGTCCGGTGTGTGAGGGGAGATGCACGAAAAACGCTGCGTTTTGCAGCGCAAGGCGAATTATGGCACAGATCAGGGTTTTCACCTAATCACGTGCTCCCGACCTGTTTCAGGCCAGCTTGAGGAAGTGCTCGCGGTAGTGCAGCAGTTCGTCGATGGATTCGTGCACATCGGCCAGGGCCGTGTGCTTCTGCGCCTTCTTGAAACCGCTGTAGACCTCGGGCCGCCAGCGCCGCGCCAGTTCCTTGAAGGTGCTGACATCCACATTGCGGTAGTGGAAGAACGCCTCCAGCTTGGGCATGTACTTGACCAGGAAGCGCCGGTCCTGGCCGATGCTGTTGCCGCACATGGGCGAAACGCCCTTGGGCACGTACTTGGCCAGGAAGGCGATCAGCAGGGCTTCGGCCTCGGCTTCGGTCATGGTCGAGGCCTTGACCTTGTCGATCAGGCCGCTGCGGCCATGCGTGCCCTTGTTCCAGGCGTCCATCTTGCCCAGGATCTCGTCGCCCTGGTGGATCACCAGCACCGGGCCTTCGATGCGGGGTTCCAGGTTCGGGCCGGTCACGATGACGGCGATTTCAATCAGGCGTTCTTTTTCAGGGTCCAGGCCGGTCATCTCGCAATCGAGCCAGACCAGGTTGAGATCGGATTTGCCAAGTGGGGTCACGTTGTCGCTCATGGGCCCGATTGTCGCCGATGACCTAAACTCCTCGCCCATGAACGCTGTCTCTGCTCCTGCCTTCAATCCCAGCCTGGCTCTGACCCTGGTCTTTGCCGCAGCCCTGCTGCTGGGCCTGGCCCTCAAGTTCTGGCTGGCCACGCGCCAGGTGCGCCATGTGGCGCTGCACCGCGCTGCCGTGCCCGCGGCCTTTGCCCACACCCTGTCGCTGGCTGCGCACCAGAAGGCGGCCGACTACACGGTGACCAAGGTGCGCTTCGGCCTGCTGGAGACCGCAGTGGGCGCGGCCCTGCTGCTGGGCTGGACACTGCTGGGCGGTCTGGACGCCCTGAACCAGGCCCTGCTACAGGCGCTGGGCGGCGGCATGTGGCAACAGCTGGCGCTGATCGCCGGTTTTGTGCTGATCGGTGGCCTGATCGAGTTGCCGCTCACCCTGTACCAGACCTTCGTGATCGAGCAGCGCTTCGGCTTCAACAAGATGACATTCAAGCTCTGGCTGATCGACCTCGTGAAATCCACCGTGCTGGGCACGCTGATCGGCCTGCCCATCGCCGCCCTCATCCTCTGGCTCATGGGTGCGGCCGGCCCCAGCTGGTGGCTCTGGGCCTGGTGCGTGTGGGTGGGTTTCAACCTGCTGCTGCTGCTGATCTACCCGACCTTCATCGCGCCGCTGTTCAACAAGTTCCAGCCGCTGGAAGACGAGACGCTGAAGGCGCGCGTGACCGCATTGATGCAGCGTTGCGGTTTTTCCGCCAAGGGCCTGTTCGTGATGGACGGCAGTCGCCGTAGCGCCCACGCCAACGCCTACTTCACCGGCTTCGGCGCTGCCAAGCGTGTGGTCTTCTTCGACACCCTGCTGGCCAAGCTCAGCCCGGGCGAGGTCGACGCCGTGCTGGCGCATGAACTCGGCCACTTCAAGCACAAGCACATCCTCAAGCGCATCGCAGTCCTGTTCGCCTTGAGCCTGGCCGGCTTCGCGCTGCTGGGCTGGCTGGCCACGCAGGCCTGGTTCTACACCGGCCTGGGTGTCACACCCAGCCTGCAGCTGCTGGTGCCCACCCTGGGCGCGGTCGATGCCATCCCCAACGATGCCCTGGCCCTGCTGCTATTTGTGCTGGTCTCACCGGTGTTCAGCTTTTTCATCGCGCCGATCATGGCACTGTCCTCGCGCAAACATGAATTCGAAGCCGACGCCTACGCCGCCAACCAGACCCAGGGCAAGGATCTGGCCAGCGCCCTGCTCAAGCTTTACGAGGACAATGCCTCGACCCTGACACCGGACCCGCTCTACGTGGCTTTCTACTACTCGCACCCGCCAGCCAGCCAGCGCCTGGCACGACTGGGCCTCGCATGAGCAAGGCGCCGCAGGGCAATGCACGCCGCCCCCTGGGCCCGACCGAACTCGTGACCCAGCTGGCCCAGCACCCCGGCTGGACACTGCAGGGCGACGGGGCGGAACTGGCCATCGCCCGCCGCTACGAATTCGCCAGCTACCCCGAGGTCATGGCCTTCGCCAATGCCGTGGCCTGGATCGCCCAGGTACGTGATCACCATCCCGACATGCAGTTGGGCTACCGGTTTTGTACGGTGGCCTGGCGCACGCACGACGCCGGCGGCATCACGCGCATCGACTTCGACTGTGCGGCCCAGGTCGACGCGTTGCGGGGCTCGCCTTGAGCAAGACTCCCGGACTCGAACCCGGCCTGGTCGTCGCCAGCCACGGCCGCCACGTGGTGGTAGAGACGCCGGAAGGCCGCCAGCTGATCTGCCACCCGCGTGGCAAGAAAAGCCAGGCCGTGGTCGGCGACCGCGTGCTCTGGCTGGCCAGCACCGACGAAGGCAGCATCGAAAAGGTGGAGCCGCGCCGCAACCTTTTCTACCGCCAGGATGAGATCCGAACCAAGAGCTTCGCCGCCAACCTGGACCAGGTGCTGATCCTGATCGCCGCGGAACCCGAATTTTCCGAGAGCCAGCTGGCCCGCGCGCTGATCGCCGCCGAGGCCGAACGCATCCGGCCGCTGATCGTGCTCAACAAGAGCGACCTGCCCGAGCTGTTTGCACGCGCCTGGGCCCGGCTGGAGCCGTACCGGCACATGGGTTACACGGTGCTGCCCCTGAGCCTGAAGGCGCAGGGCCCCGGCAGCGACGGCAGCCTGGCCGCCCTGGAGCAGGAACTCGACGGACGCGCAACGCTGGTGCTGGGTCCTTCGGGCGCGGGCAAAAGTACGCTGATCAACCGGCTGGTGCCGGGCGCGCAGGCCCCGACAGGTGAGATTTCCACCGCGCTCAACTCGGGCAAGCACACCACCACCAGCACCCGCTGGTACTGGGTCGATGCGGCCCATCGCACGGCCCTGCTCGATTCACCGGGTTTCCAGGAATTCGGCCTGCAGCACATCGGGGCCGCGCAGCTGGCAGGCCTGATGCCCGACCTGCGCGAGCACGCGGGCGCATGCCGCTTCTACAACTGCAGCCACCTGCACGAACCGGGCTGCGGCGTGATCGCCGCGGTGGATGAAAAGGCCGGGGGAACTGGCATCAGCCCGTCGCGCTACAGAATTTATAGCGAGCTGCACGCCGAGCTGTCGCAGGCGCCGCGCTACTGACTATCAGCCTAGCCGATCAGGCGCGCCAGGGTGAGCAATGCCAGCAGCAGCATCCACAGCACGACCGAACGCCAGACCAGGCCCACGATGCTGCGCAGGTGGGCCAGTTGCGGTTCATGCCGGGCCGAGGCGGCCGGCATGTCGGCCTGGGCCTGGGTCTCGCCATGGGCCATGGCCGGAGTGCCCAGGCGCACGTTGATGGCGCCGGCCGTGGCCGCCACGATCAGGCCGTCGTTGCTCCCCGGAGCTTCACTTCCGGACAGGGATTCGTAACGACGCCAGTTGTCGACCGCGTCCTCGAAACTGCCCACCACGGCAAAACCCAGCGCGGTGATGCGCGCGGGCAGCCAGTCCACCCACCACCAGGCACGCGCGGCGGCGGCACAGGCCGCTGCGCTGACCGTGGGGGCCTGGCGCCGCGAGACGTGCGGCCAGTAGCGTGTGACGAACTCCGACAGGCGGTAAAGCACGGCCCCCGCCGGCCCCAGGCCCAGGGCCGCCAGCACGATGTACCAGCTCAGCACACCAAAGACATGGCGGTGCGCGGCCAGCACGGAGAACTCGATGACATGGCGCAGGATCTCCCGCTGGGGCAGCTCGCTGGCATCGATCTGCCGCCACTCGGCCAGCAAACGGCGCGCCTCCTCCTCCTGGCCGGCCTCCAGCGCATCGCGTATGCCGGTGAAGTGGTGGCTGAACTGGCGAAAGCCCAGGGTGGCATACAGCACGGCCACGCTCCACAGCATGGCCACCGGCCAGCCGACGAATTCGCACAACAGCCAGTAGACCGACACCGTGATCCCGCTGGGCAGGAGCACTGCAAAACTCCAAGCCAGCCAGCCATGCGTCGGCTCACCGGCGTCGAGCTTGCGCACCACCCTGCGCAGCCAGCTGCGCATGCCCGCGTGCACCGGGTTGCCGCGGGCCAGCGGACGCGCCTGTTCGATCAGCAGGGCCAGCAGGAGGGAGAAGAAACTCATGCCCTGATCATAACGACGGGCGCCGAAGCAAGGGCCCCGGCAGGTGTTCAGGCTGCCATGAAGCGGTAAAAATTCCGCAACATGCCGGCCGTCGCACCCCAGATGTAGCGTTCGGTGCTGGCATCCTGCCAGGGCATGGAAAACCATTCGCGCCGCACCCCCTCGAACTCGAAGGCGTGGC
>CAUPQO010000087.1:0-12473 GCA_963513295.1 uncultured Hylemonella sp.
CAGTTGTCGGAGAAACGCTCGCCGCCGTTGTCGCTGGTGAAGACGATCAGCGTGTTCTCCAGCAGGCCCTGTGCGCGCAGTTCGGCCACGAGCCCGCCTATGCCTTCGTCCATGTGGTGGATCATGCGGCGGTAACTCTCGACGTTGCCGCCATCGAGATGGAATAGGTTGCCCAGTTCGGCGGCGATCTGCGCATCGTCGCGTGTTTCCCAGGGCCAGTGTGGCGCCGTGTAGTGCAGGCTCAGGAAAAAGGGCTTGCCTTCCCTGGCCTGTGGCGCCATGCGCTGCACGTAGTCCACCGCGCGGTTGGAGAGCACGTCGGTCAGGTAACCCACTTCGCGGTGTGATGCCTCGCCGATGTAAAGGTCGTGGTCGCCCTTGCCCGAGCAGTGGGTGAAGTAGTCCACCCCGCCGGCCATGATGCCGAAGAACTCGTCGTAGCCCGATCGCAGCGGGCCGAAGGTGGGGGGGTAACCCAGGTGCCATTTGCCGACCAGGGCGGTGGCGTAACCGGCCTCGCGCAGCAGCGAGGGCAGGGTGGGCATGTCGGTCGGCAGGCCCAAGGTGGTGCTGCCCTTGCTCCTGCTGTTGATGGGCTCTTCCATCCCGCCGCGCAGGCGGTACTGGTAGCGCATGGTCATGAGTGCGAAGCGGGTGGGCGAGCAGACCGGGGAGTTCGAGTAGCCCTCGGTGAAACGCAGGCCGCCCGCCGCGAGGGCGTCGATGTGCGGGGACACAGGGCCGAAGCCGGCCTCACGCCCGCCGTAGCAGCCCAGGTCGGCGTAGCCGAGGTCGTCCGAGACGATGTAGATGAGATTGGGTTTCGAGGACATGAGGGCAGAGCTTAGGGAAGGCCTGATCATTTGTAAAATTGAAACTTGTCATATTGAAATAAAGAAAACATATGGATCCGCGCCATCTGGTCCAGCTGGCCACCATCCTGGAAAAGGGCTCCATCACCCAGGCCAGCCGCCATCTGCACCTGACCCAGCCCACGCTGACGCACAACATGCAGACCCTGGAAATGCAGGCCGGTGGCACCTTGTTCGAACGCAGCCGCTTCGGTGTGCGCAGCACCCCGCTGGGCGAGATGCTGGCGCGCGAGGGGCGGGCTATTGCCCGCAGGCTGCAGGATGCGGAGGAGGTGAGCGCTCGCCATCGCAGCGGCCTGCGCAAGCAGCTGCGCCTGGGCAGCGGGCCCATCGTGGGCGCGGCCCTGTTGCCCGGCCTCACGCAGGTCTTGCTGCAGCGTTTCGCGGACATTGCCCTGAGCATCCAGAGCGACCGCCCGCACCTGCTGGTGGAACAGCTCATCGACGGCCGGCACGATCTGGTGATTGCGCCTTCCTGGCTGGACAAGCCGCCGCCGGGCATCGAGCGTTTTCTGCTGGTGCCCGATGACCTGGGTGTGTTCTGCGGGCGCTCGCACCCCCTGGCAGTTCAAGGCCGGATCGAGCCGGGCGCGGCGGACGGCTTGTCCTGGATCAGCCTGGGCACGGCCTCGCCCTTTGACCAGGCCGTGCGCGAGATGCTGACGGCCGCGGGCGTGGGCAGCACGCGCACCGAGATCACCGTGCTGGGCGAGGCCTTCATGCTGCTGCGCATCCTGAGCGAAGGTGCGCATCTCTCGGTGCTGCCGCATTTCCCCATGCGCCTGCTGCAGGTGCACTTCCCGTTGGTCGAGCTCAAGCTTGCGGCGCCACCGCAGCCGCGGCCCATCTACCTCTGGTGTCGCAGCACGCTGCTGGAGGATCCGGGTTTTGTGGAGATGAAGGAGGTGATCCTGGGCTACGCCGCGGGGGTATGAGACCCGCCCCGTCCGCAGCCTGGTCTCAGGCGGTGCGACGCTTGCGGGTGCCGCCCGGCGCCAGGGTCGCGCGCAGCGTGTCCAGGAAGACCTGACAGGCGGCGGGCAGGGAGCGCCCCTTTTTGGTCACGACATAGAGGTCGCGCGAGACCTTGGGCGCGTGCAGGGGCTTGACCACCAGTTCCCGGTAGTGCGAATAGCTGGCATAGGCCGAGGGCATGATGCAGGGCGCCATGCCGCTGGCCGCCATCCACAGGCCGGTGGAGAGGAAGGAGACCTCGTTCACCACCTGCAGCGTGACGCCGGCCTGCGCCGCTGCCAGATCCACCAGCTGGCGCACGCCGTAGCCGGGACGCCCGGCGATCACGCGGTGGCCTTGCAGGTGGCTCCAGCGCAAGGTCTTCACGGCCGCCAGCGCATGGTCGGGTGGACAGACCAGGCAGAGCTGGTCACGCATCAGGGTCTGCAGTTCCAGTTCGCCGCCGGCACGCTCGGGGGTTCCGATGCCGAAGTCCACATGCTCGCCCAGCACGCGCGATGAAAACTGCTCGGGCGCGCAGTCGTCCACCACCACCTGCACCTCGGGGTGTTGCTGGCTGAAGGCGCGTATCGCCTCGGGCAGCAGCATGCCGGCCAGGGTGGGCGTGATGGTCAGGCTCACACGGCCGCGGCGCAGGCCGCTGAGGTCGCCAAAGGTCGAGCTCAAGGCGTCCACGTCGCGCAGGATGCGCTCGGCCATCACGGCGACCTCGTGCGCCGCCTGGGTGGGCGCCAGGGAGCGTGTGGTGCGGTCGAACAGGCGGGTCTGCAGGCCGTCCTCGAGCTGGCGGATCAGCACGCTGATGGCCGACTGGGTGACGAACAGCTGGTCGGCCGCCGCCCTGAGCTTGCGCAGGCGGTACACCGAGAGGAAGGCGCGCAATTGCCGCAGCGTGGGCGAGAAGGCGTGCGCAGGGTTTGCTTGATTCATTCTGAAAAATCATAAATGATTCGGAAAGTTTCGATTTACAAACCAATCGCCTTGCCCTCCAATCGTCTCCAGACCGACACAGGAGACCCCCACTTGAGCACCCCCCGTCCCTACAAACGTATCGCCACCGAAGAAGGCTGGGCGACACCGGAGATGATGCAGATGTACGGCAAGGTCCTGGAGAGCCGCACGCTGCAAGACCCGGGTTTCTACAGCCTGTGGGGCTTCTTCGGCCAGAGCCAGTCGCCGCGGGCACGTGATCTGTACGAGCGCATCCAGGACACCGGCGCACGTCGCCTCGCCGACATGGACGCCTGCGGGATCGACATGCAGCTGCTGCTGCTGACCTCGCCCGGCGTGCAGATCTTTGACGCGCCCACCGCCACGGCGCTGGCGATTTCGACCAATGACCACCTGGCCGCCACGATACGCCAGCACCCCACGCGTTTTGCCGGGCTCGCCGCGGTGGCGCCGCAGGCGCCGCAGGCCGCCGCGAAGGAACTGGAGCGCGCCGTGCAGCAGCTGGGCCTCAAGGGCGTGGTGATCAACTCCCACACCCAGGGCGAGTACCTGGACGATGAGAAGTTCTGGGACATCTTTGCCGCTGCCGAGGCGCTCGACGTGCCGGTGTACCTCCATCCCAACACGCCCTCGCCGCAGATGGTGGAGCCCTTCCTGTCGCGCTGCCTGGACGCCGCCATCTACGGCTTTGCGGCCGAGACGGGCCTGCACGTGATGCGCCTCATCGTCAGCGGCGTGTTCGACCGCTTCCCCAGGTTGAAGTTCGTGCTCGGGCATCTGGGTGAAGGCCTGCCCTACTGGCTCTACCGCATGGATTTCATGCACGCCGGCATCGTGCGTTCCAACCGCAGCGAGGGTGTGCGGCCGCTGAGGAAAAAACCGAGCGACTACCTGCGCGAGAACTTCTACTACACCACCAGCGGCATGCCCTGGGAGCCGGCCATCCGCTTCGTGCAGGAGCAGATGGGCCACGACCGCGTGATGTACGCGATGGACTACCCTTACCAGTACGTGGCCGACGAGGTCACCGCCATGGACAGCATGGCGCTGAGCGACGAACACAAGAAGATGTTTTTCCAGACCAATGCCGAGACCATTTTCAAGCTGTAACCAGGAGCGAGACAACCATGACATCCCGACTGAATCCGCTGCGTCGCCTGCTCGTGCTGGGCCTGTCCGCACTGGGCCTGGCCTGTGCCACCGGCATGGCCTGGGCACAGACTGCCTGGCCGGCCAAACCCATCCGCCTGATCGTCACCTTTCCGGCCGGGGGCAGCAGCGATGCCGCGGCGCGCATCGTGGCCCCCCGGCTGGCCGAGCGCCTGGGCCAGCCCGTGGTGGTGGACAACAAGCCCGGGGCGGGCGGTGGCCTGGGCCTGGACCTGGTGGCCAAGTCACCGGCCGATGGTTACACCATCGTGCTGGCGTCGGCCGGCGGCCTGACCGCCAATCCCACGCTCTACGCCAACCTGCCCTACAACCCGGCGCGTGACTTTGCCCCCATCACCCTGTTCGGCACCAGCCCCTTTGTGCTGGTGGCCAACGCGGCACTGCCGGCGAACAACGTGCAAGACGTGATCAGCCTGGCCAAGGCACAGGTTGGCAAGCTCAGTTACGCCTCGGGCGGTAATGGCACGGCCATGCACCTGTCGGGTGAGCTGCTCAAGGCCACCACCGGCAGCTTCATCCTGCACGTTCCCTACCGCGGCAGCGCCCCTGCGGTGATGGCCGTCATGTCGGGGGATACCCAATTGGCCATCGCCGATATCGCGTCCATCCGGCCGCAACTCAAGAGCGGCCGACTCAAGGTGATCGGTGTGCTGAGCAAGGAGCGCTCGTCGCTCGCCCCGGAGATGCCCACGCTGTCAGAAAGCGGCGTGCCAGGCTTCGAGGCCAACGGCTGGTTTGCCGTGCTGGCCCCGGCAGGCACACCGCCGGCCGTGGTGGCACGGCTGAATGCCGAGATCACCGCCGTGCTGCGCCTGCCCGAGACACGCGAGCGTTTTGCCGCCGCCGCCCTGGAGCCGCTGACCAGCACGCCGGAACAGCTGGCGCAACTGATGAAGACCGAGACCATCAAGTGGGCCAAGGTCATCAAGGACTCTGGCGCCAAGCTCGATTAGGGCCGTGCCGGGCGGGTTCTTCGACGCCACAAATAACAAAGCCCCGCAATGCGGGGCTTGTTTTTTGGCGGAGAGGGTGGGCTTGCTCGAAATTCGTCTGGCGCGAATTTCTCGGGGCTGCGCCCCCGCGCTGTGCGCGTCCTGAAACAGTCCCCCGGACTGTTTCAGAGCGAACCACGTGGCTTCTCACCCACCCGACCCGCAAAAAACAAACCCCGCATGAGCGGGGTTGGTCTTTTGGCGGGAGGGTGTCGTTCACATCTCTCGCCTGAACCAGCATGGAATCTAGCTTGCGCACAGACGAAAGCCTAAGATACCCCCAAATATACCCCCGTCGCGCGCCATAACCTACTGAACTTCAGCGAGCATGTCATAAGTGACGTTGTCCTTATCGACACAAACCCCGTTGCCGCCTTTTGCCGTCTCAATGACAAACTCACAGCGCAACACGTTCTGATCGCTTCGCAATAGTGCGGCAGCCTTATTGTCATTCCCGAAAACCATGCCAGAGCCAAAAGCTGAGCGTGTCCCGGCAAATGTCTGCCCAAAGCCAAACCCTACCGTTTGCCCGAGAACGTAGCTTCCCCGGTAGACCTCACCTTTGAGCGTAATCTCCATGGTCTGCGCGCCGTCATTGAGGGTGCCTGTAGCCTTTTCGCCTCCTCCACGCGGGTACAGCGTGACAGTATGGCTACACGCGGCGAGCAAGAGCAGTGGAATAAATAGTAAAGGCTTCATTTCTACTCCGTAGTTGCAGGGGCTCACAAAGAGCGATTGCCCGCTAAGGCTCAGACCATAACTAGTTGCAGTTCGTGATTAGTTGTCCGCCCGACACGTAGCTGGTGCAACGGGTGGCTGGCGCACGTTGCGGAGTTGGCATCTGGTAGACCGGGGTCTGGATAGGCTGGTATGGCCTTTGATTCAAAAGAAGCTGAATGGCTGCCTGCCTCCTGGCCTCCTCGTGCTGCCGTTCTGCGAGTTGAGTCGCATGTCTTTGCTGCTGTGCCAAAGCCTCACGCCGCTCCTGCTCTTGCCTGTCAGACTGACTTTGTCGTGTGGCCGCCTCCTGCCGCTGTCTCTCCCTCTCTTCTTGCTTTGCCTGAAAGTCTCGTACCGCCGAATCAACACTGGTCTGCAGACTAGCCAGCAACTTCGCTCGGTTCTTTGCGAACTCGCCATAAGTCACGGTGCCTGCGTAAAGATCAGCGAACGCTGAAAGCAAGTCAACTCGATAGGTGCCAAGGACCGAGATCACTTCCGGCGGGAAATTTTGTTGCCGCCATTCGGTTCCCAGGTCTAAACATCTCTCACCCTCGGAAACGAAATGCGATATCGCGGCTTTCTCTCTCTGGGTGGGCTTTGACTTGTTAGCCAAAACTTCTAGCTGTTGCCCTTTGGTAGCGTCAAACGGCACCTTGTCAGCGATGGGCTGAATCTTCGGGTCATTCTTTAGCAACTCCAGACACTGCACCGATGGGTTTTGCGCCGATGCCCAGTTGCTCAAGAAGAGAAAAACCAGGCTCGAAAAGATTTTGTACATACTTCCTCCTGAGATCATCTCGCTGCTTGTATCACTCAATACCGGCCTTGGCAAATAGGATGGGCGCTGATGTTGAAAACTTGGAAGTCAGGAGGTCACGCCCCAAATAGCCGCATCGCTACAGTGACGAAAGCATCATCCCGCACCTGCTCACATGCCAGCAAGGCATCCAAGTGGGCCTCATAGGTTCTTTCCCTCATTCCCTTGGGCCTCCGCCAATTCTCCCCAAGCCGCCCCTCGATCTTGGCCTGCTTGCGCCACATCCTTGCCAACACGTCTTCGGCCTGGCTGGTGTAGCTCACCTGCTGGCAGCGCCTGCAGGCAAAGCGCTCCCAGCGCAGGAACAAAAGCCCGGCCCGCCGCTGGCATCGTGGGCAAACGAACCACGGGCGCGAGCTACCGTAGGGGCAAGGTGTGCGGGTCAGGGCGATGGTCTGACTGCCGTCCCGCCGCTCCCCGCCGGCCCCGATGCTGTACAGCAGTGAAAGCGAGTACGCATCATGAACGCGCACCCCGATCGATCCCGTCCGTTCATCGCCGCGAGTCCAGGCCCATGAGAATTGCTGGCCAGGGGTAAGGTAGCCCCGCTTGCGCCATACGCGAATATCCACCCGCTGCAGTTGCTCGGCCTTGGCGCGATATCCAGGCCTGCCAGCGCCCCATCTCATGCCACCCTTGCCCATACCTTGCCCTCCACTGAAAACGAAATCATTTGGCTAACTGATGTAAATTGCCGAATAGGAATAGCACACACCGTGTCTGATTTTTCAGATCCACCCACGATGCCTGACTTGCTGCATATGCTGCGACGCTCTATGCCCGTTTGGATGCCGCGCAAATGGTTCCCTTCATGCAGGTCACCGTTGGCGGGTGCCTTGCCAAGCCGAAAAATTGCCATGAAAACGTCAACTTGTGGGTTGAAGAAAATCCAACCTACTCGTGTGTTCGTGGGTGGCTTTGTCTTGACGGCGGGCCTTTAAGCCCCTTTGTGCTGTTCTTGGCTCATTCGGTAGTTGCGGACTCCAACGGGGCACTATTTGAGGTGACACCCCTCGATTCAACGGAGCCACGCCCTTTTTTGCCTGCTCACCTATCCGAGGACGATTTCGCCTACGTAGTGGAAGTACTGTTTCGACAAACTGGAAACGGCACATTGATCCATTACAAGTGACAGTAGGCATGGCAACAATGCATAGGTGTTCGATAGTCGAAGCAATGCGCCGCTTTCCTGTTTGGCCGGTCCGGCCCCATGAAAATCCTTTGTTCATGCGGTCTGCAAGGCGGTCTCACCCTTTTCGTCTTGCTTCGAAATTCGCATCGGTGAACCGGCCCCTTGTTCAATGGTCGAATCGGATTTGCGGCCTGCCGCTTCGATGGGCGCAGCACTCCGGTTCGATGTTCGAACCTTCGATGTGTTTTTGCGCGTGAACGGGCTCACTGCGGCCCGCGCTTCGGCCAGGTTCTTGAACTGCTTCCAGTCGTTCGTCGCCTTGTCGGCCTTGACCCCCGCCTTGGCAATGTCGAAGGTTTCCACATCGGTGAAACGGTACAGGCTGCAAAGCTTGCCGCCAAAGGCGATGCCGCCCTGGCGCGTTTTGGCGATGAACCCCAGCGCCTCCAGCCGGTGCAGCGCCGTCGATAGAGTGGAACTGCTGGAAATTCCCGCGTGCCGCAGCTCCGCCAGGGTTGCATTGATATCGCCGTTATTGGTGCCCCCCAGCTTGCGCCGCATAGCCAGGTACACCCGCACATCAGCGTGCGACAGGGCGCGCCAGGCCGGGCTATCGTGAATCTCCCAGTAGAGGCGAATATGCCCGCCCCGTGGGTCTTTCGGGGGCTTGCCGCTCCTCATACCGCACCCACTGCCAGCCGCGTCAAACGGACGTACAGGGCCGCCAGTGCGGTCGTGGTCATGCCAGCCAAGTCCGGGCCCACGCCCAGCCCCGAGAAGCGCCACGCCAGCAATTCCAGCGCCTTGAGCCAGTCATCAGGTCGCTTCATGGGGCGCCCCGCTTTCCAACAAATACATGCCAATGTGGTGGCTCTCGCCTGCCTCGGTTATGACGTGGACCCAGATGGTCTTGATCCGCTCGCCCATATCGCGCAGTTCCTTGACGCGTGCCGGGGGAAAGTAGATGTCCAGGTAGCGGCGTGCCTCATAGGTCGTCACGTTGCCCAGGCGTCGCATCGACTGCATGAGCCTCGTTCGTTGCGTTTCGCAGTCCGTGCCCTTAAACTCTGCCCTGATCGCTTCAAGGGCTGCCTTCTTTTCCGGGGAGGTGGCCTTTTCTTTTGTCATGGCTTGCCCCTCACTTGGTCGCCTGCGCTTTGAGAAAAGCGTCGATGGCGTTGAGGTCAAACAGGGTCACCTTCTCGCCGGCCTTCAGGGGCTGGGGAAAGCCGTGGCGGGTCTTGACCCACTGCCAGAGCGTCGAGCGAGAGATTTGGAAATGCGCGCATGCCATCTTGGCGCGTGCGTAGTGGGGCTTTTGGTCGGTGCCGCGTACCGTAGCGTTTTGTGCCATTCGATCCGTCCTTATTTGGGCCAACTCCGTAGTGGCTGGCTTAATACTGACGATAGGTGTCTAACCTCGAATAGTCATTACCCGGCTGCGAGCACGCAGGCCGGTTAGCTAGCAGGCGGGGGGTCTTTTAGCCACACTTCGCGCATTTGTTTTTCTGTGACTGTGATGCCAAGCTCATTAAAGACGCGTTTCACGTAATGGCGACTAAATTCAGACTTGTTTCCTGCGTACTCATCGCGATGTTTCTTCCATTCAGCAACTACAAATTCCATAGCCGCACGACGGGCCGAGTGTTGCCGCCAAGCTTTCAACGACTTATCCTCTCGATTACAGAGTTGAACAAACTCAAGCAATGAAAAGAAATTGATCTTTTCTCTTATTTGGTCGTTGAGAAAAAGAACTTGATAAAGCGCAACGCGAGGGTCGTCGTCCGGTGAAACAATGCGCGCATAAATTGACTCAGCATCAGCAGCAGCTGTTGCCTCCATTGCGTCTAATTCATCAAGCAATCGTTTAGTTGCTTTCTCAAACTCCTCGTCAGAATTTTCCATACGCCCCCAATTGCCCCTGCATCAAGTTGCCAGCCCAGCCCGTCAGGGTCACGGGTTTTCGGGGATCAGCCTAGGGCTGGCGGATTGGTTTACGCCGTCTTTTTCTTGAAAGCCAAGACCTTGCCCGTGGCACAGGTGTCCAGGTAGTCCGCCCAATGCTGCATCATCTTCCCGCGCTCCTTCAAGTAGGTGGCGTGGTTATAGGCCGCACTCACCTCGTCGCGTTCCTGATGGGCCAATTGCAGCTCGATGTGCGCATGGTTGAAACCCATCTCGTGTAACAAGGTAGACGCCACACCCCGGAAACCGTGCCCCGTCATACGCCCTTTGTAGCCCATGCGGGCCAAGGCCGCCAGGATGGTGTTGTTGCTCATGGGCTTTTCATGGTCGCGCTCGCCGGGGAACAACAGGGCACTATGGCCTGTTACCAGCTTCAAGGTTTCAAGCACGGTTACCGCCTGGGTGGCCAGGGGCACGATGTGCGGGGCTTTCATCTTCATGCGCTCGGCCGGGATGTCCCAGCGATTGGCCTTGAGGTCAAACTCCTCCCAGCGTGCGCCGATCAGCTCTGTGGTGCGCACAAAGGTTAGCGCCATCAGCTTGATGGCGAGGCGCGTGGTGGGCGTACCGGTGTAGGCCTCGATATGGCGCAGCAGGTCGGGCAGCTCCTTGCCGCTGATACGGGCGTAATTGGACTTCTTGCGGGCAGGCAAGATGTCGCCCGGCTTGATGTCCGTGGCTGGGTTGCGCTGGGCCAGGCCGTGGGCGATAGCGTAGCGAAATACTTGCCCCGTGGTTTGCAAGGCCCGCTTGGCGATGTCTACCGCGCCGCGTGCCGCAATGCCCTTGCTCATGGCCACCAATTCCGGGGCTTTGATTGCATCAACGGGTTGCGAGCCGATGGCGGGGAAGATGTCGGCCTCTAGGCGGCGCAGCACATACTCAGCATGTCGGGGGCTGCGGCCGGTTTGCCACTGTCCCCACCAGAGCCGGGCCACGGCTTCAAATGAGTTTTCGGAGGCAGTTTTGCGCGCGAGCTTTGCGGTTTTGCGCTGGGCCATCGGGTCCGCGCCGCTTGCCAGCAGCTTGCGTGCGTCGGACATGGCCTCGCGAGCCAGGGCAATGCTTACGTCCGGGTAGGCCCCCAGAGCCATCACCTTCTCTTTGCCGTCTACCCGGTACTTCCAGCGCCACAGCTTGGAACCCTTTTCAGTGACTAGGAGGTACAGGCCCTTGCCGTCGCTGATCTTGGTCGCTTTGTCGCTTGGCTTCGCCTTCTTCACTCCTGCATCTGTGAGGGGCATTGCTCACTCCCTGCCGCGTTTTTAGGGAAATACCCCCAAGCCGAAACGCCGCTACCCCCGAAAATACCCCCAAATGGTTCTGGCTTGCAATACCCCAGATCGGACCACAGAAAACAAAAAACCCCGCAGACACTGGGTTTGCGGGGCAATTTTGTGGTTTGTGCTGGACTAGCCTAAACACATTCCTGGCGGAGAGGGTGGGATTCGAACCCACGGTAGTGTTGCCACTACGCCTGATTTCGAGTCAGGTACATTCGACCACTCTGCCACCTCTCCGGCTTTGTGGAGCGCGTATTGTAGCAGCGTGCCAAGGGCTCATTGGCGCCGGGGGCGACCGGGCCTCGTTCAGGCCTGGGCGGTGGCGGTGCGCAGCAGGCGGTGCGAGGGGGCCGGGCGGGGCAGGGCTGCTGCCTGACCGAGTCCGCGGCGCTTGCGGATCCAGGCCATGGGCGTGGTGCTCAGGAACTTGAAGAAGAGCGCGTTGAGCGTCTGGTGGTCCAGGCCGCTCCTGGCCATGAGTTCCTGCCAGCCGATGGGCTCATCCAGATGGGCTTCGATCCAGGCGCACAGTTCCTCGAAGGTCTGGCGGTGGTCCGACAGGGCGGTTTGCTTGCGCGTGACGACGGTACGGGCGAAAGACATGGGTACGGCACTCCTCTGAGCTGGGGTAGCCGCAGTTTGCAAGAACCGTACCCGCCCAGCTCAGGGGGGAGCGGTCGCGGGGCAGGGATCAGTCCCGGGCGGCCAGCAGCTGTTGTAGCGCAGACTCGAGCTCCTGGGTGGTAACCAGTTGTTTCACTGGTATCTCTTGGAGCATGGAGGCCAGGGGCTCGGCCAGGTCCTGCAGCCGTTTGACCGTCTGTCCGGCCTCCTTGGGGCTGGCAAAACCCTCGCTCTGCAGCAGCAGCTTTCCCTGGGTGTCGACGAACTTGAAATAGAAGCGGCCATCGGCTTCGCGGTACTGCTTGAAGCTGGGCAGCGCGGCCTTGGCCGCCTTGTCCTTCTTGT
The DNA here is from genome assembly GCA_963513295.1 of uncultured Hylemonella sp. Classification (GTDB taxonomy): domain Bacteria; phylum Pseudomonadota; class Gammaproteobacteria; order Burkholderiales; family Burkholderiaceae_C; genus Hylemonella. The sequence goes on from CAUPQO010000087.1 coordinate 11,850, forward strand.
CGCCAGCCTGGGCGCGCAGATCGCGCAGGCCCACGGCGTGGCGCACCTTGGTGGTGAAGGGGGTGGCAATTTTCCGGGCCTTGGCCGCACCAGCCTTGAGCAGCTCTTCCAGGCGTTCGGGGTGGTGGATCAGCGATTCATAGGCGGCGCGCATGGGGGCGACCTCGTGGTCGATGCGCTCGAACAGGATGGTCTTGGCCTCGGCCCAGGCGATGCCGTCGGCATAGGCCTGCCGTAACTGGGCGGTCTCGGCGGGCGTGGCGAAGGCCTGGTAGCTCTGGAACAGGGCCGAGCCTTCGGTGTCCTTGGGCTCGCCGGGCGCGCGCGAATCGGTCTTGATGCCGGCGATCAGTTTCTTGAGCTGCTCACGCGGGGCGAAGAGCGGGATGGTGTTGTCGTAGCTTTTGCTCATTTTGCGCCCGTCCAGGCCGGGCAGGGTGGCCACGCTTTCCTCGATCTGCGCCTCGGGCAGCACGAAGTGCTCGCCATAGAGGTGGTTGAAGCTGGCCGCCATGTCGCGCGCCATCTCGATGTGCTGGATCTGGTCGCGGCCCACGGGCACGCGGTGGGCGTTGAACATCAGGATGTCGGCCGCCATCAGCACCGGGTACATGAAGAGGCCGG
>CAUPQO010000088.1:0-12439 GCA_963513295.1 uncultured Hylemonella sp.
AGGCGCAGGAATTGCTGGCCGCGAAGAAGATCGCCGTGCGCGTGGTTTCCATGCCCAGTACCACCACCTTCGACCAGCAGAAACCCGCCTACAAGCAGGCCGTGCTGCCCGCCGGTCTGCCGCGCATCGCCGTGGAGATGGGCGTGAGCGACGGCTGGTGGAAATACGGCTGCGCCGCCGTGGTGGGCATCGACACCTATGGCGAGTCGGCGCCGGCCCCGGTGCTGTTCAAGCACTTTGGCTTCACCGAGCAGAACGTGGCCGACACGGTGCAGGCCGTGCTGGCCCGGAATTGATTTCCTTGTGTTTTAACTTTTAGCGAAAGAGCAAATCATGACGATCAAGGTAGGCATCAACGGCTTCGGCCGCATCGGCCGCAACGTGCTGCGTTCGGCCGTGGCGAACTTCAAGGACATCGAGATCGTGGCCATCAACGACCTGCTCGAACCCGACTACCTGGCCTACATGCTCAAGTACGACAGCGTGCACGGCCGCTTCAAGGGCGAGGTCTCGGTCGAAGGCGGCACCCTGATCGTCAACGGCAAGAAAATCCGCCTGACGCAGGAACGCGACCCCGCCAACCTCAAGTGGGCTGAAGTGGGCGCCGACGTCGTCATCGAATCCACCGGCCTCTTCCTGGACAAGGCCGGCGCCGAGAAACACCTGGTCGCCGGTGCGAAGAAAGTCATCATCTCCGCTCCCAGCAAGGACGACACCCCCATGTTCGTCTTCGGCGTCAACGACAAGAGCTACGCCGGCCAGGCCATCATCAGCAACGCCAGCTGCACTACCAACTGCCTGGCCCCCGTGGCCAAGGTCCTGAACGACAAATGGGGCATCAAGCGCGGCCTCATGACCACCGTGCACGCTGCCACCGCCACCCAGAAGACCGTGGACGGCCCTTCCAACAAGGACTGGCGCGGCGGCCGTGGCATCCTGGAAAACATCATCCCCAGCTCCACCGGTGCGGCCAAGGCCGTGGGCGTGGTGATTCCCGAGCTCAACAAGAAACTCACCGGCATGTCCTTCCGCGTGCCTACCAGTGACGTTTCCGTGGTCGACCTGACCGTCGAGCTCAACAAGGAAGCCGACTACAAGGAAATCTGCGCCGAGATGAAGGCGCAGAGCCAGGGGGCGCTGAAGGGCGTGCTGGGCTACACCGAAGACACGGTGGTGGCCACCGACTTCCGTGGTGAAGTCTGCCCCTCGGTGTTCGATGCCGAAGCCGGCATCGCGCTGGACAAGACCTTCATCAAGGTCGTGGCCTGGTACGACAACGAGTGGGGCTACTCCAACAAGTGCCTGGAGATGGCACGCGTGGTCGCCAAATAAGTTCACGCGCCTGCCCGTCGAGGGCGATGACGACCCAAGGGCCCATGACCGCAAGGCATGGGCCCTTGGTCCTCTGTGCGGGCCGGTTCAAGCACGCGATGTCAGGCATACCAGGGGGGGCTTGACGGCGTACGCCTTCTACCTATGATCCAGACAGCACAGGCATCCGCCTGCATGCGCCACGGATCCAGGGGTAAGCGATGAAACTTGCACAGCTGCTGTTGATGATGCTGGTGCTACTGGCAGGCGCCGGTGGCCGGGCGGAAACGGGTGTCAGCGACAAGGAAATCGTGGTGGGGCAGTTCGCCGCCATGAGCGGCCCGGCCGCCCAGCTCGGGCAGCGCCTGAACGTCGGCATCCAGGCTTATTTCAAATCGGTCAATGAACAGGGCGGCGTCAATGGCCGTACCTTGCGGCTGCTCACGCGGGACGACGGCTATGAGCCCGACAAGGCCGTGGCGGCGGTCAAGGGCCTGATCGAGCAGGACCAGGTGTTTGCCCTGGTCGGCTCCGTTGGCACACCTACCGGACTGGCGGCCCTGCCGGTCTTCACCGCCGCCAAGGTGCCTATGATCGGCATGTTCACGGGGGCGCAAGGTCTGCGCGAACCTTTCAATCGTTATGTCTTCCACGTGCGCTCCAGTTACTTTGACGAGACCGAGCGCATCGTGCAGCACCTGACCACGCTGGGCGTGAAGAAGATCGCTGTTTTTTACCAGAACGATGCCTATGGCAAGGCCGGCCTGGAGGGCATGATGCGTGCGCTGAGCAAGCGGCAACTCCAGCCGGCTGGCACGGCGACGGTGGAGCGCAACACCGTGGACGTGGCGGCGGCGCTCAACACCTTGCTGCCGGCGCAGCCCGAAGCCGTGGTGCAGATCGGCGCCTACAAGGCCTGCGCCGAATTCATCAAACAGGCACGCGCCAGGGGTTATGGCGGCCAGTTCTTCAACGTCAGTTTCGTGGGCTCCAAGGCCCTGGCCGACGAGCTCGGGCCGGCTGGCATGGGCGTGGTGATCTCGCAGGTGGTGCCCTTTCCCTACATTCCCTCGTCCCCCGTGGTGCGCGAGTACCAGCAGCGCATGAAGGAGTCCGGCCAGACCGAGTTCGACTTCTCCAGCATGGAGGGCTTCCTGATCGGCAAGGTCTTTGTGGAGGGTGTGCGCCGCGCAGGAAAGAATCTCACGCGGGACGCCCTCATCACGGCCCTGGAGTCCATGAAGGATGTGAACCTCGGCGGCTTCGAAATCAATTACTCGCCGCGCGACCACTCGGGCTCGAAGTACACCGACCTGACCATCATCGGCCGCGATGGCCGCTTTGTGCGCTGAGGCATCAGACGCATGCTCTGTCAGGCAGGCGTCTGATGGCGTGCTTCAGCTCAGGTGCTTGCCCACGATGCCGGCCAGCTCGAACATGGTGACCTGGGCCTTGCCGAACACCGGCTTGAGCTTGGCGTCGGCATTGATGGCCCGCTTGTTCTTGGCGTCCTGCAGGCCCTGGGCCTTGATGTAGTCCCACAGTTTCTTGATGACCGCGGTGCGCGCCACCGGTTCGCTGCCGATCACGGCGGCCAGTTCTGCACTGGGGGTCAGGCCGGAGGCCGCCTTGCGCGGGGCCTTGGCGGCCGTGGTCTTGGCCGCGGCTTTCTTGGCGGGTGCTTTCTTGGCCACTACCTTCTTTGCAGCAGCCTTCTTGGCGGCCGGGCCGGTCGTCTTGGCCGCCGTCTTGCGTGGCGGGAACTTGGACGGCGCAAATTCGAAAGCGACCTTGTTGGCCTCCGCGCTCCAGGCCAGGAAGGCCTTGAAGGGCCGGCGCGTGCGCATGGAGACGAACTTGTCCAGCAGGTCGGTCTTGCCGGTGCTCAGCAGCTTGGCCATCTGCTCGCGCTCGATGGGCTGCTGCAGGATGATCTGACCGCTCTTGAAGTCGCAACTCGGCGTGGGCTGGGCCTGGGTGGGCACGGTCCTTTCGCAGACGTAATTCTTGCCGTGCTCGTACACTGCGCCACCGCATTTGGGACAGGCGCCCAGCGACTCCTTGGCTGAGAAGTCGACCAGCTCGCCGGTTTCCTCCGCCTTGTCGTCGCCGAAATCGAATTCAAGCTTGTAGTTCTTCGTTTCCTCGTCGAATTTGATGACCATCTCGGCCGTGAAGGGCCAGCCGGCCTTGGAGCGGAAGCCGTCCAGCGGACCGATGCGTTTGTCGCGCAGGAAAGCTTCCACTTCCGCGACCTCGAAGGTACGGCCGGCCGGGGTCTTGCCAAAGGAGAAGCCGCAGCCTTCGCCGTCCCCCTTTTTGCCGGTGCAGGCGTAACGACGGTAGTTTTCTTTCACCACGCCGCCGCAGTTGGGGCAGGGTGTGGTGAGCGTGGCGTAGTCGCCGGGCACGGTGTCGCGGTCGTACTCCTTGGCCTTCTTGACGATATGCTCGGTCATGGCCGCGATCTCGCGCATGAACTCGGCACGCGAGAGACGCCCGTGCTCCATCTCGGACAGCTTGTATTCCCACTCGCCGGTCAACTCGGGTTTGGAGAGCTCTTCCACGCCCAGGCCGCGCAGCAGGGTCATGAGCTGGAAGGCTTTGGCGGTGGGAATCAGCTCGCGGCCTTCGCGCAGCATGTACTTCTCGTTCAGCAGGCCTTCGATGATGGCGGCACGCGTGGCCGGCGTGCCCAGGCCTTTCTCGTGCATGGCTTCGCGCAGTTCGTCGTCCTCGATCAGCTTGCCGGCGCCTTCCATGGCCGAGAGCAGCGTGGCTTCCGAATATCGTGCCGGGGGACGGGTCTTGAGACCCTTGGGCTCGACGCTATTGGTCTTGACCTTCTCACCCGCCTGCACGGGCACCAGGGTCTTGCTGCTGCCTTCGCCCGGTGCCAGTTCGTCCTCGGCTTCCTTGCCGTAGATGGCCAGCCAGCCTGGTTTGACCAGCACCTTGCCTTCGCTCTTGAAGTTGTGACCGGCGGCCGTGGTGATGCGGGTGGTCACCTGGTATTCGGCGCTGGGGAAGAAGATGGCCATGAAACGACGTGCCACCAGGTCGTACAGTTTCTGCTCGGCATCCGAGAGCCCGCTGGGCGCCTGCAGCGTGGGGATGATGGCAAAGTGGTCGCTGACCTTGGCGTTGTCGAAGATGCGTTTGTTGGGCTTGATGTAGCCGCCCTTGAGCGCCGTGGCCGCGTGCGGGGCCAGGTGTTTCATGCCGGAGTCGGCCAGCATGCCGAAGGTCTCCTTGGCCACTGCCAAGTAGTCCTCGGGCAGGTGGCGTGAATCGGTCCGCGGATAGGTCAGGGCCTTGTGGCGTTCGTACAGGCTTTGCGCGATGGACAGCGTGGTCTTGGCCGAGAAGCCGAACTTGCCGTTGGCTTCGCGTTGCAGGCTGGTCAGATCGAACAGCATGGGCGAGGCCTGGGTGCTGGGTTTGCTTTCCTCGCTGACGGTGGCGGTCTGGCCGCGCACGGCGTTGGCAATGGCCGTGGCGTCCTGCTCGTTCCAGACGCGGTCGGCGCGTTTCTCGGCGTCGTCCTCGGTCTTTTTCCATTTCGGGTCGAACCATTTGCCCGCGTAGTCGCCAGCCTGGGCGCCGAAGCTGGCGTGCACCTCCCAGTAGTTGCGGCTGATGAACTTGCGGATCTGCTCCTCGCGTTCCACCACCACGGCCAGTGTGGGCGTCTGCACCCGTCCCACGGTGGTCAGGAAGAAACCGCCGTCGCGCGAGTTGAAGGCGGTCATGGCGCGGGTGCCGTTGATGCCGACCAGCCAGTCGGCCTCGGAGCGGCTGCGCGCCGCATCGGCCAGCGGCAGCATCTGCTTGTCGCTGCGCAGCTTGTCGAAGCCGTCGCGGATGGCCTGGGGCGTCATGCTCTGCAGCCACAGGCGCGAGACCGGCTTGCCCAGGGGCTTGGCGCCACCGGCGTACTGCTCGATCAGGCGGAAGATCAGCTCGCCCTCGCGGCCCGCGTCGCAGGCGTTGATCAGCTGGCCCACGTCCTTGCGCTTGGCCAGCTTGACCACGGCGTTCAGGCGGGTCTTGGTCTTGTCGACCGGCTTCAGGTCGAAATGCGGCGGAATCACCGGCAGGTGGGCAAAGCTCCACTTGCCGCGCTTCACGTCGTACTGCTCGGGCGCCTGGATTTCCACCAGGTGGCCGACGGCACTCGTGACGACGTAGCTGTCGCTCTCGAAGTGCTCGTCGTGTTTCTCGAATTTGCCGGCAGTGGGCGTGAGGGCGCGCACGATGTCCTGGGCGACCGAAGGTTTTTCGGCAATGACCAGGGTTTTACCGATAACTGCATTTTTCATCTGACTACAATCCAGTTTCTCGCGCGCGCATACGCGCACGCATACACGGGCGCGCCCGCGCGCGCCCATACGAGTTCACCTTACCAAATTTTTCAGCAGTGTCCAAGAATCCCGTTTCCGAACCCGGCCGCCGTATCCAGACCCGCCGCTCCGGCGTCCATGGCAAGGGGGTCTTTGCCGTCCAGGATATCCCCAAGGGCGAAACCCTCATCGAGTACGTGGGCGAGATCATCAACTGGAAGGAGGCGCTGCGTCGCCACCCCCACGATCCCAAGGATCCCAACCACACCTTCTACTTCCACGTCGATGAAGATCACGTGATCGACGCCAAGGTGGGCGGCAACTCCTCGCGCTGGATCAACCATTCCTGCGAGCCCAATTGCGAGGCGGACGAGGAAGAGGGCCGCGTCTTCATCAAGTCGCTGCGCAAGATCAAAGCGGGTGAGGAGCTCAACTACGACTACGGCCTCATCATCGACGAGCCCTACACCAAGAAGCTCAAGGCGGAATACCCCTGCTGGTGCGGCAGCAAGCTCTGCCGCGGCACGCTGCTGGCACCGAAGGACGACGACAAGCCCAAGAAATCGAAGAAGTCCAAGAAGAAAAACAAGTCCAAGAGCGACAAGCGCTGAAGGAGTTCGCCATGCTGCGCTGGCCGGCCGAAGCGATCTGGGAAGCGGTGGCACCCACCCTGCCCGGTTTCACGGTCGAGGTGCTGCCGCAGGTGGATTCCACCAACACCGAGCTGATGCGCCGCGCCCGTGCCGGCCGGCTGGAGCCGGTGCTGCTGGTGGCCGAAGCGCAGACCGCCGGCCGCGGCCGCCTGGGGCGGCCCTGGAGCAGCGGCGCACAGCCCGGGGACGTGCTGACCTTCTCCCTGGGCCTGCCCCTGCAGATGGCCGACTGGTCCGGCCTGTCGCTGGCCGTGGGCCTGAGCGTGGTGCAGAGCCTGCACCCGGACCTGCGGCTCAAGTGGCCCAACGATGTCTGGCTGGCCGACCGCAAGCTGGCCGGCATCCTGATCGAGACCACCCAGATCGACACGGCGCGCTACGCGGTCATTGGCGTGGGGATCAACATCACGCCGCGGGACGCGACCGGGTTGGCCACGGCACCGGCCTGGCTGCAGGAGCTGGTGCCCGGCACCGACGCGCCGCAGGCCCTGCTGCAGGTGGCCGCGCCCCTGGTTCAGACCGTGCAGCGTTTCGAGGTCCAGGGCTGGGCACCCTTCCAGTCCGCTTATGCAGCCAGGGATGTGCTGGCCGGCCGCGAGGTGACCTTGAGCGACGGGACCATCGGCCAGGCCCGGGGTGTGGATGGCAGCGGCGCGCTGCTCGTGCATACTGCTGCCGGGCTGAAGAAAATCTCCAGTGCCGAAGTCAGTGTCCGCCCCCTGAACTGAAGACCCCCTCACCATGCTGCGCTTCCTCGTCCTGCTGCTGGTCCTCCTGAATGCGGGCTATTTCGCCTGGTCGCATGGCATGCTGCGCGCCTACGGCTGGGCCCCGGCCGAGCAGAGCGAGCCGCAGCGTCTGCAGCAACAGATCCGGCCCGAGGCTATCCGCATCCTGCCGACCGAGGAGGCGCGCCGGGCCGAGCAGGTGGCACTGACGCCGCCCAAGCCACCGGAGTGCCTGCAGGCCGGCCTGTTCGACGAGGCCCAGACCGAGGCCGTGCGCAAGGTGCTGGAAACCGCCTTGCCGGCCGGAGCCTGGTCCCTGGAGACGACGGTGGAGCCGGCCCGCTGGATCGTCTACATGGGCAAGTTTCCCAATGCCGCGGCGTTGGAGAAAAAGCGCGCTGAACTGGACAAGATGAAGCTGAAGCTTCAGACCTTGGACAACCCCGAGTTGCAGCTGGGTCTGTCGCTGGGGCGTTTCGATACCCAGGCCCAGGCCCAGGCCTCGCTGAATACGCTGCAGCGTCGGGGTGTGCGCACGGCGCGTGTGGTCGAGGAGCGGCCCGAGACCCGGCAGAGCCTGTTGCGCATCCCGGCCGCCGAGGAGGCCCTGCGGCCCAAGTTGGAAGAGCTCAAGCCGGCATTGGGCGACAAGACACTGCGCAGCTGCCGCTGATCCGGGCGCGCGGGCTGGTCTTCAGTCCGGTGTCAGGTCGAAGCGCACCGTGAACCGTGCCCCGGGCGGCGTCTGTCCGGGGTGCGTGTCTTCCACGCTGATGCGCGCGTGGTGCTGCTGGGCGATTTCCTGGGCGATCGGCAGGCCCAGGCCCGAGCCGTCGACGTCATTGCCCAGGGCCCGGTAAAAGGGCTGGAACACCAGCTCACGTTCCGCCAGGGTGATGCCCGGCCCCGAATCTTCCACCTGCAGCACGATGATCTTGCCGAAAGGGTCGGCCAGCACCCGCGCGGTGATGACCCCCGGCTTGTCGATGGTCGACGGCGTGTAGTTGATGGCGTTGTCCAGCAGGTTGCGCACCAGTTCCTTGAGCAGGGTCGGGTTGCCTTCGAACATCACGCCGGGCATGCCCGGCTGGGCGCCTTCGTAACCCAGGTCGATGTGCTTGTCCATGGCGCGCGGCACGCAGTCCTGCACGACTTCCATGGTGAGCCGGGCCAGATCACAGGGCTGGCGGCTCATGGCCGTGGTGCCGGCTTCGGCGCGGGCCAGCGCCAGCAGCTGGTTGACGGTGTGGGTGGCGCGGATGCTGGCGCGCCCGATCTGGCGCAGCGACTGCTTGAGTTCTTCGGTGCTGGTGCCTTCGCGCTGGGCCAGGTCGGCCTGCATGCGCAGGCCGGCCAGCGGTGTCTTGAGCTGGTGCGCGGCATCGGCCAGGAAGCGCTTCTGGGTGCCGATGGAGTCTTTCAGGCGCAAGAGCAGGTCGTTGACCGAGGAGACCAGGGGTGCCACTTCCAGCGGCACGGCCTGCGCGTCCAGCGGGCTGAGGTCATCCGGGCGCCGGGCCCGGATGCGTTCTTCCAGCCGGTTGAGCGGCTTGATGGCCTGCACCAGCGCCAGCCAGACCAGCAGCACGGCCAGCGGCAGCGTCACGAATTGCGGCAGCATCACACCCTTGATGATCTCGGCGGCCAGCACCGAGCGTTTGTCCAGGGTCTCGGCCACCTGGACCAGCGCTGTTTTCGTGGCCTGCGTGTCCAGGGCCACCCACATATAGGCCACACGGATGTCCTGGCCGTGCAGCACGTCGTCGCGCAGGCGCACGGTGCCGGCCAGCACGGGTTCGTCCTCGGGCGGCAGGGGGAAGTCACGTTCACCGCTGAGGTAGACGCCATGCAGGCCCAGGACCTGGTAGTAGACCGTGTCAATGTCGTCGGCGCGCAGCAGTTCCCGTGCCGGCAGCGGCAGGTTGAACTGCACGTGCTGCTGGTTGACCGTGACCAGCTGGGCCAGGGCGTTGACGTTGTATTCGAGCGTGCGATCGAAAGGCTTGCCGGCGATGCTCTGGGCCACCAGCCAGGTCAGCACCAGGCTGATCGGCCACAACAGCAGCAGCGGCGTGAGCATCCAGTCCAGGATCTCACCGAAGAGCGAGCGCTGCTCGCGCTGGAACAGCTTCATCGGCATGGCCTGTCTGCCGGGTGCCGATGCCGGCCGGTGCCGCGCGCAGGACCCATGGTCACTGGATCTTTTCCAGGCAGTAACCCAGCCCGCGCACGGTAGCGATTCGGATCGGCCCCTTCTCGATCTTCTTGCGCAGGCGGTGGATGTAGACCTCGATGGCGTTGTTGCTCACCTCTTCGCCCCATTCGCACAGGCGCTCGACCAGCTGGTCCTTGCTGACGAGGCGGCCGGTGCGCTGCAGCAGCACCTCCAGCAGGCCGAGTTCACGCGCCGAGAGTTCGACCATGCGGCCGTCGATGGTGGCCACACGGCCGGTCTGGTCGTAGACCAGCGGGCCGTGCTTGATGTGGCTGCTGGTGCCGCCCATGCCGCGACGCACCAGGGCGCGCACCCGCGCCTCCAGTTCCTGCAGCGAGAAGGGTTTGGCCATGTAGTCGTCGGCGCCGTAGTCCAGGCCCTTGACGCGTTCGTCCACGCTGTCGGCCGCCGTGAGGATCAGCACCGGCAGGCTGGAGCCGCGCGCGCGCAGTTTCTTGAGCACCTCTAGGCCGTGCAGCTTGGGCAGGCCCAGGTCCAGGATCAGCAGGTCGAACTCGCTGTTGGTCATCAGGGCCGCATCGGCCTCGGTGCCGCTGGCCACGTGGTTCACGGCGGCGCCGGAGCTGCGCAGGGTGCGTAGCAGGCCATCGGCCAGCACCTGGTCATCTTCGGCGATCAGAATCCGCATCTTGGTCTCCTGGGCAGCCGGCTGTCAGTCGCAGTCAACGGCTTGCGTGTTGTTGTGTCGCAATTTTAGGCGCTCGCATAGGCCTCCAGCCCAAGGGCAATCACGGTGGCCACTTCGGGGCTCACGGCCTGCTTGAGTTCGGCTTCGGCCTGGATCACGGCCCGCTGGAAGCCGCGCAACCAAGCCAGTCCGGTGGGCGTGAAGCGCACCAGCTTGGCGCGGCCATCGCGCCCATCGGCTTCGCGCGTGACCAGGCCCCAGGCCTCGCACTGGTCGACCAGTTTGCCCATGGCCTGCTTGCTCATGCCTGCCGATTCCGCGAGTTCCTGGAGTCGCGCACCCTGCACGGCCAGGTGGCGCGTGATGTGGATGTGGGCTGCGCTGACCTGGCCGCGCGCGGCCAGGTTGGACAGGGCCAGTGGCACCTCGGCATCGTGCGCCATCAGCTGCAGTACGCGCTGGTCGAAGCGGCGCATGGCGTGGCCCAGCAGGCGCCCCAGATGGGTCTGGCGCCAGCCGTCGTCGACCGGAAAGGTGGCGGCATCCGTCATGACTAAATAGTAAACCAAAATGACTAATTTATGACTTTACTCGAAAGTACAAGACAGATAAATTACTGGTCAAGCATCCAGCCTGTGGTTAAAAACACTGGATAACAAATCAACCCCCTCAAGGAGTCATCATGGACGTATCCGGTAAATCCATCAGCGTCGCCAACAGTGAAAAAGCCAAGGCCCTGGCGGCCGCGCTGGCCCAGATCGAGAAGCAGTTCGGCAAGGGCACCATCATGCGTCTGGGCGAGGGCGAGGCGATCGAGGACATCCAGGTCGTCTCCACCGGCTCCTTGGGGCTGGACATTGCCCTGGGCGTGGGCGGCCTGCCGCGGGGCCGGGTGGTCGAGATCTACGGCCCTGAATCGTCGGGCAAGACCACCCTGACGCTACAGGTCATCGCCGAGATGCAGAAGATCGGCGGCACCTGCGCCTTTGTGGACGCCGAGCACGCCCTGGACGTGCAGTACGCGCAGAAACTGGGCGTCAACCTGCCCGACCTGCTGATTTCCCAGCCCGACACCGGCGAGCAGGCGCTGGAGATCGTCGACAGCCTGGTGCGCTCCGGTGCCGTGGACCTGATCGTGATCGACTCGGTGGCCGCCCTGACACCCAAGGCCGAGATCGAAGGCGAGATGGGCGATTCCCTGCCCGGCCTGCAGGCGCGCCTGATGAGCCAGGCCCTGCGCAAGCTCACCGCCACCATCAAGAAGACCAACTGCATGGTGATCTTCATCAACCAGATCCGCATGAAGATCGGCGTGATGTTCGGCAGTCCCGAGACCACCACCGGCGGTAACGCGCTGAAGTTCTATGCCTCGGTGCGCATCGACATCCGCCGCACCGGCACCATCAAGAAGGGCGATGACGCGATCGGCAACGAGACCAAGGTCAAGATCGTCAAGAACAAGGTGGCGCCCCCCTTCAAGACGGCCGAGTTCGACATCCTGTTCGGCGAGGGCATCAGCCGCGAGGGCGAGATCATCGACATGGGCGTCAACGCCAAGATCATCGAGAAGTCCGGCGCCTGGTATGCCTACAACGGCGAGAAGATCGGCCAGGGCCGCGACAACGCGCGCGAGTTCCTGCGCGAGAACGCAGAGCTGGCGCACGAGATCGAGAACAAGGTGCGCGAGTCCCTGGGCATTCCGCTGCTCAACGAGGCCGCGGAAGCCGTCGCCGAGTAAGGCTGAGGGCGGGTAAGCGGGCCATGGCCACCGCCCGGCTGTCGTTCCAGCCTACGCTCAAGGGGCGGGCCTTGCGCCTGCTGAGCCAGCGCGAGCATTCGCGCCGCGAGCTTGAACGCAAGCTCCAGCCTTATGAAGAAGAGCCTGGCACGCTGGCCCTGGCCCTGGACGAGCTGCAGGCCCGGGGTTTCATCAGCGAGGAGCGGGTCGCCGAGTCGGTGCTGAACCGGCGCGCCAGCCGGCTGGGGGCGACGCGCATTCGTCAGGAGTTGCAGGACAAGGGGCTGGACAGCGAACTGATCGCGCGGGCCCTGTCCGGGCTCAAGGACAGTGAACTGGCGCGTGCGCGTGTCGTCTGGCAGAGAAAGTTCGAGACCCTGCCGCAGACGCCGCAGGAGCGGGCGCGCCAGACACGGTTTCTGCTGGCACGCGGATTCACCGGTGAGGTGGTGCGCCGTGTGCTGGGCGGCGACCCGGCAGACGATCAGGACTGACTAGAGGCCCAGCATCAACTGGAGGTTCTGCACCGCAGCGCCGCTGGCACCCTTGCCCAGGTTGTCCAGACGCGCGACCAGCACAGCCTGGCCCAGGCTGTCGTTGCCGTAGACGCTGAGTTCCATCTTGTTCGTGCCGTTGAGCGCGGTCGGCTCCAGGCGGCCCCCCGCGGCCGGCGGCACCACGCTTACCCATGCGCTGCCGGCGTAATGCGCGCGCAGCACGTCTTCCAACTGCTGGGTGCGGCTGACGCCTTTCATCAGGTCGAATTGCAGGCCGATCTGGTCAATCATGCCGGCGTAAAAAT
>CAUPQO010000089.1:0-12343 GCA_963513295.1 uncultured Hylemonella sp.
GCCATCAGCGGCAGGATGTCGTCCACATGGGGGTAGGGATAGACGTAATGCAGGCGCACCCAGGCGCCATGCGCCTCTGCCAGCTCACCCAGGGACTGCACCAGATCCAGCATACGCGTCTTGACCGGCTTGCCGTCCCAGAAACCGGTGCGGTACTTCACATCCACGCCGTAGGCCGAGGTGTCCTGGCTGATCACCAGCAACTCCTTCACGCCGCCTTCGAACAGGGCCTTGGCTTCCTTCAACACATCACCCACCGGGCGCGACACCAGGTCACCGCGCATCGAGGGGATGATGCAGAAGGTGCAGCGGTGGTTGCAGCCCTCGCTGATCTTCAAATAAGCGTAGTGGCGCGGCGTGAGCTTGAGCCCGGCCTCGCCAAAGGCACCCGGGACCAGGTCAATGAAGGGGTCGTGCGGTTTGGGCAGGTGCGCATGCACTGCGTCCATCACCTCCTGCGTGGCATGCGGGCCGGTCACGGCCAGCACGCTGGGGTGCATCTGCTTGACCATATTGCCGCCACCCTCGCCGGTCTTGGCGCCCAGGCAGCCGGTCACGATGACCTTGCCGTTCTCGGCCAGGGCCTCACCGATGGTGTCCAGGCTTTCCTTGACGGCATCGTCGATGAAGCCGCAGGTGTTGACGATGACCAGATCCGCACCCTGGAAGGTCTTGGAGGTCTGGTAACCCTCGGCGCTGAGCTGGGTGAGGATGAGTTCGGAATCGGTCAGCGCCTTGGGGCAGCCCAGGCTGACAAAACCGACTTTGGGAGGCTGCGTACCGGCAGCGGGAGACAGGACATCGTTCATGCCGCTATTGTCCCAGTATTCGTCCCGCCGGTCCGCCCCCCTACGGGCGGGCGGCCGTCTCAGCGCCGCGCCGCGGACAGGAAAGCCTCCAGCAGCGGGTTGCAGTCCAGCAGGCCGCCCTCCGGCAGACCGCCGTGAAACTCCGGGTGCCATTGGACGCCGCAGACAAAACTGCCGCCGTTCCAGCGGATGGCCTCGATCACGCCATCCTCACTCACGGCCTCGACCGCGATGTCGCGGCCCAGGCGGTTGATGGCCTGATGGTGGATGGACACCACCTTGCCGCCGGACAGGCCGCCGAACCAGCCGGCCATCTGGCCCTCCGGCTCAAAGCGCACGCTGTGCACATGCTGGTCGTAGTGGCCGCTCTCGTGGTCGTCGGTTTCGGGTCGCTGCGTGCGCAGGTCCTGGTAGAGCGAGCCTCCGAGCGCCACGTTGAGCAGTTGCATGCCGCGGCAGATGCCCAGGACGGGCTTGCCGGCTTCCATGAACTCGTGCACCAGTTCCAGTTCGTAGGCGTCGCGCACCGGGTCACCACTCCATTCGGGTCGCAGCGGCTCCTCACCATAAGCCCGCGGGCTGACATCGGCGCCCCCCTGCAGGATCAGGCCGTCGAGGTACTCGGCGTAATTGCGCAATCGGATGTTGCTGCGCATGAGCTCACCGCCCTGCACCACCGACGGCACCATGAGCAGCAGCACGTCGCGCGCCATGGCCCACTGGGCCACCGACTGCTCGAACACCAGCAGGGTCTTGGTCTTGAGGCCGCTGGCGCCGGGCTCCGGGTGGAAGATCCGCGCCGACAGGCCGATGCGCAGGGGTGGACGACTGGCATTCATGCGGCCATTGTCGCCGCATCCGCGGCCCGCAGCTCAGCGCTTGAGGCCGAAGGTCTCCAGCATCTGCTCGGTCTGCTTCTGCATCTGCTCCTGCATCTGTGCGAACAGGTGCTGGGACTGCTCCAGGTTCTGCGTCACCAGGCCCTGCATCACGGGTGTCTGCATGGCCATGAACTGCGTCCACATCTCGGGGCTCAGCCCCTTGGACTGCTCGGCGAGCTTGGTCTGCACGTCCTGCAGGGACTGGATGTTCTTCTCAAGATAACCGCCCATGAAACCCTGCATGGCGTGGCCGTAGAAGCGGATGATGTTGGACAGCACCGAGGTGCTGAACATGGGCGAGCCGCCCGCCTCTTCTTCCAGGATGATCTGCAGCAGGATGCTGCGCGTGAGGTCTTCGCCGGTCTTGGCGTCGCGCACCACGAAGGGAGCGCCTTCCATGACCAGCTGCTTGATTTCCGTCAGCGTGATGTAACTCGACGTGCGGGTGTCGTACAGACGGCGGTTGGGATATTTCTTGATGATCCGCTCAGCGCCTGCAGCAGCCTCACCCTTTTTTTCTTTCATACCCTGATCTCCTCGGTCCCATGGACCGCTTTCATGTATTGCGCTGCAACACATTCTAGGAAGCCGCCTGCGCCACCGCCCCAAGGTTTACCCTGAGAGCGGATGGCAACAAGACGGAAAGGGATTTTGGTAGGCGCGATTGGACTCGAACCAACGACCCCCACCATGTCAAGGTGGTGCTCTAACCAGCTGAGCTACGCGCCTGAGAATTCGTTCGAGACCGCGAGTATAGCAGCAAACTTCGTCCCACCTTTCACTTCGCGATCAGAACGCGGGAGAAAAGGGGGCTGCGCCATAATTGACGTGAACGTCAACGTCACAACACAGGAGCTTTTCATGCAGATCGCGGGCAAGGTATTCATCGTCACCGGCGGCGCTTCGGGCCTCGGCGAAGGCACGGCGCGCATGCTGGCGGCCAACGGCGGCAAGGTCGTCATCGCCGACATGCAGGCTGACAAGGGTGAGGCCGTCGCGAAGGACATCGGCGGCGCCTTCGTCAAGTGCGACGTCAGCCAGGAAGCCGACGCCCAGGCCGTGGTAACCAAGGCTGTCTCGCTGGGCAAGCTCATGGGCCTGGTCAACTGCGCCGGCATCGCACCGGCCGAGAAGACCGTGGGCAAGAACGGCGCGCACGCGCTGGCCACCTTCAGCCGCACCATCACGGTCAACCTGATCGGCAGCTTCAACATGATCCGCCTGGCCGCCGACGCCATGTGCAAGAACGAACCCGAGTCCACCGGTGAGCGCGGCGTGATGATTTCCACCGCCAGCGTGGCCGCCTACGACGGCCAGATCGGCCAGGCCGCCTACAGCGCCTCCAAGGGCGGCATCGTGGGCATGACCCTGCCGATCGCACGCGACCTCGCGCGCAACGGCATCCGCAACATGACCATTGCCCCCGGCATCTTCGGCACGCCCATGCTCTTCGGCATGCCGCAGGAGGTGCAGGACGCGCTGGCCGCCAGCGTGCCCTTCCCCAGCCGCCTGGGCACACCCGAGGACTACGCCAAGCTGGCGAAACACATCTTCGAGAACGACATGCTCAATGGCGAGGTGATCCGCCTGGACGGCGCCATCCGCCTGGCGCCACGCTGAGCCCGCACGCCACAGGAACCTCCATGCGCAGCACACGGCATTTCACGGGCCTGCTGCTGGCGGGCCTGCTGCTGGCGGCGTCTCAGACCAGCGCGAAATCACCGGCCCCGGCGGCAGGCGTGCCGCGCCAGCCCGAAGCCGCCAGTGGCCAGCGCGCCCAGGCCGGCTGGGCCAGCAAGAAGTTCTCGGTGGCCGCCGCGCATCCGCTGGCGGTCGATGCCGGCTACCAGATCCTCCAGGCCGGCGGCAGCGCCGTCGATGCGGCCGTGGCCGGGCAGATGGTGCTGACCCTGGTCGAGCCCCAGTCCAGCGGTCTCGGCGGCGGCGCCTTTTTGCTGCACCACGACGGCCAGCTCACCGAGGCCTACGATGGCCGCGAGACCGCGCCGAGCGAGGCGGACGAAGACCTCTTCCTTGACGCCCAGGGCAAGCCCCTGTCCTTCCAGGCCGCCGCCATCGGCGGGCGCGCCGTCGGCACCCCTGGCGTCCTGCACATGCTGGCGCTGGCCCACCGCCAGCATGGCCGCCTGCCCTGGCAGCAGCTCTTCGAGCCGGCCATCACCCTGGCCGAAGAAGGTTTCCCGGTCGGTCCGCGCCTGCATGCCCTGCTCTCGGGCGCCACCGCCCTGCGGCAGGACCCGGTGGCTGCTGCGCATTTCTTCGACGACAGTGGCCGGCCCTGGCCCGTGGGGCATCGCCTGCGCAACCCGGAGCTGGCGGCGGTGCTGCGCCGCATCGCCATCGAGGGTGCACGCAGCTTCTACGAGGGCGAGCTGGCCGAGGCCATCGTTCGCAAGGTGCGCGAGCACCCGGCCAATCCGGGCCGTCTCACGCTGGCCGACCTGGCCGGCTACGAGGCCCTGGTACGCGCGCCGCTGTGCTTCGTCTACAGCGCGCGTGCCGTACATCCCAAGGGCGCACGCCAGCGCGATGTCCGCATCTGCGGCATGCCACCACCCAGCTCGGGCACGCTGGCCATGGGGCAGATCCTGGGCCTGCTGGCCCACACACCCGCCTCCCGATTGCCGCTGCAACGCAGCCCCTCGGGCCCGGTTCCCGGTCCCGACTGGCTGCACCTCTACACCGAAGCCTCACGCCTGGCTTTCGCCGACCGTGCCGTCTACGTGGCCGACCCCGACTACGTGCCGCCGCCCGGTGCCAGCTGGATGAGCCTGCTCGACGAGGGCTACCTGGTGCAGCGTGCCAAGCTGATCGGCAGCGGCCCGCGGGCCCGGCGCATGCCCGAGGCACCCGCGGGCATCCCCGCGGGCGTGCAGCAAAGCCTGGGCCCCATGCCCGAGCAGGCCGAATACGGCACCTCGCACATCAGCATCATTGATGGCCAAGGCCGGGCCCTGGCCATGACCAGCAGCATCGAAGCCGCCTGGGGCGCCCACCTCATGGTCAACCGCGGCCAGGGACTGCGCGGCGGCTTTCTGCTCAACAACCAGTTGACCGACTTCAGCTTCACGCCACGCAGCGACTCGGGCGCCCCCATCGCCAACCGTGTCGAACCACGCAAGCGGCCGCGCTCGTCCATGACCCCGGTACTGGTCTTCGACCGGCCCCGCGGCGACTTCCTGCTCAGCGGCGGCAGCCCCGGGGGCGCCTACATCATCCATTACACGAGCAAGCTGCTCTATGGCACGCTGCATTGGGGGCTGGACGTGCAGCAGGCCATCACCCTGCCCAACTTCGCGGCCTTTGGCGGACCGGTCCTGCTGGAGGAGCAGCGTTTTCCCCAAAGCACGGCAGTGGCCCTGCGCCAGCGTGGCCATCGCGTGCAGGAACAGGCGCTGCCCAGCGGGCTGCAGGCCATCCAGGTGCGCGGCAAGGGCCTGTACGGCGGCGCCGACCCGCGGCGCGAGGGCACGGTCAAGGGCGACTGATTCGCGGCGCAGCCGGTGTTTCTACAATCGGCACCATGGCCATCCCCCAGTCCTTCATCCAGGAGTTGCTTGCGCGCGCCGACGTCGTCGAGATCGTCGGGCGCACCGTGCAGCTCAAGAAGGGCGGCGCCAACTTCATGGGCCTGTGCCCCTTCCACGCGGAAAAGTCCCCCTCCTTCACGGTCAGCCCGACCAAGCAGTTCTATCACTGCTTCGGTTGCGGCAAGCACGGCGACGCCATCAACTTCCTGATGGAACAGACCGGCATGAGCTTCATCGAGGCGGTGAAGGATCTCGCCCAGCACTACGGCCTGCAGGTTCCGGAGGACGAGGCCAGCCCGCAGGACCGTGCGCGCGCCGCCGAGCAGCGCCAGAAGCAGGCCACGCTCTCCGACGTGCTGGAAAAGGCCGGCGAGGCCTGGCGCAAGCAGCTCAAGACCTCACCGCGGGCCGTCGACTACCTCAAGGGCCGCGGCCTGTCCGGCGAGATTGCCAAACAGTTCGGCCTGGGTTACGCCCCCGAGGGCTGGCGCAGCCTGGCCAGCGTGTTCCCGCAATACGACGACCCGCTGCTGGTGGAGTCCGGCCTGGTCATCACCAACACGGACGACAACAGCGGCGAAGAGAAGCGTTACGACCGCTTCCGCGACCGCATCATGTTCCCCATCCGCAACGTCAAGGGCGAGTGCATCGGCTTTGGCGGGCGCGTGCTGGGTGACGAAAAACCCAAGTACCTGAACTCGCCGGAGACGCCGGTGTTCAGCAAGGGGCACGAGCTCTACGGTCTCTTCGAGGCTAGAGCCGCCATCCGCGACGCGGGTTACGTGCTGGTCACCGAGGGTTACATGGACGTGGTGGCCCTCGCCCAGCTCGGTTTTCCCAACGCGGTGGCCACGCTGGGCACGGCCTGCACCACCGACCATGTGCAAAAACTGTTCCGCTTCACCGACTCGGTCGTCTTCAGCTTCGACGGCGATGCCGCCGGCCGGCGCGCCGCGCGCCGCGCGCTCGACGGCGCCCTGCCCTATGCCAGCGACGTGCGCAGCATCAAGTTCCTGTTCCTGCCGGCCGAGCACGACCCGGACAGCTACGTGCGGGAGCACGGCAAGGAAGCCTTCGCCCGCTGCGTCAGCGAGGCCGTGCCGCTGAGCCGTTTCCTCATTGAAGCCGCCCGCGAGGGCTGCGATCTCTCCAGTGCCGAGGGCCGGGCCCGCCTGGCCAGCAATGCCAAGCCACTGTGGAGCCAGTTGCCCGACGGCGCACTCAAGCGCCAGCTGCTGGGCGAGATCGCCGGTCTGGTACAGCTGGATGCGCAGGAACTGTCATCCCTCTGGTCGATCCCGTCCCGCGGCGGCGCCCCCCGCCAGGGGGAGCGGGCGACAACCGGCACCGGCCCTGCGGGCAGTGCCGCATCGACCGGCTACCGCCCCCGGCCCAGCCGCCCATCGGCCACGCGCGCGGCGCGCGGCCTGCCCGTCAACCGCTCCGACCATGCCGCCCGCCTGCTGCTGGCGCACAGCCAGCTGTGGGAACAGCTCTCCAGCGAGGACCACTCCCTGCTGGGCGGCCTGCCGGGAGCCCATGGCGAGCTCCTCAACTGGCTGGAGGCCCAGTTGCACGAACACGGCCCCCTGCCCTGGGGGGCGCTGCGCGAGGCCCTGCAAGGCCACCCGGCCGAAGCGCTGGCGCACAAGCTCATGCACGGCTCGGACCTCACCGCCACCGAAGACCATGCCGAAGCCCGCACCGAGCTGCGCAATCTGCTGCAGCGCATGCTGATCGAGCAGCTCAAGGCCGAGGAGACCGTGGCCATCGCCGCGGCCAGCGACAACCCGGCCGCCCTGGAGCGCTACCGCGAGTTGCAGGCCCGCCGGCGGGCCCTGGAAACCGGTCCCACAACGACCGAATAGGTATGCAATGGGCGCCGCAAACGCGCGCCAGCATTGAATTTCCAACTTTGTCGGGTATAATCCAAGTCTGAGTTTCGGCAAGAGCGACAGCAGCACCTCCGGGCCAGGCCAACCGTAGCCTACGCGCACGACCGGCCACCTTACCGCAAGGACTGCATTCCAAATGTTCGCCCTCCCATCTTGCCCCTGAGGATTTCTCCTCTGTCCCCCAACTGCGCCGGTTTTGTCGGTGCTGTGTTTGTTTCTTTGTGCCAGTTTTTGATGTTCCGAGGTTGATCCATGCCCGCTCAAAAGTCCAAGAAGCCTGCAAAGCCCGCCGCCAAACCCGTCGCCAAGGCTGCATCCAAACCCGCAAGCCAGGCCAAGCCTGCTGCCAAAGCCGCCCCCACCAAGGCGGCTGCCAAGCCAGCAGCCAAGCCCCTTGCCAAGGTGCAGCCCGCCACGAAAGCCAAGACAGTGCCCGCTTCCAAGACCCCCGCCAAGACTGAAAAAGCCGAGAAGGCGACCAAGCCGACCGCCGCCGAACTGAAAAAAGCCGCCGCCCCCGCCACCGACGTGGTGGTGGCCAAGAAGAAGCCGGGCCGTCCGCCCAAGGCTGCCAGCGCTGAAGCCGGCGCACCGGCCAAGACCGGCGCCAAGCGCGGCCGCAAGCCCAAGAACGCCGCCGACAAGCCCGAAGGCGACCTGGACCTGTCGGACATCGAAGCCGAATTTGCCGAAGAGCCGACCGAAGCCGTCGCCGGCGAAAAGGTCAAGCCCCTGCGCATGAAGATCAGCAAGGCCAAGGAACGGGCCTTGATGAAGGAAGTCGGTCTGGACGAGACCGTGCTGTCCGAAGAGGACATGGCCAAGCGCCGCCAGCGCCTCAAGCAGTTGATCAATCTGGGCAAGACCCGCGGTTACCTGACCCACGGCGAGATCTCCGACCACCTGCCCGACAAGCTGGTCGATGCCGAGACGCTGGAAGTCGTGATCTCCATGCTCAACGACATGGGCGTGGCCGTCTACGAGCAGACCCCGGACGCCGAGACCCTGCTGCTGAACAACACCGGCCCGACCGCTGCGACCGAAGAGGAAGCGGAAGAGGAAGCCGAAGCCGCCCTGTCCACCGTGGACAGCGAGTTCGGCCGCACCACCGACCCGGTGCGCATGTACATGCGCGAGATGGGCACGGTCGAACTGCTGACCCGCGAAGGCGAAATCGAGATCGCCAAGCGCATCGAAGGCGGCCTGATGGACATGATGGAGGCCATCAGCGCCTCCCCCGCCACCATCGCCGAGATCCTGCGCCTGGGCGAGGAAATCCGTGAAGGCAAGATCGTCATCTCCACCGTGGTGGACGGTTTCGTCAATGCCCAGGAAAGCGACGACTATGTGGCCGAAGAGGACTTCGACGAGTACGACGAAGCCGACGACGACGACGGCAAGGGCGGCTCCAAGGCCCTGACCAAGAAGCTCGAAGAACTGAAGAACCAGGCACTGGAGCGTTTCGACCGCCTGCGCAGCCTGTTCGAGAAGGTGCACAAGGTCTACGACAAGGAAGGCTACGGCACCCCGGCCTACCAGAAGGCGCAGAAAGCCCTGTCCGACGAGCTGATGACCATCCGCTTCACGGCCAAGACCATCGAGAAGCTGTGCGACCTGGTGCGCGCCCAGGTGGACGATATCCGCAAGAAGGAACGCGAACTGCGCCGCATCATCGTGGACAAGTGCGGCTACCCGCAGGACCACTTCATCGCCGACTTCAGCGGTCGCGACAAACACGGCCACCCCGCCAAGTCGCACCTGCTCGACCTCAAGTGGATCGAGAAGCAGGCCAACGCCGGCAAACCCTGGAGCGCCATCATGGCGCGCAACGTGCCCCCGGTGCAGGACCTGCAGCAAAAGCTGATGGACCTGCAGTCGCGTGTGGTGGTGCCGCTGGACCAGCTCAAGGACATCAACAAGCGCATGAACGAGGGCGAAGCCTCCTCGCGCGCGGCCAAGAAGGAGATGATCGAGGCCAACCTGCGTCTCGTGATCTCCATCGCCAAGAAGTACACCAACCGCGGCCTGCAGTTCCTGGACCTGATCCAGGAGGGCAACATCGGCCTGATGAAGGCCGTGGACAAGTTCGAATACCGCCGCGGCTACAAGTTCTCGACCTACGCCACTTGGTGGATCCGCCAGGCCATCACCCGCTCCATTGCGGACCAGGCCCGCACCATCCGCATCCCGGTGCACATGATCGAGACCATCAACAAGATGAACCGCATCTCGCGCCAGCACCTGCAGGAGTTCGGCTTCGAGCCGGACGACAGCCTGCTGGCGCAGAAGATGGAGATCCCAGAGGACAAGATCCGCAAGATCATGAAGATCGCCAAGGAGCCGATCTCGATGGAAACCCCCATCGGCGACGACGACGACAGCCACCTGGGCGACTTCATCGAGGACACGGCCAACACCGCCCCGGTGGAAGCCGCCATGCAGGCCGGCCTGCGCGACGTGGTCAAGGACATCCTGGACAGCCTGACGCCGCGCGAAGCCAAGGTGCTGCGCATGCGCTTCGGCATCGAGATGACCAGCGACCACACGCTGGAAGAGGTGGGCAAGCAATTCGACGTGACCCGCGAGCGCATCCGCCAGATCGAAGCCAAGGCGCTGCGCAAGCTCAAGCACCCGAGCCGCTCGGACAAGCTGCGCAGCTTCACGGACAACATCTGATCCGGGGAAACCCGCAGCCTGGAAAGCCCGCCTCGCGCGGGCTTTTTCTTTTTATGGATTCCAGCGCATCCGATGAAAAATACACTTCCCATCATGGCTACTTTGCGAACTGAATAACTAAAATCAAACTCATGTTTTCCCATCTGCGCCTGCACACCGAGTTCTCCGTCGTCGACGGCACCGTCCGCATCGAGGACATCGTCAAGGCCGCAGCCAAGGACGGCCAGCCGGCGCTGGCCATCACCGACCTGAACAACCTCTTCGGCGCCATCAAGTTCTACAAGGAAGCGCGCGGCAAGGGCGTCAAGCCTTTGATCGGCGTCGAGATCATGCTGGAGGGGCTGGGCCAGGACCCGCTGGCCACCTCGCGCCTGCTGCTGCTGGTGCAGAACAAGCAGGGTTACCTCAACCTTTCCGAAATCCTGGCGCGCGCCTGGACCGGCAACGTGGTGAAGGCCCAGGCCGTGGTCAAGCTGGCCTGGCTGAAGGAACTGCACGAGGGGCTGATCGCCCTCTCCGGCGCGCAGGCTGGCGCCGTGGGCCAGGCCCTGGTGCAGGGCGATGCCGAGCGCGCGCACGAGGCGGCGCTGCAACTGTCCACCCTCTTCCCGCACCGTTTTTACCTGGAACTGCAGCGCGCCGGCCGCCCGGACGACGAGGCCCATGTGACGGCCGCCGTACAACTGGCCGCGCGCATGAAGCTCCCGGTGGTGGCCACCCACCCGGTGCAGTTCGCCACGCCGGACGACTACGAGGCACACGAGGCGCGCGTCTGCATCTCCGAAGGCGAGATCCTGGGCAACCCGCGGCGGGTGCGCAAGTTCACGCGCGAGCAGTACTTCAAGAACGCCGCGCAGATGCAGGCACTGTTTGCCGACCTGCCCAGCGCCGTGGCCAACACGCTGGAGATTGCCAAGCGTTGCAACCTGACCCTCGTGCTGGGCAAGCCGCAGCTGCCCAACTTCCCCATCCCCGGCGGTCTCAGCATCGAGGCGTATTTCCGCAAGGTCTCCTTCGAGGGCCTGGAGGAACGGCTGACCCACCTCTACCCGGACGCCATCAAGCGCGAAACCGAACGGCCGCGCTACGTGGAGCGCCTCGAATTCGAGATCAACACCATCCTGAAGATGGGTTTTCCGGGTTATTTCCTCATCGTGGGGGACTTCATCCAGTGGGCCAAGACCCATGGTTGCCCGGTGGGCCCGGGCCGCGGCTCCGGTGCCGGCTCGCTGGTGGCCTATGCGCTGAAGATCACCGACCTCGACCCGCTGGAATACAAGCTGCTGTTCGAGCGCTTCCTGAACCCGGAACGCGTCTCCATGCCGGACTTCGACATCGACTTCTGCCAGGCCAACCGCGACCGCGTGATCGACTACGTGAAGGACAAGTACGGCAAGGAAGCGGTCAGCCAGATCGCCACCTTCGGCACCATGGCCGCACGCGCCGCCATCCGTGACGTGGGGCGTGTACTCGACATGAGCTACACCTTCTGCGACGGCATCTCCAAGCTCATCCCCAACAAGCCGGGCCAGCACATCACGATTGCCGACGCCATCCAGGCCGAGCCCATCCTCGCCGAACGGCTGGATAAGGAGGACGAGGTCAAGACCCTGCTGGCCCTGGCCCAGAAGCTCGAAGGCCTGACCCGCAACGTCGGCATGCACGCCGGCGGCGTGCTGATCGCGCCGGGCAAGCTGACCGACTTCTGCCCGCTCTACCAGCAGCCCGGCAGTGAAGCAGCGGTGAGCCAGTACGACAAGGACGACGTGGAGGCCGTCGGCCTGGTCAAGTTCGACTTCCTGGGCCTGGCCACGCTGACCATCCTGGAGATCGCGCGCGAATTCATCATGGCACGCCATCCAGGCCAGGAAAACTTCGCCTTCGAGAATATCCCGCTCAAGGACAAACCGACCTACCAGCTGTTCCAGGAAGGCAAGACGGAAGCGGTGTTCCAGTTTGAAAGCCGCGGCATGCAGGGCATGCTGCGCGACGCCAAGCCCACGCGGCTGGAGGACCTGATCGCACTCAACGCCCTGTACCGCCCGGGCCCCATGGACCTGATCCCAAGCTTCGTGGCGCGCAAGCATGGCCGCGAGGAAGTGGAATACCCGCACCCGGCGGTGGCCGAGATGCTGTCGGAGACCTACGGCATCATGGTCTACCAGGAGCAGGTGATGCAGACCGCGCAGATCCTGGGCGGCTACTCGCTGGGCGGCGCCGACCTGCTGCGCCGCGCGATGGGCAAGAAGAAGGCCGAGGAGATGGCCGAGCACCGCGAGAAATTCCGTGCCGGCGCACTGGCGACCCACAACATTCCCCAGAACAAGGCCGACGAGGTTTTCGACCTGATGGAGAAGTTCGCAGGTTACGGCTTCAACAAGTCACACGCCGCCGCCTACTCCCTGCTGGCCTACCACACGGCCTGGCTCAAGGTGCACTACACGGCCGAGTTCTTCTGCGCCAACATGACCGTGGAAATGGACGACACCGACAAGCTGAAAGTCTTGTTCGAGGATGCCCTCAAGATGGGC
>CAUPQO010000090.1:0-12290 GCA_963513295.1 uncultured Hylemonella sp.
AAGGTGGCGAGCCGCTCGCGCCGGGCCTTGAGGTCCGGGCTGTCCGCATGCATCTGCGCATACGCCGCATAGCGCGCCACCTTGTGCGCATGCGCCATCACGAACTGACCGCTGTACTGCGTGCCCCAGGACCAGGCCAGCAGCTTGACCTGCGGCACGCCGCGCAGCTTGCAGATGAAATCCACCACCGCATTCAGATCGCCGGCCGCCTGCTCGGTCGTGATGTGGCCCTCGGGCTTGGTGGAACTGCCGAAGCCCCGCATGTCGGGCGCAAAGACGTCGAAGCCCTGCTTGGCCAGGAAGTCCATGAGGCTGTAGCCGGGCTGGCCCGGCACCTTGAGATCGAAGCTCTCGCGCCCGGCCGTGGCCGAGCCGTGGGCCAGCACCAGCACGGGCTTGCCCTGGGGGCTGCCCTGGTATTTCTCCCAGAGGAAAAGGCGCACCTCGTCCTGCAGCACCCAGTGCTGGGTGCCCTGCACGGGCAGCTCGTTCTCTTTCATGGCGTTTTAGACGTCTCAGTTAAAGTGGCTGCGATTTTGCTTGAACTCCGCATGCACCCCTTATCCGACTGGCCCGCCGAGCAGCGCCGCACCATCCACGGCGTGCTCACCGACATCGACGACACGCTGACCACCGTAGGCGCCATCACTGCTGATGCGCTGCAGGCCCTGCACGCGCTGCGCGCGGCCGGCCTGCACGTGATCCCCGTCACCGGCCGGCCGGTGGGCTGGAGCGTGCCCTTTGCCCAGACCTGGCCGGTGGACGCCATCGTGGCCGAAAACGGCGCCGTGGCGTTGGTGGACGGCGGCACGCGCAAGATCTACCAGCAGGACAGCGCCACGCGTTTTGCCAATTACGCCCGCCTGCAGCAGGTGGCCCAGCGCGTGCTGCGCGAGCTGCCGGGGACCACGCTGGCCCACGACAGCCCCGGCCGCGAGACCGACAACGCCATCGACCACAGCGAGTTCAGCCACCTGCCGCCGGAGCGCATCGACCAGGTGGTGGCCCTCATGCGCCGCGAGGGCCTGCACGCCACGGTCAGCAGCATCCACATCAACGGCTGGATCGGCGCGCATGACAAGCTGGCCGGCGCACGCTGGATCGTGCGCGAGCTGCTGGGCCGCGATCTCGATGCGGAAATCGGGCACTGGGTCTACGTGGGCGACTCCACCAACGACCAGCTGATGTTCCAGCACTTCCCGCACAGCGTGGGTGTGGCCAACATCCGGCGTTTCGAGGCCCAGCTCAGCCACAAGCCGCGTTACATCACGCGCCTGGAGCGAGGCGGCGGTTTTGCCGAAGTCGTGCAGGCCCTGCTGCAGCACCTGCCGACCTGAAGCGGCGCCGGGTGACGGGCTGGCCGCAGCCGTCAATCTACGTATACTGAGTCGCGGGAACAGGAGGAGCCCAACTTCCTCCCTCACGGCCGGGGAGGTCGTCGCGTCGATGTCAGTCGTCTCCAACTTCTGTCCAGGCTTGAACGGATGGCCCCGCCGCCTGGTCGGCATGCTGATCGTGCACGGGCGCCTGCGTCGCAAGCCCATGCCATGAGCCCCGCCGCCTCTGAACCAGCGCTTACACTGCGCCAGGCCCTGCTGGTCCTCGTGCTTTACGGTCTGGCGGCCCTGCTGTCCATCTGGCTCTCGGCCCGGCCGGGTCAGATCGCCGCCCCCTGGTTTGCCAACCCCATCGGCACCGTGGCCCTGCTGGCCTTGCCCCCCAGACGCTGGCTACCCATGCTGCTGGCCCTGGGCCTGGTCAACCTGCTGGTCAATCTGGGCACCCCGCCGGGTGCCTGGCGCTGGGCGCTGCAGCCCGGCCTCGATGCCGCCGCCTTCGTGCCGGGCAACGCCGCCGAGATGCTGCTGGCAGCCCTGCTGCTGCGTCACCTGGGCATGAACGCCGACACGCTGCGCCAGCCCGGGCGTTTCGGTCGTGTGCTCGTGCTGGGCGCCTTGCTGCCCACCTTCTGCAGTGCCTTTGTCGGGGCAGCCCTGGTCACAGCGCCGGCGTACCCCTTTGCCGAAGCCTGGACCCAGTGGTTTGCCGGCAGCCTGATCGGCACCGTCGCCGTGCTGCCGCTGGCGCTGGCGGTCTGGCTGCATGGCACGGGCGCCCTGCGCCGGTCACTGCGTCAGCCCCGCACCATCGCTTATCTGGCACTCAGCGCAGCCATCACCCTGCTGGCCATGACCACGCTGCCGCGTCCCTTCGTGGTGATGAGCATCGGCCTGGTCCTGGTGGCGACCCAAACCAGCTTCACCGTCACCACCCTGGCCACCCTGGTCAACACCGTCCTGCTGGCACTGCTGCACACCACGGGCGTGCTGGTCCCGCCGCCCGCCGTCGACTGGTGGGAACCCGGCCTCTACCAGCTCTCGGTCATCGCCAGCCTGCTGCCCGGCCTGCTGCTGTCGAGTTCCATGGAAGGGCAGACCCAGGCCATGCGGCATCTGCTCGCCAACGAGCAGCGCTTTCGCTCGCTCTACACGCGCACACCGGCCCTGATGCATTCGATCGATCCGCAGGGCCGCGTCCTCAGCGTCAGCGAACTCTGGCTCCAGACCCTGGGTTACGAAGAACGGGAGGTGCTGGGCCACCACACGACCGAGTTCATGACGCCGGAAACGGCGCGTTATGCGCGTGACGTCGTGATTCCGCAGGCCAAGCGCAACGGCCGCTGCGACAACATCGAATACCAGATGCGCGCGCGCGACGGCCGCGTGCTGGACGTGCTGCTCTCGGCCATCTGGCTCTACGACAAGGACGGCCAGCCCCTGCACAGCCTGGCCGTGCTGCAGGACGTGACCGAGAAAAAGCGCCTGCAGGCCCTGAGCTACTACGCCGCCCACGACCCGCTGACCGGCCTGCCCAACCGTGTGCTGTTGCAGGACCGGCTGGAACGCAGCTGCGTGCAGCACGCACGGCACGGCACGCGCTTTGCCATCGGCTTCCTGGACCTGGACCATTTCAAGGCGGTCAACGACACGCACGGCCACCATGCCGGCGACCTGCTGCTCAAGCGTGTGGCGCGTCGCCTGCTGACGGCGCTGCGCGCATCCGACACGGTCTGCCGGCTGGCGGGTGATGAATTCGTGCTGCTGTTCGCTGACGTGGAACAGGACACGGACCTGCACCACCTGGTGCAGAAGATCCTGGCCAGCGTGGCCCTGCCTGTGCGCCTGGGAGAGCTGCCGGACTCTCCGGTCGTCACCGTGGCCGCCAGCATGGGCCTGGCCCTCTGCCCCGACCACGGGCAGGACCCGCAAACCCTGCTCGCGCATGCCGACCAGGCCATGTACACCGCCAAACGCAGCGGGCGCAATCATTACGAGATCTACCAGCCCGGGAGCACCCCCGGCGTATCGAGCCGGCGCGAGGCCGGCGAAGGCGCCAGCTGAGACTTCAGCGCGCGACGACCTTGACGGCGACCGGTTCGGAGCGGGTCATCACGTTGCCGTCCGCCGTGGTGCTGACCAGCTCCAGGCGCAGGGTGTAGTCATCAGCGGGCGGATTGAGCCAGACCTCCGTCTGCCCCGCCGTGAAGTTCATCACCTCCGGCTTGCGGCCGGCGCGCTCCATCAACAAGCGGAAATGGCCGGTGTCGGGCACCTTCGCCCCGATATGGGAGACGTTATAACCGCTGGCGTGGAACTGGACCCGGAAGGGCGGACGCACCGCTTCCTGGTCGGCCGGGCTCTGGATCTCGATGCGCGCCGGGCCCAGCAGGCTGGCTGGCGCCACGCTCTGGTTCTGCTTGCTGATGGTCAGGCTCAGGGGTTTGCTGTAGACGAAAAAAGGGATATGCCCCTGGTCGGCCAGCAGCATGCGCAGTTCGTACTTGCCCGGCGGCAGGTTCAGCACGGTCTCCATCTGTCCCTTGCCGAAGTGGATGTACTTCTCGGTGAAAGGCAGCGGCTTGTTGAAGTCCAGCGGCAGGGGCTGGTTCACCAGCAGGTGATGGTGACCGGCACGGCCGGCCGACTTGCCGGCCGGCACGATGCCGCGCATGGACAGGCCGAAACGCAGCACCAGCGGCGCTTCCCTCACCTCCCCGTCCTTGAGGTTGGTGAAATAGGACTCGGCCGTGCGCGAAGTCGGTAGCGTCACCCAGGGATGTGGCAGCAGTTCGGGCGCATCGCCTGCCGGGGCCACCCCCTGGGCTGCGACCGTGCCGGCGAGCAGCAGGACCGCGAGGGCCGGAAACAACAAGCAGGACGTCTTGGTTGGCATACGGTCTTCTATAAGAGTGACCGTTGAGGCTAACAGGAAGTCTTGACTCTCGTCAAATTAAGGGCATGCGCCTCAGAATGGGGCGCATGCGCTCCGCAGACGCCTTGAGGCTGGATGCTGTGCTCAGCTTGAGCCGTGCAGCCCAGCGCGATGCACGAGAACCTAGCGCCTCTCCAGCTGTTGCTTCACATGGAGTGCCGCAGCCCCATTTGGGGCCAGCTCAAGATAGGTGCCGTAGGCTTTCGCCGCTTTCGCCTTCTCGCCGGCCTTGTCCCAGGCATCCCCCAGGTTCAGATAGGCGACAGCGCGCGAAGGGTCCATCCGGATGGTGTTTTCAAACCAGCGCGCCGCCTCGCGGAACTTGTCCTGCCGGTAGTAGACAAAACCCAGGTTGTTAGCGGCCAGGGCGAAATCGGGTCGCAGTTTGAGCGCCTCGGTAAACTGGGCTTCGGCCTGCTCGTAAAGCTTCTCCCGATAGAGCTGCAAGCCGCGGTCGTTCGCGCGCTGGGCCTGCTGGCGCATGGACTGCGGCACCGCGGCCGGCGGCACGATTTTCTGCTCCCCCCCTTGCAGGTCCTTGATCATCACGGGCACCGGCACCGCGGGCACGGCGGGCACGGCGGGTTTGTCACCCGGGGCCGATGCGACCACCGGCGGCGTCCGGCTGGCGTCGAGCTTGCTGTTGAGGGCGATGGCATCGCTAGGCAGCTGGTTGGTCTGGGCGCTGAGGAATTCGTTCTCTACCGGCAGTTCGAAAACGAAGTCGCCACCTTCCGAGCCCGGCAGGCTGCCGAACGCCGGCGTCTGGGCCGAGACGGAGGACACCGCCGGTGCCACATAAGCCGCCAGCTCGGTGGCGGTAATGATGCCGTCGCCATTGAGGTCTCCCTTGCCGCTCAAGCCCTGCAGAAGCGTCCAGGTGAAGACCGAGTGCCCGTTGGGGCCACCGTCAGCCACCAGTTGATCGGCCCCGCCGGCGGTCAGCATCTGGCGACCAATGCGCTTATTGTTGTCGCGCAGGAAATTTCCCGAACCGGCGCCGCGCGTCAGGCCCAGGCCGCTGTAGCAGGCGTCCATCACGAACAAGGCATGCTTGGCCGTCACGCTCTCGGCGATGTTCTGCAGCTCGGTCATGGGGATGGCATCGGTGGCGATCTGGTTGGGATCGGAATCCACCGGGATCACGTAACCCAGATCACGCCCGGAACTCAGGTGCCGCGTGGCGCCATGGCCGGCGAAGAACACGAAAAGCCTGTCGTTTTTTTTCATGCCCCCATGGGCCAGCTTGTCATGGAAAGCCGCCAGGATGCGGGCTCGCGTGGCCTCTCCATTCTCCAGCGTGACCACATGGTCGGCCGCGAAGCCGAACTTCTGGATCAGCGTCTCGCGCACGGCGCGCGCATCGCGCACCGCGTATTGCAGCTTGGGCCACTTGGCGTAGTCGTCGATGCCGATGACGATGGCCCAGGAATTGCCATAACTGCCGGCCGTCACGACCGGCGTGGCGGTGGCTTTCTCGCTTCTGGCCACGGTGAACCCATTGCCGTCCCAGCCGGCAAACTGATAGCCCTCGGCCACCAGCCTGGAGAGGATGGTCGGCAGGGCCTTGACGGTGCGCTCGTGGATGTCGTGGAACAGCACGATGCCACGCCCCTCCTTGCCCACCGTGCTCAGCACCCGCTGTGTGATGGAGGCGGGCACCGGATCGGCCCAGTCCAGCGAATCGATGTTCCACATGATCGAGCGCAGGTGCGCCGACTCCAGCACGGCCAGCCCCTCGGCATTGCGCGCGCCGTAGGGGAAACGGAACAGCGGCGAGCGTCGTTTGTCGACCGCCTTGAGCAGTTCGTCCGTGTTCAGGATCTCGGCCTTGAGCTCATCGCCGCTGCGCTTGGACAGCTGGGCATGGGTCTGGCTGTGATTGGCCAGCACATGGCCAGCCCCCAGCAACTGGCGGCTGACCTCGGCGCGAGGACCGAGCTTCGGTTTGCCATCGCCCCCCAGATGGCCAAGGTTGTTGCCCACCTGGAAGAAAACGGCCGGCACACCGTATTGCTTGAGGATGGCGGAGATTTCGTTGGTGTAGGTACCGTGGGGTCCATCGTCGAAAGTCAGCACCAGGGTCTTGGGCGGCAGGCTGTTGCCAAAGACCTCGCCGTCCTCCTCATGACGCTGCCTGCTGTCCCTAGAGCGGTAGGGCAGCACCACGCCGTAGTCCTTGAGTATCTGCTCGCGGCTGTAACGCTTCTTCAGGCTGGCCACGTAGTCGTCCCAGCGCTCGCGCTTGAGTTCGATGGCGCGGCTTTCGAAGCGCCCGAACACCTGGCGGATTTCCTTCTCGTAATTGCGCTCGATCTCGGCCAGCGCATCCAGGTCTTCACCGATGCGCTTGTGCAGCTTGATGGCCGGCAGGGATCCGTCCCTGGCCACGATGCCCTGCAGGTTGCGCAGGATCTCGCGAAACGCCAGGCGGTCGGCGTCGTAGAGGTCAGGGTCGCTCTCCACATAGTCGAGCAGGCCAGCCATCAAGGCCAGGCGCACGGCCGGTGCCGATGCGGCACCGCTCTCGAAGAGGGCCGTCAAGTCCGCGGCGCGTTTCAGGTTGTCATGGAACAGGCTCAGGCCAGCCTGGTTGGCATGCTCGCGCTCGGCCGCAGAAAGCTTATCCTCTTCTGCCAGCAGCACGATGATCTTGCGGTAGCCGGCCAGCAACTCGCGCAGGCCCGTCATCACCTGCGTGGCCACTGCGGGGTCGGCAAGCACCGGCGCCACCGGTTCGGCAGTGGCAGACGCTGGCGGCGGCACGTCCCGTCGCATCATCAGCGTGCCGCCCAGGATGGTCGCACTGCCGACCACCAGAGCCCCCACCAGCCATTTATTGAATCTCATGCGCCTCCCCTGATGTCGCGCGCCCGCGTTTTGAATGGTATGCGGCTACGCTGTATGACCGAAGAATAACGCAGGTCTATCGCCAAGAGAATCCAGGGGCCCGATCAGTTCATCAGGATCGTGCAGACGCTGCCGGGCCAGTAGGTTTGTACGCGCTACAGAGTGCCCGGATCATAATGCAGGCGACTACGCCCCGGTTTGTCTTCAGACAAGACAGGTCGGTCGGTCATCAACACATCGTTGTCCCTGAGCTCTTGCGTGAAATCAATCCCAAAACGCGTTTGAAGGATCTGGCGGACCTTTGGAAGGGGTAATTCCACGATAAGGCCCACGTAGTTTCCCCATCCACATTCTCGTGATCCCGTCGAATCACATACACCGATCTCCATCTCACGGACCTTCAAACCGAGAAATTCACCGGAGACCCGATAACTTCGGAAGCTCGCTTCCTTCCGCAGGGGAGATGCGGTCGCCAACAATTTTTCCTTTATGTCGTGCACAGCTTGTGAATGCCCACAGACCTCCAGCTCAGACAAGACGCTCGCAGGTACGGCCGTTTCTTGAACTTCGCCCATCCATGAGTCCGGGAGCAAATCGATACCGCCGAACCATACAAAGTGACTCATGCCAGCAATCAGCACGATGCCAAGAAACACGCCCGCGACTCGTACAAGTCGGCGCATAACTCTCCCTTTAACGAAATCAACCACGGCTCAACTCCGCGCCAGAACCGGCCCCAGCGCCTGACCCGTGTGAGTGCCCAGCCGGACCACCTCTTCCGGCGTGGCCGCCGCCACGATGCGGCCGCCGTCCTTGCCGCCCTCGGGGCCGAGGTCGAGGATCCAGTCGGCTTCGGCAATCACGTCGAGGTCATGTTCGATCACCACCACGCTATGGCCGCCGTCCACCAGACGGTGCAGCACGCGGATGAGCTTGTCCACGTCGGCCATGTGCAGGCCCACGGTGGGTTCGTCCAGCACGTAGAGCGTGTGCGGTGCCTTCTGGCCACGCCGGCCGACCTCGTCGCGCACCTTGCTCAGTTCCGTGACCAGCTTGATGCGCTGGGCCTCGCCGCCACTCAAGGTGGGCGAAGGCTGGCCCAGCGTGAGGTAGCCCAGGCCCACGTCCTTCAACAGTTGCAGCGGGTGCGCGATGCCGGGCATGGCGGCGAAGAAGTCGACCGCCTCATCCACCTCCATCTGCAGCACGTCGCCGATGCTCTTGCCGCGCCAGGTCACGGCCAGCGTCTCGGGGTTGAAACGCGCGCCCTTGCAACTCTCGCACAGCACCTTGACGTCGGGCAGGAAGCTCATCTCGATGGTACGCACGCCCTGGCCTTCACAGGTCGGGCAACGCCCTTCGCCGGTGTTGAAGCTGAAACGACCGGCCGCGTAACCGCGCGCCTTGGCCTCCAGCGTCTCGGCAAAGAGCTTGCGGATGGTGTCCCAGAAGCCGATGTAGGTGGCAGGACAACTGCGCGGCGTCTTGCCGATGGGCGTCTGGTCCACCTCGAGCACGCGGTCCACGGCTTCGAAACCGCTGACGCCCTCGCAACCGTTCCAGTCCACACCCTTGGCCAGCGCATCGCGCCCGGCCTTGGTCGCGCGCTTGGTCACAACGGCCGCCACATTGGCCAGCAGCACGTCACGCGCCAGCGTGGACTTGCCCGAGCCGCTGACACCGGTGACGGCCACCAGGCGCCTGAGCGGCACCTGGGCCGTGACCTGCTGCAGGTTGTGCAGCTGCGCGCCCTGGACGGTGAGCCACTGCAAATCCGGGGCCTTCATGTCACGGCGCGGCTGCAGCGGGTGCTTCATGGCGTGCAGCAGGTAACGGCCGGTCTGCGAGTCCTCCGTGTCGGTCACGTTTTTCACCGAACCCTGCGCCACCAGCCGGCCGCCGCGCTTGCCGGCGCTGGGACCGATGTCGATGATGTGGTCGGCGCGGCGGATGGTGTCTTCGTCGTGCTCCACCACCACCAGGGTGTTGCCCTGGTCGCTCAGGCGCTGCAGGGCATTGAGCAGGATCTGGTTGTCGCGCGCATGCAGGCCGATGGTGGGCTCGTCCAGTACGTAACACACGCCCTGCAGGTTGCTGCCCAGTTGCGCGGCCAGGCGGATGCGCTGCGCCTCGCCGCCGGACAGCGTGGGCGCGCCGCGATCCAGCGTGAGATAACCCAGGCCGACCTGCTCCAGGAACTCCAGCCGGCTTTTGATCTCGGGGATCAGGTCACGCGCGATGTCGCTTTCGCGCTGGGTCATGCGGCCGATCACTTGCAAGGTCTCTACCCAGGCCCGCACATCGCTCACACTCAGGCGCGCGATCTCGGTGATGCCCACGCCGTTGAATTTGACCGCACGTGCGGTGGCATTGAGGCGTGTGCCCTGGCACGAAGGACAGGCCACGTCGGCCACGTCGGCCACGTCCTCCACTTCGGGTTCGGCAAAGGTCTGCTCGCGGCCCTTTTCCTTGTCGTCGCGCACCGAGTCGTCGAGCAGCTTGCGCTGTTCCTTGCTGAGCTTGACGCCTGTGCCCACGCAGTCCGGGCACCAGCCGTGTTTGCTGTTGTAGGAGAACAGGCGCGGATCCAGCTCGGCGTAAGACGTGGCACAGACCGGGCAGGCGCGCCGCGTGGAGTAGGCCTGCAGCGTGCCGATGCCGGCGGTGGACCCGCCGCTCTTCATGGCCTCGGCCAGGCCGTCCAGGCCGCTGAGCACGTGCAGCACCCCCTTGCCGTGCTCCAGCGCCGTCGTCAACGCCAGCCGCAGCGCGGCTTCGTGCTCCGGATCCACCTTCAGGCTGGCCACGGGCAGCTCGATGGTGTGTTCCTTGAAGCGGTCGATGCGCGGAAAACCCGTGGTGGGCAGGAAATTGCCGTCCACCCGCAAATGGGTGTAACCGCGCGGACGGGCCCAGTCGGCCAGTTCGGTATAGACGCCCTTGCGGTTCATCACCAGCGGCGCGAGCAGGCCGATCTCCTGGCCGCGGAACTGCTTCATCAGCTGGGCCAGGATGCTGTCCGGCGTCTGCGGTGCCACGGCGGCGCCGTCGTGGATGCAATGCTGCACACCCAGCTTGACGAAGAGCAGACGCAGGAAGTGCCAGACCTCGGTGGTGGTGCCCACCGTGCTCTTGCGGCCGCCGCGGGACAGGCGCTGTTCGATGGCGACCGTAGGCGGGATGCCGTAGACCGCGTCCACCTCGGGCCGGCCCGCCGGCTGCACGATGCTGCGCGCGTAGGCGTTCAGGCTTTCCAGGTAACGGCGCTGGCCCTCGTTGAACAGGATGTCGAAGGCCAGGGTGGATTTGCCCGAGCCGCTGACGCCGGTGATGACGTTGAACTTGCCACGCGGGATGTTGACCGTGAGCGACTTGAGGTTGTGCTCCTTGGCATTGACAATCTGGATCGCGTCCGGCGCTTCGGATTTGATGCGCACCGGTTTGTGGCCGGGCGTGAAGGCCTGCGGGATGAAACGCGCCGCGCCCTCCTGCGCCTCGTGCACCTCGCCCATGGCCAGGGCGTACTCGCGCAGGGCACGGCCCGTATGGCTGCTGGGATGCAGGCGCACCTCTTCCGGTGTGCCCACGGCCACCAGTTCACCGCCGGCGTCGCCGCCTTCGGGGCCGAGATCGATCAGCCAATCGCTGGCACGCATCACGTCCAGGTTGTGCTCGATGATCAGCAGGGAGTGGCCGGCGTCCAGCAGCTTGCGCAGGGCGCGCATGAGCTTGGCGATGTCGTCGAAATGCAGGCCCGTGGTGGGCTCGTCGAAGAGAAAGAGCGTGCCCTTCCTGCCCACCACCTGCCGGCTGGCCGTGGCGCTTTTGGCAGCCTCGGCCAGGAAGCCCGCGAGCTTGAGGCGCTGCGCCTCGCCGCCCGAAAGCGTAGGCACGGGCTGGCCCAGGCGCACGTACTCCAGGCCCACGTCCACGATGGGCTGCAGGGCGCGGATCACGTCACGGTCGTTGGCGAACAGGCCCGCGGCTTCGCTGACGGTAAGTTCCAGCACGTCGGCCACGTTGAGCAGACGGCCACCGCGCTCGATGGTGATTTCCAGGACTTCGGGCCGGTAGCGCTTGCCGTCGCAATCCGGGCAGCGCAGGTAGACGTCGCTGAGGAACTGCATCTCCACGTGCTCGAAACCCGAGCCGCCGCAGGTGGGGCAGCGGCCGTCGCCGCTGTTGGCGCTGAACTTGGCCGCGGTGTAGCTGCGCTGACGCGACAGGGGCGCATTGGCGTAGATCTCGCGGATGGCGTACCAGGCACCCACGTAGCTGACCGGGTTGGAGCGCGCCGTCTTGCCGATGGGGGACTGGTCGACAAACACCACGTCGGCCAGCTGCTCGGCGCCCAACAGGCGCTCATGCGCGCCCGGTGTTTCCGTAGCGCGGCCGAAGTGGCGCATCAAGGCAGGCGCCAGCACGTCCTGGATCAGGGTGGACTTGCCGGAACCCGAGACGCCGGTCACGCAGACCAGGCGGCCCAGCGGGATGTCGATGGAAATGTTCTTGAGGTTGTGCTCGCGTACACCCTCGATGATCAGGCGCGGCGTGTTCTCGGCCACCATGCGCTTGAAGCCCATGCCGACCTGCTTGCGTGCGCCCAGGTACGCCCCCGTCAGCGTGTCGGCATTGCGCAGGTCATCGGTGCTGCCGTCGAAGACGATCTGGCCGCCGCGTTCGCCCGGGCCGGGGCCCATGTCGATCATGCGGTCGGCCGCGAACATCACGGCCGGGTCGTGCTCCACCACCACCAGGGTGTTGCCCGCGTCGCGCAGGCGGTGCATGGCCTCGATGATGCGGTGCATGTCGCGCGGGTGCAGGCCGATGCTGGGCTCGTCCAGCACGAACAGGGTATTGACCAGCGAGGTGCCCAGGGCCGTGGTGAGGTTGATGCGCTGCACCTCGCCGCCCGAGAGCGTACGGCTCTGGCGGTCCAGCGTGAGGTAGCCGATGCCCACGTCGCACAGGTACTTCAGGCGCGTGGTGATCTCTTCAAACAGCAGCTTGAGCGCCTGGGCTTCGCCCTCGGCATGGGTCGAAGCGGTGCTCTCGCTCTGCTGGAAGCCGTCGAAGAAGCGGCGCACGCGGTCCAGCGGCTGCAGCATCTGGTCGTGCTGGCACAGGCCGGGCACCGCCTCCAGCTGGGTACGGCTCCACTGGGGACC
>CAUPQO010000091.1:0-12184 GCA_963513295.1 uncultured Hylemonella sp.
CCCGGTCGGTTCGGGGCTGTACTACGAGGAGCAGAAGCCGGAGGCCTTGCGGGCCGCCCAGGAGTTCCGCAGCCAGCGCATCCCGAAATTTCTGGGCTGGCTGGAGACCGTGCTGGCGCGCAACCCCAAGGGCAACCAGCACCTGGTGGGCGCGCGGCTGAGTTATGCGGACCTGTCGCTGTTCCAGCTGGTGGCGGGTCTGCTTTACGCCTTCCCCAAGGCGACCCGGCGCGCCCTGAAGAAGACGCCGCTGGTGCTGGCGCTGCACGACGGCGTCGCCCGGCATTGTCGTGTCTCGGCCTACCTGCGCAGCGAACGACGTATTCCGTTCAACGAGGACGGCATCTTCCGACGCTATCCGGAACTTGATGGCTGAGAGCTGGCGGGTCGGAGTCGCGGGCGATAAAAAAGCCGCCCACAGGCGGCTTTTCCACTGGAGAAGTCCCGCTTACATCACCTTGGCAATCGCCTGGCAGACGTAGTCGATGTTCTTGCTGTTGAGCGCGGCCACGCACATGCGGCCGGTGTCGGTTCCGTAGATGCCGAACTCGCTGCGCAGGCGCACCATCTGGTCCTTGCTCAGGCCCGAATAGCTGAACATGCCGATCTGGGTGGTGATGAAGCTCATGTCCTGCTTCACGCCGGCGGCCTTCAGGCCGTCGACCAGCTTCTGGCGCATGGCCTTGATGCGCACGCGCATCTCGCCCAGTTCCTTCTCCCACAGGGCGCGCAGCTCGGGGTTGTTCAGCACGGCGGCCACCACGGCGCCGCCATGGGTGGGCGGGTTGCTGTAGTTGGTACGGATCACGATCTTGAGCTGGCTCAGCACGCGGTCGGCTTCTTCCTTGCTGGCGCACAGCACGCTCAGGGCGCCCACGCGCTCGCCATACAGGCTGAAGCTCTTGGAGAAAGACGTCGAGACGAAGAAGTCCAGGCCGGCGGCGACGAACTTGCCGATCACGGCACCGTCTTCCTGGATGCCGTGGCCGAAGCCCTGGTAGGCCATGTCGAGGAAGGCGACCAGGTTCTTGGCCTTGATGGCGGCGATGACCTGGTCCCACTGGGCCGGGGTGATGTCGTAGCCGGTCGGGTTGTGGCAGCAGGCGTGCAGCAGCACGATAGTGCCGGCCGGGGCGGCCTGGAGGTCGGCCAGCATGCCGGTGAAATCGACGCCGCGCTTGGCGGCGTCGTAATAACGGTAGCTCTCGACCGTGAAACCGGCGCTGGTGAACAGGGCGCGGTGGTTTTCCCAGCTCGGGTCAGAGATCAGCACCTTGGCGCTGGGGTTGAGCTTCTTGAGGAAGTCGGCGCCGATCTTCAGGCCGCCGGTACCGCCGATACCCTGCACGGTAGCGACGCGGCCGCTCTTGACGGGCTCGCTGTCGGCGCCGAAGACCAGGCTCTTGACGGCGGCGTCATAGGCGGCAATGCCGTCGATGGGCAGGTAACCACGGGCGGTGGGTTTGTCCATCATGGCTTTTTCGGCGGCCTGCACGCACTGCAGCAGGGGCAGCTTGCCGTTGTCGTCGAAATACACGCCCACGCCCAGGTTGACCTTCTTGGGGTTGGTGTCGGCGTTGAACTGTTCGTTCAGACCCAGGATGGGGTCGCGCGGTGCCATTTCGACGGCGGAAAACATGGACATGACGGGTTCCTTGAGAGAGTAATGAAGTTGCGGATTCTTCCCACGCCGGTAAAGGGCAACGCACGGTACCGGAATGACGTATTCTTTCGGGTTAGCCCTAATTTTACCGGGCTCCGGTACCCGTCCACATCAGGTCGACATGCAAGACGTATCAGCAGCACCCACCCCCGAGGCCAGCGCCGCCGACAGCCTCGCCGAAGGCCGGTTTGTCAGCTACCCCGGCTCGCCCTTCGAGCTCTACCAGCCCTATCCGCCGGCCGGCGACCAGCCCGAGGCGATCGACCAACTGGTGGAGGGTGTGGAGAACGGCGAGGTCTACCAGACCCTGCTGGGCGTGACGGGCTCCGGCAAGACCTACACCATGGCCAATGTGATCGCCCGCATGGGGCGACCGGCCATCGTGTTCGCGCCCAACAAGACCCTGGCGGCCCAGCTCTACAGCGAGTTCCGCGAGTTCTTCCCCAGGAACGCGGTGGAGTACTTCGTCAGCTACTACGACTACTACCAGCCCGAGGCCTATGTGCCGCAGCGCGACCTCTTCATCGAGAAGGACAGCGCCATCAACGAGCACATCGAGCAGATGCGCCTGTCCTGCACCAAGAGCCTGCTGGAGCGGCGCGACGTGGTCATCGTGGCCACGGTCTCGGCCATTTACGGTATCGGCAAACCCGAGGCCTACCACCAGATGGTGATGACGCTGCGCGCCGGCGACAAGCTGGGCCAGCGTGACGTGATCGCCCAGCTGGTGCGCATGCAGTACCAACGCAACGACATGGACTTCGGGCGCGGCAAGTTCCGCGTGCGCGGCGACACCATCGACGTCTTCCCGGCCGAGCATTCCGAGCTGGCGTTGCGCATCGAGCTGTTCGACGACGAGATCGAGAGCCTGCAGCTGTTCGACCCGCTGACCGGGCTCATCCGCCAGAAGATCCCGCGTTTCACCGTCTACCCCAGCAGCCATTACGTGACGCCGCGCGAGCAGGTGCTCAATGCCGTGGAGACCATCAAGGTGGAGCTGGCCGAACGGCTGAAGGAGCTCGTGGGCATGGGCAAGCTTGTGGAAGCCCAGCGCCTGGAGCAGCGCACCCGCTTCGACCTGGAAATGCTGAGCGAGGTGGGCCACTGCAAGGGCATCGAGAACTACACGCGGCACCTCAGCGGCGCCGCGCCGGGCGAGCCGCCTCCCACGCTGACCGACTATTTGCCGAAGGACGCGCTGATGTTCCTGGACGAGAGCCATGTGCTGATCGGCCAGTTCGGTGGCATGTACAACGGCGACCGCGCCCGCAAGACCACGCTGGTGGAGTACGGGTTCCGCCTGCCCAGCGCGCTGGACAACCGGCCGCTGAAGTTCGAGGAGTTCGAGACCAAGATGCGCCAGGCGGTCTTCGTCTCGGCCACCCCGGGCAACTGGGAAAACGAGCACAGTGGCCACGTGGTGGAGCAGCTGGTGCGCCCCACCGGCCTGGTGGACCCGGCGGTGGAGGTGCGCCCGGCTACCCACCAGGTGGACGACGTGCTGCAGGAGATCCGCATCCGCGTGGAGAAAAACGAGCGTGTGCTCATCACCACCCTGACCAAACGCATGGCCGAGCAGTTGACCGACTACCTGACCGACAACGGCGTCAAGGTGCGTTACCTGCACAGCGACGTGGACACGGTGGAGCGGGTGGAGATCCTGCGCGACCTGCGCCTGGGGCGGTTTGACGTGCTGGTGGGCATCAACCTGCTGCGTGAGGGTCTGGACATCCCGGAGGTCTCGCTGGTGGCCATCCTGGACGCGGACAAGGAGGGTTTCCTGCGCTCCGAGCGCTCGCTGATCCAGACCATCGGCCGGGCGGCGCGCAACCTGAACGGGCGGGCCATCCTGTATGCCGACCGGGTCACCGACTCGATGGCCAAGGCCATCGGCGAGACGGATCGCCGCCGCCAGAAGCAGATCGAGCACAACCTGGCCCACGGCATCACGCCGCGGGCCATCGTCAAGCAGGTGCGCGACCTGATCGACGGTGTCTACAGCGAGAAGGCCGGCCGCGAAGCCGAGCGCCTGGAGCAGGAGGCCATGGCCCGCGCCCAGGTGGAGGAGATGAGCGAAAAAGACATCGCGCGCGAGATCAAGCGGCTGGAAAGGCAGATGCTGGAGCACGCCCGCAACCTTGAGTTCGAACAGGCGGCCCGGGTGCGTGACCAGCTCGGCCTGCTCAAGACCCGGGCCTTCGGCGCGGCGGTTCCGGACCATCCCGCCGGTTTACCGCCGGGCCGCTGAGCAGGGCTGTTCCTGTGTTGACAGGCCTTCGCGTTACGCCGAGGCTATCCCGAGCGCCCAACTTGGCTTTTGGGTATACTTGAGCCAATTACTCGGAAAAGGAGCTTGCCATGCGCCTCACCACCAAAGGCCGCTTTGCGGTCACAGCCATGATTGATCTGGACCTGCGCCAGAGCAATGGCCCTGTGACCCTGGCCGCCATCAGCCAGCGGCAGCAGATTTCCCTGTCTTATCTGGAGCAGCTTTTTGGCAAGCTGCGTCGCCATGAGCTGGTCGAGTCCACCCGGGGTCCGGGCGGCGGCTACACCCTGGCGCGCAAGGCGGCCGAGATCACCGTGGCCGACATCATCCTGTCGGTGGACGAGCCCATCGACGCCACCCAGTGCGGTGGCAAGGAGAACTGCCTGGGCGATGGCGGCCGTTGCATGACACACGAGCTCTGGGCTTCCCTGAACACCCGCATGGTCGAGTTCCTGGACTCGGTCACCCTCCAGAAGCTGGTCGACGACCAGCTGGCCAAGGGCATCACCATCGAGGACAAGCCCATGGTCAAGCGCGCCATTTCCAGCGCTCCGGTGGTCAAGCCGGTGCGTGTGAACGCACCCAATTCGGTCTTTGCCCTGGGCAACGCGTTTTCCAAGTCCTGATCCGGCCGCACCTGTGCCATTTTTATTGACTGTTCGTTTTTCTAGACCTGTATGGACATGACGCCCCACTTTCCGATTTACATGGATTACGGTGCCACCACGCCTTGCGATCCGCGCGTGGTGGACGCCATGATTCCCTGGTTGCGCGAGCATTTCGGCAACCCGGCTTCCCGCAGCCACGCCTGGGGTTGGGAGGCCGAAGAGGCCGTGGAAAAGGCACGGGTCCAGGTGGCCGAGCTGATCGGCGCCGACCCGCGCGAGATCGTCTGGACCTCGGGTGCCACCGAGTCCATCAACCTGGCCCTCAAGGGTGCGGCCCAGTTCTACAAGGGCAAGGGCAAGCACCTGATCACCCTGAAGACCGAGCACAAGGCTGTGCTGGACACCATGCGCGAGCTGGAGCGCCAGGGTTTCGAGGTGACCTACCTGGACGTGCAGGAAGACGGCCTGGTGAATCTGGACGCGCTGAAGGCGGCCGTCCGTCCCGACACCATCCTGATCAGCATCCTCTTCGTGAACAACGAAATCGGCGTGATCCAGGACATTCCCGCCATCGGTGCGTATTGCCGTGAAAAGGGCATCCTGCTCCATGTGGATGCTGCCCAGGCCACCGGCCGGGTCGAGATCGACATGAACAAGTTGCCCATCGACCTGATGAGCATGACGGCCCACAAGACCTATGGGCCCAAAGGCATCGGCGCGCTTTACGTGCGTCGCAAGCCGCGTGTGCGCATCGAGGCGCAGATCCACGGCGGTGGCCATGAGCGTGGCATGCGCTCGGGCACTTTGCCGACCCACCAGTGCGTGGGCATGGGCGAGGCCTTCCGCATT
The DNA here is from genome assembly GCA_963513295.1 of uncultured Hylemonella sp. Taxonomy (GTDB): domain Bacteria; phylum Pseudomonadota; class Gammaproteobacteria; order Burkholderiales; family Burkholderiaceae_C; genus Hylemonella. Next base: position 5,390 of record CAUPQO010000091.1, read on the forward strand.
GCCAAGCTGGAGATGGCGCAGGATTTGGAGAAGGCACGCCGCCTGCAGAAACGCCTGCTCGACGGCCTGAAGGACATCGAACAGGTCTACGTGAACGGCAGCCTGGAAAAACGCGTGCCGCAGAACCTCAACATGAGCTTCAACTTCGTCGAAGGCGAGTCGCTGATCATGGGCATCAAGGGTCTGGCGGTGTCCAGCGGCTCGGCCTGCACCTCGGCCAGCCTGGAACCCAGCTATGTGCTGCGCGCCCTGGGCCGCAGCGACGAACTGGCGCACAGCAGCCTGCGCATGACCATCGGCCGTTTCACGACCGAAGAAGAAATCGATTACGCCATCACGACCATCAAGCACAACGTGGCCAAGCTGCGCGAGCTCAGCCCCCTGTGGGAGATGTTCAAGGACGGCGTGGACATCAGCGCGATTCAATGGGCGGCCCACTGAGGCCGAAGGAGAAAAATCATGGCATACAGTGAAAAAGTCGTTGACCACTACGAAAACCCGCGCAACGTCGGCTCCTTCGACAAGGGCGACGACACGGTCGGTACCGGCATGGTGGGCGCGCCCGCCTGCGGCGACGTGATGAAGCTGCAGATCAAGGTGAACCCGAGCACCGGCGTCATCGAAGACGCGCGCTTCAAGACCTACGGCTGCGGTTCGGCCATCGCGTCAAGCTCGCTGGTGACTGAATGGGTGAAGGGCAAGACCCTGGACCAGGCCGCTGCGCTGAAGAACAGCGAGATCGCCGAGGAACTGGCCCTGCCGCCGGTCAAGATCCACTGCTCCATCCTGGCCGAAGACGCCATCAAGGCCGCGGTGGACGACTACCGCAAGAAACACGCGCACTAAACCAGCAAGCTTGTGGAGCAGGGCGGTACCGTACGGTGCGCCTATGCCTACGACGGAAAAGAACCATGGCTGTATCTCTGACTGAAGCCGCAGCACGGCATGTGACTCGCTACTTGAGCAAACGTGGCAAGGGTGTGGGCGTGCGCCTGGGTGTCAAGACCACGGGTTGCTCGGGTCTGGCCTACAAGCTGGAGTACGTGGATGAGATCGCCTCGGAAGACATCGTCTTTGAAGATCACGGTGTCAAGGTGCTGATCGATCCCAAGAGCCTGTCCTACATCGACGGCACGCAGCTCGACTATGTGCGCGAGGGCCTGAACGAGGGTTTCCGTTTCAACAATCCGAACGAGCGTGATCGTTGCGGATGCGGTGAATCGTTCCGGGTGTGAATCTCCAGTCCGACGACTTCGAACTCTTCGGCCTGCCGCAGCAGTTCACCCAGGACCGCGCTGCCATCGATGCGCGCTGGAAAGACCTGCAGCGCGAGGCCCATCCGGACAAGTTCTCCGCGCAGGGGGCAGCGGCCCAACGCGTGGCCATGCAGTGGTCGGTGCGCATCAACGAGGCCTACCAGCGCTTGAAGGACCCGCTCCGACGGGCCGCCTACCTTTGCGAACTGCACGGTGCGCCGGTGAACGCCGAGAACAACACGGCCATGCCAGCCGACTTCTTGATGCAGCAGATGGAATGGCGCGAGGCGCTGGACGACGCCCGGGACATCGATGCCCTCGATGCCTTGAATGACGAGGTCAAGCGCAGCCGCAAGGAGCTGCTGCAGCGCTGCGAGCAGCTGCTGGACCAGGCCCGGGACTATGCCGGCGCCGTGGCGCAGGTGAGGGCGCTGATGTTCATCGAGCGTTTTGCCCGCGACATCGAAGCCCGTTACGAGATGATGGAGAGCCGGCTCGGGTGACAATTCAACCTGGACCAGAACAGAACAACGATGGCACTGCTGCAGATTTCCGAACCCGGCCAGGCCCCCGACCCGCACCAGCGGCGGATCGCGGTGGGCATCGACCTGGGTACCACCCATTCCCTGGTCGCCGCTGTGCGCAGCGGCGTTGCCGAGTGCCTGCCTGACGAGCAGGGCCGCGTCATCCTGCCTTCCGTGGTGCGCTACCTGCCCCAGGGCGGCCGGCAGATCGGCCATGAGGCGCTGGCACAGCAGATCAACGACCCGGGCAATACCATCGCCTCGGTCAAGCGTCTGATGGGACGGGGTCTGGCCGATGTGCACCAGGCCGCCAAGCTGCCCTATGCCCTGGTCGATGCACCCGGCATGGTGCGTGTTCGCACCATCGATGGCGAAAAGACGCCGGTGGAGGTGAGCGCCGAGATCCTGGCCACGCTGCGCTACCGCGCCGAAGACAGCTTCAACGACGAGCTCTACGGTGCCGTCATCACGGTACCGGCCTATTTCGACGACGCCCAGCGCCAGGCCACCAAGGACGCGGCCCAGCTGGCCGGTCTCAACGTGCTGCGCCTGATCAATGAGCCGACAGCCGCGGCCATCGCCTACGGCCTGGACAATGCCAGCGAGGGCATCTATGCCGTTTATGACCTGGGCGGTGGCACCTTCGACATCTCCATCCTGCGTCTGAGCAAGGGCGTGTTCGAGGTGATCGCCACCGGCGGCGATTCGGCCCTGGGCGGCGACGACTACGACCGGGCCCTGGCCGAGTGGATGCTGGCGGAAACGGGCCTGAGCGCCGATACGCCCGAGGACCAGGCCCGCCTCATGGCCGAGGCGCGGCAAGCCAAGGAAGCCCTGTCGGACGAGGAGATCGTCACGGCTGAGCTGGAGCTCTCCAGTGGCGCGGTGGACCTGTCCCTGAACCGCGACCAGTTCGAGGCCAGTACCGCGGCGCTGACGGCGCGCACCATGGCGGCCGTGCGCAAGGTGCTGCGCGACGCCAGGCTCACCGTGGACGAGGTGCAGGGGGTGGTCATGGTGGGCGGCTCCACCCGCATGCCGGTGATCCGCCGCACCGTGGGAGAGTTCTTCGGGCGCGAGCCGCTGATCAACCTGAACCCCGACGAGGTGGTGGCCTTGGGCGCCGCCATCCAGGCCAACCAGCTGGCCGGCAACAACCCGAGCGGTGACCTGCTGCTGCTGGATGTGATCCCCTTGTCGCTGGGCATCGAGACCATGGGCGGCCTGGTGGAGCGCATCGTGCCGCGCAACCAGACCATCCCGACCGCGATGGCGCAGGACTTCACTACCTACAAGGACGGCCAGACCGCCCTGGCCCTGCACGTGGTGCAAGGCGAGCGTGACCTGGTGGCCGATTGCCGCAGCCTAGCTCGGTTCGAGTTGCGCGGTTTCCCGCCCATGGCGGCCGGCGCGGCGCGCATCCGCGTGACTTTCACCATCGACGCCGACGGCCTGCTGCAGGTGGGCGCGCGCGAGCAGACCAGCGGCGTGGAGGCCAGCATCACCGTCAAGCCTTCCTACGGTCTCGGGGATGAGCAGATCGCCAGGATGCTGCAGGAGAGCTTCAGCACCGCGCAGGAAGACATGCGCGCCCGCGCGCTGGTGGAGGCCCGTGTCGAGGCCGATCGCATGCTCATGGCCACCCGCACGGCGCTGGCCGCTGATGGCGACCTGCTGTCCAGCGAAGAGCGCAGTGCCATGGCCAGCCTGATGGACGCGCTGGAGGGCCTGCGCACCCAGGACGACGCGGCCGCCATCGACGCCGCCACCGAAGCCCTGGCCAAGGGGACCGAAGCCTTCGCCGCGCTGCGCATGAACCGCGGCATCCAGCAAGCCCTGGCCGGTAAGAACATTGCCAACGTCTGAGACGAACCCTAGCCCGAGTAACCCCGTATGCCCGTCATCAAGATCCTGCCCCATCCCGAATACTGCCCGCAGGGCGCCGAGATCAAGGCGCCGGCCGGCACCTCGATCTGCGAGGCCATGCTGGACAACCACATCAACATCGAGCACGCCTGCGACATGAGCTGCGCCTGCACGACCTGCCACGTCATCGTGCGCGAGGGCTACAGCACGCTCAATGAACCGGACGAGAACGAGGAAGACCTGCTAGACCGTGCCTGGGGCCTGGAGCCGCAGTCGCGCCTGAGCTGCCAGGCCATCCTGGCGCAGCAGGACGTGGTGGTGGAGATACCCAAGTACTCCATCAATCACGCAAAAGAAAACCACTGAACGTTTTGTCCTTCGACAGCCCCCATGCGGGGCTGTTTTCGTTTCCGGGGCCGCTATGATCAGGACCATGCGCCAGATCGTCCTCGACACCGAAACCACGGGCCTGTCCGCCGAAGGCGGCGACCGCATCATTGAAATCGGCTGTGTGGAGCTGCTCAACCGCAAGCTCACCGGCAACAACCTGCACTTCTACCTGAACCCCGGGCGCGACAGCCACGAGGACGCGCTGCGGGTGCACGGCATCAGCAACGAATTCCTGCGCGACAAGCCCAGGTTCGTCGAGGTGCACGAGGAAATCCTGGCCTATCTGCAGGGCGCCGAGATCATCATCCACAACGCGGCCTTCGACGTCAGTTTCCTGAACAAGGAGCTGGAGCTGGTCGGCAAGCCGCGTTTTGCCCAGTTCGTCGCCAGCGTGACGGACACCCTGGTCATGGCCAAGGAGATGTTCCCGGGCAAGCGCAATTCACTGGACGCGCTGTGCGACCGCCTGGGCGTGGACAACTCGGGCCGCACCCTGCACGGCGCGCTGCTGGACGCCGAGCTGCTGGCCGACGTCTACATCAACCTCACGCGCGGCCAGGACGCGCTGCTGATCGACACCGCGGACACAACGACGGCCGCGGGCAGCTTCGAGCGTGTGGACCTGAGCCGTTTCGAGCTGCCCGTGCTGTCCGCGTCCGAGCAGGAGCTGGCGGCCCACGAGGACCTGCTGGCCCAGCTCGACAAGGCCAGCGGCGGCAAGACGGTCTGGCGGGCCCAGGCCTGATAACGGCACGGCCACTTATGGCATAATCTCGTTTTTCCTGAAAACGCAAACGCTTTCAGCAGGCATTCAGGGCGATTAGCTCAGCGGTAGAGCACTGCATTCACACTGCAGGGGTCACATGTTCGATCCATGTATCGCCCACCAACACAGCGCTTCGGCGCCAGAAAGCCCGCCAGTCCCCGAGACGGCGGGCTTTTTCTATGGCCGTCCCGAAAATCAACGGGGTGGTGGCAGGGGTTGGCCACCCAGACGCGCCCATAACCAGGACAGCGCCTGTTGCAGGTCAGGCCGGCTGCCACGTGCCAGTGCGGCTTGCGGCTCGGGTGCCGGTCCCTGCGCAGGACCGATGTCGAAGGTGAAGCTGAAGCTAGGCGTCTGGCCCATACGCAGGTCGCTCAGATGGGCGCGGCCGTCCACGCTGCGCATGGCCACCAGTCCTTTGGCAAAGCGGTTCAATCTTTCGTAAGCGGGTGTGCCCGCATAGGTCTGTTGCAGTGCCGGGCCGCGGTCGTGCTGCTCCCACAGCGGTTCCTGGCCATCGTCCAGCAGCGAATAGAAACCCTCGTGGTAATGCGTGGGTGTGGTTGCCACGACGCGCCACAACATGCTGTTGAACGCGGTGGGTGTGACCAGCAAGGCCTGCGCCTGTATACCCTGGCGGGCCAGCGAGGCCTGGGCGAGGGTAGTCACGTGTGCCTGCACCGCCATACCCCAGGCCAGGTAGGCCGTGCTGAGTGTCAGCCCGACGGCATTGGCACGCAATGCCCAGTCGGGACGGCGGCGCCAGCCCAGCGCCAGCAGCAGGCCGAAGAGCAGGGGCAGGGTGTAGAGCGGGTCGATGATGAAGATGCTGCCGACGCCGTAGGGGTGGGAGCTGAAGGGCAGCGCGAGCTGCGTGCCATAGACCGTCATGGCGTCGAGCAGCGGGTGCGTGACCAGCATCAGCCAGGCTGCCAGGCACCAGCGTCGCCACTGTGTCCATTCGCCGTGCAGGCGGGCGATGCCGGCCCCGAGCAGGGGCCCCGCCAGGCTGAGCCAGAACAGCGCATGGCTTTCCGCGCGGTGCAGGGTCATGTTGAGCAGCGCGTCGCCATGGTCGATGAACACGTCCAGGTCGGGCAGGGTACCCAGCAGCGCCCCCCAGCCCGCCGCCTTGGGCAAGGCCGTGTGCCGTCCCATGACGGCCACGCCGACGGCGGCGCCCAGCGCCAGTTGTGAGAGTGAATCCATGCGCGGATGATGGCAGAGGCAGCCCGGTCCCGGAGGGCGTGGGGCCATGCCCGCCGCTCAGAGCGCCAGCACGATGGGAAAGTTGGCCTGCAGACCCCGCCGGCCGGAGACGAAGGGAATGGTCAGGGCGGCGCGGTCCTCGGTGCTGCGCAAGCGCCGCCAGAGCGCGTCGCCTTCATTGCCCGGATCGCCGGCCACATAGAGCTGGGTGGTCAGCAGGGCGCGCTGGCCGAGCCTGACCTTGACGTGGATGTGCGGCGTGCGCCCGCTGTAGGCCACGGGCCGCAGCGTGCGGAAACGGTAACGTCCTTCGCCATCGACCGTCACGCGGCCGTAACCCTGAAAGGCAGGGTCGGCGCGGCCGCCGTCACCCGGATGGTGGTAATGCCCCTGATGGTCACATTGCCAGATCTCGACCTGGGCGCCGCGCACCGGCACACCCGCGGTGTCGGTCACCTGCCCCTCCACCCAAGCGGGCCGGCCCTGCCGGTAGTCCACGCTGCCGTTGCGCAAGAGGTCGCCATCGGTGTCGTCGGGCAGATCGAGCGGGTAGAAGGGGCCTTCGGTCTGTGAGGGCGTGGGCAGCCGGCGGCCGGCGGCGGGCCCCTGCGGCGGGGGGGGCCGGGCCGGCCCCCCGGCCCCCCGCCTGCGCCCCGGCCCCCCGCCCCCGCCCCCCCGGGGCCCCCCCCCCCCCCCCCCCCCCCCCCAGCCCCCCCCATACAGACACCAAAAACCAAACCCCCCAACAAAAAAAAGCCCCCCACCGGAACTAAAAAAAAAAAAA
>CAUPQO010000092.1:0-12062 GCA_963513295.1 uncultured Hylemonella sp.
AGAGGGCGCGGTGCAGGGCCTCGTTCAGGCTCAGGGGCACCACGTGCGCGCCGGGGTCGGGGCGCTCTACGCTGCGGCGCAGGCGGCCCAGCACCTCGGCCGCGCGGCGCGCCTGGGCGCTGGCCTGTTCCATGGCGCCGCGGGCCGTGGCCAGCTCGGGCGGGTCTTCGGCCAGCAGGCGTTGCGCGGCTTGTGTGTTGGCCAGCACGGCGGTGAGCGGCTGGTTCAGTTCATGGGCCATGCCGGCGGCGAGTTCACCGAGGGTGTTGAGCCGAGCCACCTGGCCCAGGCGCAGCAGGGCCTGGCTGCGTTGCTGTTCAGCGCGCTGCCGCAGGAACTGGCGCAGCAGGGTGAGCACCGCGGCCACGGCCAGCGCCCAGAGCAGCATACGGGCCCAGGGCAGCTCGGCCCAGCCCACGCGCAACTGGGCCACGACTTCAAAGGGCTGGCTCTCGGCGGCCAGCACCTTGCGGAATTCGAAGAACCAGCCCGAGGTTTTGTCGATGGCCATGCCCGACTGCAGCACCATCAGCTGCCCGCCATGTTCGAGTGCCACGCGCACCGGGCTGCGTTCGCGTTCCATGGGCCAGTCGTTCCAGGGCGCCAGCGCGCGCAGGTCCAGGGTCAGCACAAAGCTGCTGGGCGTGGCGGCCATCAGCAGCTGGTAGTGGCCGGCGCTGAAGTCCACCGCACCCAGGGCCGGGCGTTTGCGTAGCCGCGATTCGGCTTCGACGCTGGTCAGCCTGGTATCCGCCCAGTTGTAGCCAGGGTTGCGGCGCTGCACCGCGAGGATCTGCGGGTAGAGCGCGGGCAGGCGCTGCTCGGGCGAGCCGGCGCGGGGGCCGTCGGCGGGGGGCTGCAGCAGGGCCAGCGTTTCCATGATGGCGTCGTGCTGCACCACACGCTGGCTCAGCAGGCGGTGCACGATGCGGGCGTTGGTCTCGAAGGCCTCGAACTGACGGGTCAGTTCCAGCCGTGCCAGGACCACGGCACCGGTGACAGCGAGGACTGCGCCGCCCAGGAGCCAGAGGAGTCGATGACGCAGGGCGGCGGCGGGCATGGTGAGACCTGGTGCCCGGGATCAGTCCAGGCAGCCGCGGGCATCGACCCGGATCAGTTCTTCCACCACGCCGGCTTGCAGGCCGCCGCGCACGCCGATCATCCAGTCGTGCAGATTGACGGTGGGGTCGCAGTGGCCGGGGATCAGCCAGAGCGTGCTGCCGAGTGACGGCAAGGGGGCTTTGCCGGTGGCGCACAGGGTAGTGTGCTCGTCGCTGCAGCCGGTGGCTTCCAGCGCTTCGCCGTGCACACGCGGCAGGCCGGACTCGATGGCGTGGCTTTTGTGGCCGGCGTCGACCACGACGTGGTTCTTGCTCACGCTCATGACCTGGGTCTTGACGAAGAGGGCGTGCTCGAATTGCGGCTGTGACGCATCGACTTCATTGCGGGCGTAGTCGGCGTCCATGAAGAGGTAGGAGCCGGCCTGCAGCTCGCCGAACACGCCGCTGGTGGCTTCCAGCCCGAAGGTGCCGCTGCCGGCGCCCGTGACCAGCGGCAGGCTCAAGCCCGCGGCCTCAACGATGCGGCGCGTCTCACGCACGCGAGCGATCACCTCGTCCAGCGCGGCGCGGCGCTCGGCTACTGTGCGCAGATGCTGGGCGCGGCCGTTGTAGGCCTGCAGGCCAGCCAGGCGCAAGGCGGGATGCATTGCGATGGCTTGCGCCAGGGGCAGTACGTCAGCGGGCTCAGCAACACCGCAGCGCTGTTGGCCCACGTCGAGTTCGATGAAGACGTCGATCAGCTTGTCGCCAGCACCCATCGCCTGAGCCAGATGCTCTATGCCTTGCAGATGGTCCACCGCGATGGCCAAGCGCCCGCCGCGTGCCTGCAGGGTGCGGGCCAGGGCGGTCACGCGCTGCAGCTTGGCCGGTGCGATGACTTCGTTGCTGATGTAGAGGTCGTTCACGCCACCGGCGGCCAGCGCCTCGGCCTCCGAGGTCTTTTGCACGCACAGGCCCACGGCACGGGCCTGCATCTGGCGCAGGCCCAGCGCCGCGCTCTTGTGCATCTTGGCGTGCGGGCGCAGCTTCACGCCGTGCGACTTGGCGTAATCGGCCATGCGCTGCAGATTGCGGTCCATGGCGTCGAGGTCGATGACGAGGGCGGGCGTGTCGATGGCGGCCACGCCCTGGCCGAGCAGCGCGTGCAGGCGGGCCGGGGCGGACTCAGGTGCTGGTTTCATCGAGTGTGTCGTCTTCAAGGTGCGATGTGTCGGCCCAGCCCACCAGGGACAGGCCCTCAGGCGTCCAGAGCAGGCGGTTGACGGCGGTGTTGCCCAGCTGCCAGGTGCGCGGGGCCTGCAGGTCCTGGCCGGTGGCAGCGCGGTAGAGCTGGTCCATCACGCCGCCGTGCGCGACCAGCACGATCTGCTGGCCCGGATGGCGCGCGGCCAGTTCGCGCAGGGTGTGCGTGATGCGCTCGCGCACCTGCAGCAGCGATTCGCCGCCGGCGGGTGCCCAGTGCGGCGTGCGTTTGCGCCAGTGTTCGGATTCTTCGGGCCAGGTCTCTTCGATCTCGACGTAGGTCTTGCCTTCGAAGATGCCGAAGCCGCGCTCGCGCAAGCCGGTGTGCGTGGCCAGCGGGGCGCCGGTGGCCGTGGCGATGGCCCGCGCGGTGTCGTGGGCACGCTGCAGGTCGCTGCTGTAGACGGCGTGGATGGTGTCGCGTGTGGCCAGGGCGCGCGCCAGCCGTGCGGCTTGCCAGCGGCCGGTCTCGTTGAGCGGGATGTCCAGGTGGCCCTGGATGCGCGTGTCCACGTTCCAGGCGGTTTCGCCGTGGCGGATGGCGAGGATGCGTGTGGTCTTATCCATTCAACGCGGTATTTCAACTTTCACACGGCGCGCGCCGGCCGGCGGATCAGGAAAGTCTTTCAGGGCCGCGGCCAGCACCGCGCGCAGGATGTTGTAGCGGTCGTTCCAGGGCCCTTCGTGCAGGGCGCTGGTTTCATAAACGACTTGGTTGTTCTGGAGATCACGCAGCAGCAGGGTGGCTTCGTGGCGGTACTGGCTGGGCGGCGGGAAACGCATGCCCATGCCCACGCCGGTACCGACGCCTATGCCCAGGTTGCCCGTGCCGATCATGATGGAGCCGCCCACACGTGGCCCGCTGTAAGGGCGGCCCCAGTCATCCACGTAGAAGGATTCCATGCGGGTCGTGATCTGCACGCTGTAGCGCGGGTTCTGGTCGTCGCGCACCAGGCCCACCTCGGTCAATTCGGCCTCGGCGATGGCTTCCACCGTATCCGTCTCGACAGGGTCGGTCTGCGAGGGCAGGCGTTCGAAGCGGTAGCGTGCGCCGGCCTCGATGGCTGTGCCGCCGGTCGGTATGGCAGCCGTGGCGCGCACCTGGGATTCGACCAGCCGTAGCCCCGAGCAGCCGCCGAGCAGCAGCGTGAGGGATAGCAGAAAGAGAAGCCGCTTCATTTTTACAGTGTCACCACCTGCACGCCGCCGGGCAGGGCGGGCGTAGCGGGCAGTTCTTCCTCGTCGAAGGCCAGGTCGCCGTTCACGTCGGGCACGCCGGTGGCCTTGAGGTTCCTGAAGTCGTGCAGCTTGGCGTCCATCAGGTGCGAGGGCACCACGTTCTGCAGCGCGGTGAACATGGTTTCCAGCCGGCCGGGGAACTTCTTGTCCCACTCGCGCAGCAGGTTGCCGATCTGCTTGCGCTGCAGGTTCTCCTGGCTGCCGCACAGGGTGCAGGGGATGATGGGGAATTGCTTGTGCTCGGCCCAGCGGATCAGGTCCTTCTCGACCACATAGGCCATGGGGCGGATCACGATGAATTCGCCGTTGTCGCTGGTGAGCTTGGGGGGCATGCCCTTCAACTTGCCGCCGAAGAACATGTTGAGGAAAAAGGTCTGCAGCATGTCGTCGCGGTGGTGGCCCAGCGCAAGTTTGTTGCACTTGAGCTGGCGCGCCACGTTGTACAGGATGCCGCGGCGCAGCCGGCTGCACAGGCTGCACATCGTCTTGCCCTCGGGGACCTTCTCCTTGACGATGGAATAGGTGTCTTGGGTCTCGATGTGGAACTCGATGCCCAGCTTCTTCAGGTACTCGGGCAGGATGTGGTCGGGGAAACCGGGCTGCTTCTGGTCCAGGTTGACGGCCACCAGGGTGAAGTCGATCGGCGCGCGGGCCTTGAGCTTCATGAGGATGTCCAGCATGCCGTAGCTGTCCTTGCCACCCGACATGCAGACCATGACGCGATCGCCCTCCTCGATCATGTTGTAGTCCATGATGGCCTGGCCGACGTTGCGGCAGAGGCGCTTTTCGAGCTTGTGCGTTTCGCGCTCGATCTTCAGGGCCTTGTCATTGCTGACGGCCGGTTCATTGTCTATCCAGACGGCACTCATCATTCACTCCATGGGCATGCGCCCGGCATGGGGTGGGAGCCCCATTTCACTTGTTTGGTTCCGTCACCAGATGCCGGTTTCGGCGCGGATGGCGACTTCGCAGTCGTCGAAAATTTCCAGCTTGACGATCTTCACGCGCACGCCGATCACGCCGGGCAGCTGCAGCAGGCGGTCGGCCAGCTTGCCGATCATGCTCTCCAGCAGGTTCATGTGCTCGGAGCGGCATTCGTCGATGATGATCTGGCGCACCTTGCGGTAGTCCAGTACATGGTTGATGTCGTCGTCGTGCGGGCGCAGCGGCTGCGGGCCGAGGTTGAGCTCGGCATCGACCTGGATGGGCTGCGGCGCGGCCTTCTCGTGGTCAAGGATGCCCAGGTTGGCGTCGAAGCGCAAACCGGTGAGCGTGAGGATCTGGGTGCCTTTGGTCATCGTGCGTTCCGCTTACATCATGGAGAAATCGCGCGGAAAGCGCAGCAGGTGCTGGCCGCCGTCCACCAGCAGCGTGGTGCCGGTGATGGACGCGTTTTCCAGCGCGAATTTCACCGCGCCGGCTACGTCTTCGGGGGTGGAGGAGCGACCCAGCGGCGAGAGCTTGTGCAGGGCTGCGAACTTCTCCGGGCTCAGGTACTCGCTGGTCAGCGTGAGGCCGGGTGCCACGCCCACCACGCGTACGTCGGGCGCCAGCGCCATGGCCAGCATGGTGTTGGCGGCTTCCAGCGCCGCCTTCGACAGGGTGTAGCTCAGGAAGTCCGGGTTCTGGTTCCACAGCTTCTGGTCCAGCAGGTTGACCACGACCCCCTTGCCCGAACGCTCCCGCACATGCGTGTTCAGGGCCTGCGCCAGCAGGATGGGCGCGCCCGTGTTGGCGCGCAGATGCTTTTCGAGCGCGGCATAGCCGAAGGTCGCGGCGCTGTCGTGCTCGAACAGGGCGGCGCTGTTGACCACCGCGTCGACCTGGCCGAAATGCGCGACCACCCGCGGCAGCAGCGCACGCACGGCGGCCTCATCGGCCAGATCGGCATCAAAGGCGGCGGCCGCAGTGAGCAGGTCGCAGTCGGCCACGGTCAACATGGCCTCGTCCACCGAGCCGCGGTAATGCACGGCCACCTGCCAGCCGGCCCGGGCCAGGGTGAGCGCGATCTCGCGGCCCAGGCGCTTGGCCGAGCCGGTTACGAGCACGGTGCGGGCGGGGGAGGACATTGGGGGACAATTGCAAAGAAATGAATACAGCCGACAGTTTAACGACCACCCTGACATCCCGCATGGTGCAAGCCATCCAGGCGGCCGGGGGCTGGATCGGCTTTGACGACTTCATGAGCCGGGCCCTGTACACGCCGGGCCTGGGTTATTACGCTAACGATCTGCGCAAGCTCGGGCTCATGCCGGGTTCGGGTAGCGATTTCGTGACCGCCCCCGAGCTCTCGCCCCTGTTCGGCCGGGCGCTGGCGGTGCAGGTGGGCCAGGCCCTGCAGCACACCCAGACCGACGAGGTCTGGGAGTTCGGCGCCGGCTCCGGGGCGCTGGCCCTGCAGCTGCTGGAAACCCTGGGTGAGCAGGTGCGCCGTTACACCATCGTCGACCTGTCGGGAGCCCTGCGGGTGCGCCAGCAGCAGGCCTTGCAGAAATTTGGCGACCGTGTGCACTGGGTCAGTGAACTGCCGGCCGCGATGCAGGGGGTGGTGGTGGGCAACGAGGTGCTGGACGCCATGCCCGTGCAACTGCTCGCACGCGGCGGCGGCCTCTGGTATGAGCGGGGCGTGGCGCTGGCCGGTGATCGCTACGTCTGGGCCGACCGGCCGACGGCGCTGCGCCCGCCGGTGGAGCCCGCCGGCGGGCACGACTACCTGACCGAGATCCATCCGCAGGCCGAGGCCTTCATCCGCACCCTGGCCGAGCGGCTGCAGCGCGGCGCGGCCTTCTTTCTCGACTACGGTTTTCCTGAGGGTGAGTACTACCATCCGCAACGCCATATGGGCACGGTCATGTGCCACCGTGGCCACCAGGCCGATGCCAATCCGCTCACCGACGTGGGGCTCAAGGACATCACGGCCCACGTCAACTTCACCGGCATCGCGCTGGCCGCGCAGGAGGCAGGCCTGTCGGCGCTGGGCTACTGCTCGCAGGCGCGTTTCCTGCTCAATTGCGGCCTGGCCCAGCTGATGGAGCAGGCCGAGCTGCCGGCGCGCGCGCAGGCCCACAAGCTGGTCATGGAGCACGAGATGGGCGAGCTGTTCAAGGTCATCGGCCTGTGCACCGGCGAGCCCTGGTATGCCACGGGGTTTTCCGCCGGCGACCGCACCCACACACTCTGAATCCGACACACACCATGTTCCGCTGGCTGCTCGTCATCTTTTTCATCCTGCTGCTGGTCAACGCCGTCACGCCCTGGTTCAAGCGCATCGGCTTCGGCCGCCTGCCGGGGGACCTGAACTTCACACTGTTCGGCCGCGAGTTCAGCCTGCCGTTTACTACCACTATCATCCTGAGCCTGGTGGCCGCCGGCATCGCCAGATTCCTCTGAACCGATCGTCCGCAATCCGCGGCATGGAAGCCTTTTGCCTATGTACATCACGGTCCGCAAGAAATTCTCGCTCTCGCTGCTGATTGCCGCAGCCTGGATGATCTTCTCTCTGTGGGTAGCCGGCCGCTGGTTCGACGACTTGGCGGCCTTGGTCGGCCCCTTCTTCGCCGGCTTCCTCATCCTGTTCATCGCGATCATTCCGGGCTTCATGAACGCCTTCATGGTCAGCAGCCTGCTCCTGGACCGCCGGCCGCCGCGCCGGCCGCTGCCGTCGTACCCGGCTCTGACTGTTCTGATCGCGGCCTACAACGAGGAAAAGTACATCGAGCAGACGATTCTGAGCATCTCGCACCAGAACTACCCGGGCGAGATCGAGGTCATCGTCATCGACGACGGTTCCCGGGACCGGACGGCCGAGATCGCCCAGGCCCAGGCTGTCTATCTGCCCTGGTTGCGCTGCATCAGCCTGGACGAGAACGGCGGCAAGGCCAACGCACTGAACCAAGGCCTGGCCCAGGCCCGCCACGACCTGATCGTGACCGTCGATGGCGACTCCTTCCTGGCCCGCGAAGCGCTGGTGCGCATCGTGGAGCGCTACAAGAACGACCCGCCCGACACGCGGGCCGTGGCCGGGACCACCCTGGTGCGTAATTCACGCGACAACTGGCTGACCCAGGCGCAGGAGTGGGACTACTTCCACGGCATCGCCACGGTCAAGCGCGTGCAGTCGCTCAACCAGGGTACGCTGGTGGCCCAGGGGGCCTTCTCCCTTTACGACAAGGCGGCGTTGCGGGCCATCGGCGGCTGGCCGGCGACGGTCGGCGAGGACATCGTCATGACCTGGGCGCTGCTCAAGCGTGGCTACCGCGTCGGTTATTGCGAGGACGGCATCGTCTTCACGGTCGTGCCCAACTCCCTGGGCGGCTTCGTGGCCCAGCGCCGGCGCTGGGCCCGCGGCATGATCGAGGCCTTTAAGCGCCACCCCGGCGTGCTCTTCAAGTCCCGCCTGTCGGTGTTTTTCATTTGGTGGGACCTGCTGTTCCCGCTGATGGACATTGCCTACACCTTCGGCTTCATCCCGGGGCTGATCCTGGCGGCCTTCGGCAACTACGCCATCGTCGGGCCGATGTCGCTGAGCCTGTTTCCCCTGGCCCTGGTGATCAACTGGGTCATGTACCAGACCGAGAAGAAGATGTTCGAGGCCCAGGGTCTGCACGTGCGGCGGAACATCCTGGGCTTCCTGGTGTACCTCTTTCCCTACGGCATGCTGCTGCAGCCCTCGGCCGTGATCGGCTACCTGTCCGAGGCGCTCAACCTCAAGAAGAACTGGGGCACCAAATGAAACTGTCGAACCCTTGCACCGGAGCCCTCTTGCGCCCGGCCGCGCGCCTGCTGGCGGCGGCCCTGCTGTGTGTCCAGGGCTGGGCCCATGCGGCTGACACCGGCAGCGCGTCGGCCGTGCTGTTGCCCAGCCTCTATGTCTCGACGGACAGCGAGGACTTCCACGTCCGCAAGCTCGGCGCCGGGATCATGCCGCTCTACCAGGACGGCAACCATTACACCGGCCTCAAGGCGGCCCATCACCATTTCTCGGTCGGCGACTGGTCCGCGGACAGCACGCAGGTGACGCTGGCCAGCACGGCCATCGACCCCAACAGCGGCCTGGGCTACCAGGCCGGCATCGGCGTCAATGCGCTGGGCGAGCGCGAGCTGCTGACGGCGGACCTAGAGTATTCCTTCGCGCTCGGCTCCGCCACCAGTGCCGCGCTGTCCTACCTGCGCGACTGGGTCGAGACGCCCAACTCCCTGGACAAGGGCGTGAGCCTCAACTACGTCAGCGCCAGCCTGGAGCACCGCTTCGGCCCGGGCTGGACGGCCATCGGCCTGCTGGGCCAGCACCGATTCTCCGACGACAATATCCGCAACCATGCCCGTGTCCGGCTGGTCTACGACCTGCTGCCCGAACTGGGGCTCAATGTCCAGTACCGGCACCGGCATTTCTGGAACAGCCAGCCGGCCAACGGCAACTATTTCAACCCGGACGCCTATTACGAGAACATGCTGGCTCTGGGCCTGCGGCGCAAGCTCAGCGGCTGGATGCTGTCGGGCACGCTCGGACTCGGGCGTCAGCAGGTCGCCGGCGATCCGCAAGCCTCGACCCACCTGGCCGAATTCGAGGCTGTCAGTCCGCTGGCCGGGCAGGTCTACTTCAAGACCCGGCTGGGCTATTCCGACAGCGCCAATTTCAACGGCCCGGACTACATCCACCGGTACCTGCAGGCCGAGCTGCTCCTGCGCTTCTGAGTCGGAGGTGCGGCGCGGCCCTTGAACTGGCCGGCCCTGCCCCCATCCTGTCTGGCAGAAAGGGGTCCTCATGAGCGAAACGCGCCACATCGTCTGTCCGCATTGCCACACCACCAACCGCGTCCAGGTCGTGGACTTGGCGAAGGCGCCGGATTGCGGCAAATGCCATCAGCCCCTCTTCGCCGGTCAGCCGGTGGCGCTGGACGCGACGTCCTTCGAACGCCACATCGGCCGCAGCGAGTTGCCGGTGCTGGTGGATTTCTGGGCGCCCTGGTGCGGCCCCTGCCGCATGATGGCGCCGGCCTTCGAGCAGGCCGCGGCCCAGCTGGAGCCGCACGTGCGCCTGGCCAAGGTGAACACCGAGGACGAGCAGGCCCTGGCGGCACGCTTCAACATCCGCAGCATTCCCACGCTGGCGCTGTTTGTGGGCGGGCGCGAGGTGGCACGCCAGCCCGGCGCCATGACCTCGCCGGCCCAGATAACCGCCTGGGTGCGCCAGCACCTGCGCTAAGCGGGCGCCTGCTTCAGGCCTCGATGGTCCACTGCTGCCGGCATTGCCGGCAGCAGACGGTGGTCTGGCCGCTGCGCCGGTCTTCGCTGACGATTTCGAAGCGCGCATAGGTGCCGCAGTCCGGACAGTTGGCCTGGTTGGCCACTTCCTCGGCATGCATGAGCAGGTAGAGGTAACGCCGCAGCGACCAAAGGCCGATGGCGCCACTGGCGATGAAAAGCAGCACGTCGAGCAGCTTCTCGCCCAGGCTGCCGCCCTGGAAGACCTCCAGCATGCCGATCAGCGCGATGCTGCACAGCAGGGTCAGCAGCAGGTGGGCGTGGCTGGAGAGCAGCTCGCGTTCGTACCACTTGCGAAAGCCGAAACGGCGCACGCCTTCAGCCAGAGAGGGGTTGAAGGGATTGCGGGGCGGCACGGGCATGCAGCCATCATGCGGCAGGCGGCGCGGCTTTGCCGGCGCGTCAAAGCAGCCGACTGCCGCAACGGGTTATTGGCGGTCCAGGCCCAGATGTTGGGCCACGGCCTGGGCACGGGCAGCATGAATGATCTCACCCACCTTCTTGCCACTGTGCCCCTGGGCCATGGCGTGCTCGGCGATGGCCTGTGTGGGCAGGGCCAGCACGGTTTCCAGCACACCCTGCAGGCGGGTCGCCTGCGGGTAGGGTTCCGCCTGCAGGCCCAGGCGGCCGCGGGCGTCGCACTCGCAGGCCAGCAGCACTTCGGCAAAACGCTGCGGCTTGCGGATGGCATCACAGCGCTCCAGCAGGCGCACCAGGGCGGCGGCGCCCAGCGTGCCGCTGCGGTGGATGTTGCCGTGCTCGCGCGCCACCACGTCGGCCAGTTCTGCGCAGGCGATGGGCACGCGCAGGCGTTCGCACAGGCCTTTCAGGAGCCGGGCGCTGCGCTCCTCGTGGCCGATATGGCGCGGCAGCACGTCTTCGGGCGTGGTGCCCTTGCCCAGGTCGTGGCCCAGGCAGGCAAAACGCACGGTCAGCGGCGCGTTCAACTGCGCCGCCATGTCCAGCACCATCATCAGGTGCAGACCGGTGTCGATCTCGGGGTGGTGCTGTTCGGGCTGGGGCACGCCCCAGAGGCGGTCCACCTCGGGCAGCAGTCGTTTCAGGGCACCGCAGGCGCGCAGCACGTCGAACATGCGCGAAGGCTGTTCTTCCATCAGGCCGCGGTTGAGCTCCTGCCAGACGCGTTCGGCCACCAGGTGATCGACCTCGCCGTCGTCCACCATGTGGCGCATCAGCGCCATCGTTTCGGGCGCCACCGTGAAATCGGTGAAGCGCGCGGAGAGCCGCGCCACGCGCAGGATGCGCACCGGGTCCTCGCGAAAGGCCGGCGTCACGTGGCGGAACACCCGGTGCTCGATGTCGCGCTGCCCGTGATAGGGATCGGTCAGGTGCGTGGCGTCAAAAGATCCGTCGGGCCGGCACTGGCTGCTGTGCACGGCGATGGCGTTGACGGTCAGGTCGCGCCGCGCCAGGTCTTCCTCCAGCGTCACGTCGGGCGAGGTGTGGATGGCAAAACCCTTGTAGCCGCGCGCCGTCTTGCGCTCGGTGCGCGCGAGCGCGTGTTCTTCCTTGGTCACCGGGTGCAGGAAGACCGGGAAGTCCTTGCCCACGGGTACGAAGCCCTGCGCGGTCATTTCTTCGGGCGTGGCGCCCACCACCACCCAGTCGTGGTCCTGGACCGGCAAGCCGAGCAGGGCGTCGCGCACTGCGCCACCCACCATATAGATCTGCATGGCCTGCAGTCTAGCGCTTCAACCTGTAGGGTTCTTCGAAAGCGCGGAAGTCGGCTTCGGCGCGGGCGTCGGCGATCCACGCGGCCACGCCGGGCAGCGCCGCCACGCGCTCCACGTAGGCGCTGATGGCCGGCGGCACCGGCAGGGCGTAGGTCTTCAGGCGCATGCTGACCGGCGCAAAGTAGGCGTCGACGATGCTGAAGCTGCCGAAGAGCAGCGGTCCGCCGTGGGCCTGGAGCAGTTCGCTCCACATGGTCACCAGACGCTCCACGTCGGCGCGCACGGCGGGTTGGTCACGCCAGATCAGGGCCCCGGTGTCGGGCAGCGAGGCCTCGATGTTCATCGTGCAGTGGCTGCGCAGGGCGCTGAAGCCGGCATGCATCTCGGCGCAGACGCTGCGCGCGCGGGCGCGGGCCGCCCGGTCCTTGGGCCAGAGCTGTTTCTCGGGGAATTGTTCGGCCAGGTACTCGGCGATGGCCAGGGTGTCCCAGATCACCAGTGCGTCGTCCTGCAGCACCGGCACCTTGCCCGTGGGCGTGAGGCCCGCCAGGGCCTGCTTGAA
>CAUPQO010000093.1:0-12011 GCA_963513295.1 uncultured Hylemonella sp.
GCCTACCTGGCCAACTCCTCCTTCGTGCTGATCGACCACTACGGCCTCACGCCGCGGCAGTACAGCATCGTCTTCGCGGCCAACGCGGCCTCGTTCATCGGCATGTCGCAGCTCACGGGCCGCCTGGGCCGGCGCTTCGGCCTCAAGCCCATGGTGCGTGTCGCCGCGCATGCTTACGCCAGTGTCATGGCCCTGCTGCTCCTGTGCTTCCTGCTGGGCGCGGACCAGTTGCCCGTGCTGCTGGCCCTGCTCTTCGTGGGCTACGGTTTCCTCGGGCTCATCATCCCCACCTCGGCCATCCTCGCGCTGGAAGACCACGGCCCCATCGCTGGCACCGCCTCGGCCCTGATGGGCACGCTGCAGTTCGCCACGGGTGCGGTGGTGATGGCGATCACGGGGCTGTTCGTGGACGGGACCGGGTTGCCGATGGTGGCGGGGATTGCCGGGTCGACGTTGGTTTGCTGGGGGCTGGTGCGGGGGACACTCCCGACTACACGGCAGAACGCGTGATGGTACGTTGACGCGCTGCGTATGGCTTCGGAATCGAGACGATCAGGGCAATCGCAGCTTCTCATGCTGCAGGAGCGACTCGGGTGATTGCGGAGAAAAAGGGTTCGTCATCGCCTTTTCGCCAACCAACCACTTGGCACCTGGGCCACGCTCAAACATGACAATGGTCGTGATGGGAATGGTGTTCTTCGAATCCCTGTCGACCGCCTGGGTCAGAATCACGAAGCGTGCCCGTTGGCCGCTCAGTTCACACCGGAGGTCTTTAGCCTCAGCCAGCGCAGGCATCACAGATCCCATCTGCCGCGCAAGATACGACGCATTCGTCGCAGTCTTCTCAAATGCCGTGATATCCGGTAGGACTGATCTAGAACTCAGAGCTTTGACCTGATTCAAGTCGCCCGCCCGGGACGCTGAACGAAATTGCTGATAGCTCGCCGAGAGTTCCGACTGCTGCTGGGGCTTGCAGCGGTCTGTTTGGGCAAGAGCGCTGACTAAAGGGAAACAGAGCAAGACAAGAATGGATTTCTTCATGCATTTCCTTGCGTATAACGAGCATCTGGCGAAGCACACGCGATTTCAATTTACGCGCAAACAGTGCGCCCCCATCAATCACATCGATGTGCGGACAGCGGCCGCAACATTCATCCAAATTCTAGATAGCACATGCGCCACCGCCTATCCCCAAAAAGGGTCATGCAGCAACAACAAACCCCGCCGCAGCGGGGTTTGTCTTTGGTGAGCCAAAAACCTCAGCCCATGTGCAAGCCACCATTGACCGAGAAGTCCGCCCCGGTCGAGTACCCGCTCTCCTCGCTGGCGATCCACGCGATGATGGAGGCGATCTCGCCCGGCTCGCCCAGGCGCTTGACCGGGATGGTGCCGACGATCTTGTCGAGCACATCCTGGCGGATGGCCTTGACCATGTCGGTGCCGATGTAACCCGGTCTCACGGTGTTGACGGTCACGCCCTTGCTGGCCAGCTCCTGCGCCAGCGCCATGGTGAAGCCGTGCATGCCGGCCTTGGCGGCCGAGTAGTTGGTCTGGCCGGCCTGGCCCTTTTCACCGTTGACCGAACTGATGTTGATGATGCGGCCCCAGCCCTTTTCCACCATGTCGCCCACCACCTGCTTGGTGACGTTGAACATGGAGTTGAGGTTGGTCTCGATGACGGCGTCCCAGTCCTCGCGGGTCATCTTGAGGAACATGCGGTCGCGCGTGATACCGGCGTTGTTGACCAGCACGTCGATGGGGCCGTGTTCGGCCTTGGCCTTGCTGAAGGCTTCCACGGTGGAGTCCCACAGGCCCACATTGCCGACCGAAGCGTAGAAGGTGTAGCCCAGGGCCTTCTGCTCGGCCAGCCATTTGTTGAAATCGCGCGTGGGGCCGCAGCCGGCGATGACCTTGAAACCATCCTTGTGCAGGCGCTGGCAGATGACGGTGCCGATGCCACCCATGCCGCCGGTGACGTAGGCTACTTTCTTGCTCATGATGAACTCCTCGTTGAACTCGCTCTCAATCTAATGTCTGTGCTCTGCCGGCGGCCCTAGGCAAAACCCGTGTGTGGGGCAAACCCTCAACGTTCGATGGTCAATGCAACCCCCATGCCACCACCGATGCACAGGCTGGCAATACCTTTCTTCGCATCACGGCGCTGCATCTCGTGCAGCAGCGTGACCAGAATGCGGCAGCCCGACGCACCGATGGGGTGGCCGATGGCAATCGCCCCGCCATTGACGTTGACCTTCGCTGTGTCCCAGCCCATTTCCTTGTTGACCGCACAGGCCTGGGCCGCGAAGGCTTCGTTGATCTCCAGCAGGTCCAGATCAGCCGCCTTCCAGCCGGCGCGCGCCAGCGCCTTGGTGGAAGCCGGCACCGGGCCCATGCCCATGGTGGCCGGGTCCAGGCCGCTGGTGGCGTAGCTGGCAATGCGGCCCAGGGGCTTGAGGCCCAGCGCGGCGGCCTTTTTCGCCGTCATGACCATCACCGCGGCGGCGCCGTCGTTGATGCCCGAGGCATTGCCCGCCGTCACGCCACCGGCCTTGTCGAAGGCGGGGCGCAGGCCGGCCAGGGCTTCGGCATTGGTCTTGCGGTTGATGAACTCGTCGGCATCGAACACCAGCGGGTCGCCCTTCTTCTGCGGCAGCAGCACGGGCACGATCTCGCCCTTGAAGCGGCCGGCGTCCTGCGCGGCAGCGGCTTTCTGCTGGCTGGCCAGGGCCAGTGCGTCCTGCATTTCGCGGGTGATGCCGTACTGCTTGGCCACGTTCTCGGCCGTGATGCCCATGTGGTACTGGTTGTAGACGTCCCACAGACCGTCGATGATCATGGTGTCGATCAGCTTCCAGTCGCCCATGCGCTGGCCGTCACGCGAGCCCGGCAACACGTGCGGGGCGGCGCTCATGTTTTCCTGCCCGCCGGCAATGACGATCTCGCTGTCGCCGGTGGCCACGGCCTGCGCCGCCAGCATCACGGCCTTGAGGCCGGAGCCGCAGACAGCGTTGATGGTAAGTGCCGGGATTTCCTTGGGCAGGCCGCTTTTCATGAGGGCCTGGCGCGCCGGGTTCTGGCCGGCACCGGCCGCCAGCACCTGGCCCAGGATGACTTCGCCCACCAGGCCGGCATCGACCCGGCTGCGTTCCAGCAGGGCCTTGATGACGATGGCGCCGAGATCGGTGGCCGGCGTCCTGGCCAGGCCGCCGCCGAACTTGCCGACCGCGGTGCGTGCCGCGGCCACGATGACGATGTCTTCCATGAAGTGTCTCCTGTTGCGTTGCGAGGCCGTTCAGGCCTTCTGTTTCACATAACGGCCCGGGGCCGCTTCGATCACCTTGTATTTGCTGCCTTTGCCGTACTTTTTCGGTGCAGCAATTTTCTTGCCAGCCTGCTGCGCCAGCCAGGCGGCCCAGTCGGGCCACCAACTGCCAGCGTGTTCGTCCGCGCCTTGCAGCCAGGCGTCCAGGGTTTTGGGCAGCTTGCCGTCGGCGCGGATCCAGTGGCTGCGTTTCTGTTTCTCGGGCGGGTTGATCACGCCGGCGATGTGGCCGGAGGCGCCCATGACAAAACGCTTCTTGCCCGGCAGCAGCTGGGTGCTGGCGTAGGCGCCGGGAATGGGCACGATGTGGTCCTCGCGCGAGCCGTAGATGTAGACGGGCAGGTCCACCTTGCGCAGGTCCACCTTTTCGCCGCAGACGGTGAGCTTGCCCGGTTTGACCAGGTTGTTTTCCAGATAGGTGTTGCGCAGGTACCAGGCGTAGAAGGGACCGGGCAGGTTGGTGCTGTCGCTGTTCCAGTAGAGCAGGTCGAAGGGCGGCGGGGTCTCGCCCTTGAGGTAGTTGCCGACCACGTAGTTCCAGACCAGGTCGTTGGGGCGCAGGAAGCTGAAGGTGGAGGACAGGTCGCGCCCGGCCATCAGGCCGCCCTGCCCCATCTGCTTTTCGCGCAGGCGCACCGAGTTCTCGTCGATGAAGACGTCGAGGATGCCGGTGTCGCTGAAGTCGAGGAAGGTGGTGAGCAGGGTGAGGCTGTGCACGGCTTGCTCGCCACGTGCGGCCAGCACGGCCAGGGCCGTGCCCAGCAGGGTGCCGCCCACGCAGAAACCCAGGGCGTTGATCTGTTCGGCCCCGCTGATCTCGCGCGTGACAGCGATGGCCTGGATGACGGCGTCCTCGATGTAGTCGTCCCAGGTCTTGTGGGCCAGGCTTTCATCCGGGTTGCGCCAGCTCACCACGAAGGTGCGGTGGCCCTGGGCCACGGCGTAGCGGATCAGCGAGTTCTCGGGCTGCAGGTCGAGGATGTAGTACTTGTTGATGCAGGGCGGCACCAGCAGCAAGGGGCGTTCGTAGACCTGCTCGGTCAGCGGCTTGTATTCGATGAGCTGGAACAGTTCGTTCTCGTAGACCACCGCGCCCTCGCTGGTGGCCACATTGCGGCCCACCTCGAACTGGCTTTCGTCGGTCATGCTGACATGGCCCTGCTGGAGGTCGTGCAGCATGTTCTGCAGGCCCCGGGCGATGCTTTCGCCCTTGCTGTCGATGGCCTTCTTCTGCGCCTCGGCATTGAAGGCCAGGTAGTTGCTGGGCGCGCTGGCCGCCACCCACTGCTCCACGCCAAAGCGAATGCGCGCGCGCGTCTTGGCGTCGGCCTGCACGGCATCGGCCATCTCCATCAGCAGGCGGGCATTGAGCAGGTAGGTGGAGGCCGCCATGGCCGCCAGCGGGTTCTCGCCCCAGGCCGGCGCGGCGAAACGCCGGTCACCGGTCACGGCGCCACCGGCACCCTGTTGCATGAGTTGCGCCAGATCCTGCACATACTGCTGCTGAAGGGCCTGCAGCTTGTCGGGCGGGATGCTCACTGGATGTTCCATTGCCGGGAGTGCGGCCGTGCCCTGGCCGGGATGCGCGCCCTGGAAGGACTGGAAAAGCTTGAGCCAGCTGTCACCGTAGGCCTGCTGGAACTGCTGCGCCGCTTGGGCCCAAAATTCGGGGGTATCCTGTGTCACGCTGGGTCCTCGTGCTGGAAATACATATCCAGTATGTCAGGATTGAGCCTTCGATATCCTGACACCGATCAATTTACTCATGTTTCTGATCCTGATTGCCATCGGCTGGCTCTATGTGGCGCTGCTCATGGCCGTGGCCGAGGCCAGCAGCCCCATCGGAACCGTGCTGGGCGCGATCATCACCTTCCTGCTGTATGGCGTGGGGCCGGTGGCCCTGCTGCTCTACATCCTGGGCACGCCGGCGCGCAAGAAGCTGCGCCGGCAGCGCGAGGCCGAGGAACTGGTCGCCTGGCAGCAGGCCCAGACCGGCTCAGCCCAGCCAGATGCAGGCAGCCAGGCGGCCGCTGACGCGATCGCGCCGGTGCGAAAAGAACCGTGAAGGATTCGTGACGGTGCACCAGGATGGTGAGCCGTCGTTGCCGTAGACCTGCGTGATGCCCAGCGCTGCCAGGCGCCCTCTGGCCAGGGCCGGCAGGTCGGCCAGCCATTTGCCCGGCGCCGCTGCCGGGCGGAAACAGGCAGCAGCCTGCGGGTCGTGCGCCTCGAAAGCGCGCTTGACCTCGGGCCCCACCTCGAAGGCCTGCGGGCCGATGCAGGGGCCCAGCCAGACCATGAGTTCGCGCGCGGGGACCTTCAGTGCCGCATGCAGTGTCTCGACCACCCCCACGCCAACATCGCCCGCCAGGCCGCGCCAGCCGGCGTGGGCGGCAGCCACGACACTGCCGCGGCCATCGGTGAGCAACAGGGGCAGACAGTCGGCCACCATGATGGTGCAGGCCACGCTGCGCTCGCGCGTGAGGCAGGCATCGGCCTGGGTGCCCTGGGGCGTGTGCGCATCCAGCGTCACCACGCCACGGCCGTGCACCTGCTGCAGGAAAACCGGCCGCGCGCCCAGCGCCTGCGCCAGCACGGCGCGGTTGCTGCCCACGGCCAGCGCGTCGTCGCCGACGTGGTCACCGAGGTTCAGGCTGTCATAAGGCGGCAGGGAACGGCCGCCGGCACGCGTGGTGCAGACCGCACGCACCCCTGGCGCTGCGGGCCATTTGGGGACGAGCCAGTCGGGATGCATCAGGGTTCGTTGTCCGGGCAGCTGGAAGGCTGCGCCTGCTGGAAGGCCGGCAGTTGCATGCAGGCATTGAAAGCGCCCATGGTCAGCGGCAGGCCTTCGAGATTCACCTCGAAGCGCTGGCCGTTGAAGATCTGCGGCACCAGGCAGCAGTCGGCCAGGCTGGGCGTGTCGCCCCAGCAGTAGACCGAAGTCGGCAGGCCGGCCTGCTGGCGCTGCGCGGCCAGGGTGGCCAGCTGGCGCTCGAAGCTCTCCAGGCCCTCACGCACCCAGTGGCGGTACCAGGTGTTCTTGGCGTCCTCGCTGACCTTGAGTTCACGCACCAGGTACTTGAGCACGCGCAGGTTGTTGAGCGGATGGATCTCGCAGGCGATGGACTGCGCCAAGGCGCGCACCTTGGCGCGGCCGGCCGCGTCGGCGGGCAGCAGCGGCGGCTGGGGATGGGTCTCGTCCAGGTACTCGATGATGGCCATGGACTGCGAGAGGCGCTCGCCGTCCACTTCGAGCAGCGGCACCAGGCGATCGGCCGAGACCTCGGCGTAGCCGGGCAGCTTGTGGTCGCCGCGCGCCAGGTGCACGGGAATGTAGTCGTAGTCCAGGCCCTTGAGCGCCAGCGCGATGCGCACGCGGAAGGACGCGGAAGAGCGGAAGTAGTTGTGCAGCTTCATGCCCTAGAGGATAAACCGTAATGCGTGAATTGTTGGCACCCATGAGACCTGCGCGCGCCCAGTGCAACCTACAATTGCACCCGTTGCTGGACAAAATAAAAAGTCGTTGAGATGTCGCAAGAAATTGAAGGACCAGCCTTACATCACCGGGCACATGCCGGGGGTCCCTTGCGTCGCAGTGGCCGTCTGCTGCTCACCCCCAAGCTGCAACTCGTCCTGTTCGGCATCCTGTTGCTGAGTCTGATCTGGGCCACCGTGCTGTGGGAGTCCCGGCGCATCCACCAGGACCACCTGGACAAGTTCCGCAACGAGCTGATGCACTTGTCGGAGGTTCTGGATGTCACCCTGGTACGGCAGATCGGAAGCCTGGACAACGCCCTGCTCTTCCTGCGCGCCGAATACCTGGATCATCCCGAAGACCTCAACCGCACGATCCACCTGCTGCGCGAGGGACCGTTCCGGGATTTCGAAGTCCACGTGACCGTCATCGGCACGGATGGCTACCCGAAATTCACCGACATACCGGGCCAGCCGGCCCCCTCGTATCTCGGTGACCGCGAACATTTCCGCGTCTTTGCCAACGGTGGCCCGGACCAGTTGTACATCAGCGATCCGGTCCTGGGGCGCCTGAGCAAGCGCTGGGGGCTGCAGCTGGCCCGTCCCCTGCTGGGCAAGGACGGGCGCTTTCTCGGCGTCATGGTCATCTTCCTGCCGCCCGAGCAGCTGACCCGCTTCATTCAGAACCTGAATGTCGGCGCCGACACCATCATGTCGGTGCTGTCGGAGCGCGGCACGCTGCTCAGCCGCTCGGTCGATCTGGAGAAATACCGGGACAGCCGGATGGATGCCGCACAGCTGGCCGAGTATCAGAGCCAGCGTGCGGGTTACTCCCTGCGCCCGTCGATACTCGACCAGGTTGAACGCGGCATCGCCCACCGCTGGGTCAGCACCTACCCGCTGTTGCTGGTGGTATCACGCTCTCCGGAAGCCGCCCATGCGGAGATCCGCGGACTCAAGGAAGTGCTGTTCGTGCTGGGCGGCATGATCAGCCTGGTCGTGACCGGTGCCCTCTGGCTGCTGGGCCGGGCCATGCAGCAGCACCGCAAGGACGACGTCGAGTTGCGCATTGCCGAGAAGGCCTTCCAGAGCCAGGAAGGCATGTTCGTCACCGACGAGAGCGGCGTCATCCTGCGCATCAACAGCGCCTTCACGGAAATCACCGGTTACACCGCCGAGGACATCGTGGGCAAGAGCCCGCGCCTGCGCAGTTCGGGGCGTCACGATGCCGCTTTTTATGCGGCCATGTGGGGACGCATCAGGACGACCGGCAGCTGGAAGGGCGAAATCTGGAACCGGCGCAAGAACGGGGAGATCTACCCTGAATCCGTCACCATCACGGCCGTCAAGGGAGCGGATGAGACGGTCACGCATTACGTGGCGACCATGCACGACATCAGCGAGCGCAAGGCAGCCGAAGACCAGATCCACGCCCTGGCCTTCTACGACGCCCTGACCCAGTTGCCCAACCGCCGGCTGCTGCACGACCGGCTGCAGCAGTCCATGCTGACCACGATGCGCTCAGGGAACCATGGCGCCCTGCTGTTCATCGACCTGGACAAGTTCAAGCAACTCAACGACACCCTGGGGCACGACTACGGCGACCTGCTGCTGCAACAGGTGGCGCTGCGCCTGAAGGAATGCGTACGACAGGCCGATACCGTGGCACGCCTGGGCGGCGACGAATTCGTGGTCCTGCTCGAAGAGCTCAACCCCGATGCACACGTGGCCCAAGAGGAAACCATCGCCGTCGGCCAGAAAATCCTGGCCAGCCTGAACCGCCCCTATGACCTGAACGGCCATGCCCACCTGAGCACGCCCAGCATCGGTGCCACCATCTTCTGCGGCCTGCAGAACAGCCGCGAAGAGCTGATCAAGCAGGCCGATCTGGCCATGTACAAGGCCAAGAGCGCCGGCCGCAATACGCTGCGCTTCTTCGACCCCGCCATGCTGCAACAGGATGGTGAGGCCACGTCCGATGGACGCTAGGGCCTGTTCACACTAACCTCTCAAGCACGTTCCCTCCGGGTTGCGGCCAAAAAAGTCATGCGGTAGGCGCGTGGACGCCACCGGGGTCGCCCCCGGCAAGTCCGCGCAACACCCCGCATGGCTTTTTTGATCCGCAACGCATCCTGAGAAATTAGTGTGAACAGGCCCTAGTAGACTGGCGGCCTGCCCAGCACCCGTACCAGGAGACCCGCATGATTCTCGAAATTGCCGACATCCGCATCCACGCCGACCAGCAGACCGCCTTCGACGAAGCCATCCAGCGCGGTCTGGCCACCGTCATCAGCAAGGCGCAGGGTTACCGCGGCTTCAAGGTCAACAAGGGGGTCGAGCACCCGGACCGCTACATCCTGATGATCTTCTGGGACACGCTGGAGGACCACACCGTGCACTTCCGCCAGTCGCCGGCCTTTGCCGACTGGCGCGCCATCGTGGGCCCCTTCTTCGCGGCGCCGCCGCAGGTGGAGCACTTCACGCTCTTGGCGAAGTCGAGCTGAAGCCCCAACCCGGCAGGCGCAGAGCTGCTCAGCCCTGCTTGTCGTGGCCGGCCACGAGCTTGCTCAGCAGGCGCATCATCTGCTCACGCTCGGCGGCATTGAGTGGCCCCAGGATGCGGGTCTGCACCCGCGCCACGGCGCGTTTCATCTGCTGCACGGTGGCCTCGCCTTCGGGCGTGATCCAGAGCAGCTTGCGGCGGCGGTCGTTCTGGTCGGCCTCGCGCCGCACCCAGCCCTTGGCCTCCAAACGACCGATCACCGAGCCCGAGGTGGCAGGATCGAAAGCCACACGTGCCGCCAGCGTGACCTGGTCCGCACCCGGGGTGTCCATGAGCGCGTTGAGCAGGGCGAACTGCACGGGCGTGACGTCATAGCCAGCCGTCTCTTCCATGAAGGCGGCCACCGAAACCTGGTGGGCCCGGCGGATCAGGTGACCTGGGGCGTGGGGAAAGTCGTAACTCTTGCTCATGGGGTTCGTCGTCCTGGTGGGCAAGTGTATTCGGCTGGCGCGTCGTGTCGGCCGCCCCCGGGAAAACCCGGGCGGCGCCCCGGCTTGCTAATATGTATGCTTATCAAATAGCAGTTCTCCTTGATCCCCTGATGGCCGGCCGCGTTCACGCGCCATCCTTACCCCGGCCCGATGTGCGCGCGGCATTACCATCGGCTTCACCGTCAGGAACCGGCCATGAACGCCCCCCACCCTTCTGCCACCGCCCGCCAGTCGCTCTACCGCGACATGTCGCCGCTGAACCTGAGCCCGCTGTGGGAGGTACTGCACGCGCTGGTGCCGCCGCAGCCGGCTTCGCCCTGCGTACCGGCGTTCTGGAAATACGATGAGATCCGGCCCTACCTGAAACGCGCTGGTGAACTCATCACGGCCGAGGAGGCCGTGCGTCGTGTGCTCATCCTGGAGAACCCGGCGCTGCGCGGCCAGTCGTCCGTGACGCAGTCGCTCTACGCCGGCCTGCAGTTGATCCTGCCGGGCGAAGTGGCGCCCAGCCACCGCCACACGCAAAGCGCGCTGCGTTTCATCGTGGAAGGCACCGGCGCCTACACGGCCGTGGACGGCGAGCGTTGCACCATGCACCCGGGCGACTTCATCATCACGCCCAGCTGGACCTGGCACGACCATGGCAACGAGGTGGACGAGCCCGTGGTCTGGCTCGACGGCCTGGACATCCCTATGATCCGCTTCTTCGATGCCGGCTTCGCCGAGAACGGCGCGGCCAAATCGCAGACCGTCACGCGGCCCGAAGGCAGCAGCTTCGCGCGCTACGGCCACAACATGGCGCCGGTGCGTGGCAATGCGCCCTTCGGCAGCACCTCGCCCCTCTTCAGCTATCCCTATGAGCGCAGCCGCGAGGCACTGCACCAGCTCGAACGCAGCGCGCCCCTCGACCTCTGGGACGGCTACAAACTGCGCTACATCAACCCGCGAACCGGCGGCACGCCCATGCCCACCCTGCAGCCCTTCCTGCAGCGCCTGCCCGCCGGCTTCGAGGGCCAGTCCTGGCGCCAGACCGATGGCGCGGTCTACAGCGTGGTGGAAGGTACGGGTACTGCGTACATCGAAGGCCCGCAGGGCCCGGTACGATTCGACTTTCAAGCTCGCGACCATTTTGTCGTGCCCTCCTGGCAGACGCTGCGCCTGCAGTCGACAGCCGGTTGCGTGCTCTTCAGTTTTTCAGACCGCCCGGTGCAAGAGGCCCTGGGCATCCACAAGGAAGAAAGGCTCGCATGAGTTTTGTCATCACCCCACCGGCCCCCGTCTCCGTGCCCGTGGTCGGCAGCAAGGACCGTTTCCCCGTCGGCCGCATCTATTGCGTCGGCCGCAACTACGTGGCCCACGCGCAGGAAATGGGCTTCACCGGCCGCGAGCCCCCCTTCTTTTTCATCAAGCCGGCCGACAACTGCCTGGTCATCGAGCCGGGCCAGACCCCCGATCTGCACTACCCGAGCCTGACCAAGGACTTCCACCACGAGATCGAACTCGTGGCCTGCATCGGCACCGGTGGCAAGAACATCAAGGCGGCCGATGCAAAGAAACACATCTGGGGCTACGCCGTGGGCCTGGACATGACCCGACGCGACCTGCAGGGCGAGCAGAAGAAGCTGGGCCGGCCCTGGTGCATAGGCAAGACCTTCGACGAGGCCTGCCCCATCGGCGCCATCACGCCGGCCGCGCAAGCCGGCGATGTGGAGAAAGCGGAGATCTGGCTGCAGGTCAACGGCCAGGACCGCCAGCGCAGCGACGTGACCAAACTGATCTGGAACATTGGCGAGATCATCGAACACCTGAGCACCGCCTGGGAATTGCGCCCCGGCGACCTGATCTACACCGGTACGCCCGAGGGCGTGGCCGCGGTGCGGCCGGGTGATGTCATGGAAGGCGGCGTGGCCGGCCTCACACCGATCAAGCTCAAGGTCGTCTGACAAGCCGCACAGCAGCACCCCTACAATCCCCGGCCATGATTCACAAGTTGTTGGGGAAGCTGGCCGGGCTCTGCGCCATCCTGGCCGGGGTGCTGCTGACCGTCATCACACTGATGACCTGTCTCAGCGTGCTGGGGCGCAACACCATCGGGACCACCCTGGTCGGTGACTTCGAGCTCACGGGGGTGGCGGCCGGCGCGTCCATCGCACTCTTCCTGCCCTGGTGCCAGGTCCGACGCGGATACATCATCGTGGACTTTTTCACCTCGGGCGCC
>CAUPQO010000094.1:0-12004 GCA_963513295.1 uncultured Hylemonella sp.
GGTTTCCTGCAGCCAGAAGGCCAGGATGCCGACGCCGCCCAGGCTGGCGCGGTGGCGAAACAGGATCAGAAAGCCCACGCCCAGCAGCACGCCGCCCAGCAGGGCGGCGTAGAGCGGGCGCACCTGCTCGAAGACGATGAGATACGGCATCAGTTCGGTCTGGACGGACAGCAGGGCCACGGCGATCATGGTCTTGAACAGGAAGGCGCGGTCCAGTCGGCGCCAGGCCAGCACGTAAAAAGGCAGGTTGAGCACAAAGAACACCGGCCCGAAGCCCCAGCCCGTGCCGTAGTGCAGCAGGAAGGCGATGCCCGCCGTGCCGCCGCTGAGCAGCTGCGCGTGCTGGAACAGCGTCACGGCCAGCGCAATCAGCGCCGTGCCCGAGAGCAGGGCCAGCGCATCCTCGGCATGGCTGTGGCGCAGGGGCGGTGTGTCGTGGGGCGTATTCATGTCTTGGAATTGTGGCACCGCCTTCTGACGCCTGGCCTGCTCCCCTGAGAGAAAATTCACGCATGGCCAAGAAAGAACACGTTTCCGAAACCCCTGCCACCCAGCTGCTCAAGGCAAACAAGGTGGACTACACCGAGCACCCCTACGAGTATCTGGAGCACGGCGGGGCGCAGCACAGCGCGCAGGTGCTGGGCTGGGATCCGTACACGGTGGTGAAGACGCTGATCATGCAGGACCAGGACGCGAAACCACTGGTGGTGCTGATGCACGGCAACCGCAAGGTGTCCACCAAGAACCTGGCCCGGCAGATCGGCGTCAAATCTGTGGAGCCCTGCAAGCCCGAGGTGGCCAACCGCCACAGCGGCTACCTGGTGGGCGGCACCTCGCCTTTCGGTACGCGACGCGAGATGCCGGTCTACATCGAGGAAACCATCCTGGCGCTGCCGCGCATCCTGATCAACGGCGGCCGACGCGGCTATCTGGTGGGCATCTCTCCGCAGGTCTGCGTGCAGCTGCTGGGAGTCACGCCGGTACAGTGCGCGCTGGCCGAGTAGCACCCGGGAGCGCCGCCAAGTCCGGGAGCGGACTCTGAGAGAATGAATGCACTACCGGAGTTTGTTGCATGCGATTCCCGGGCTCTGCATTTTTCTCCCGGCGCGCCGGGGCATTGGCCAGTGCCGCGATCGCATTCGCCTTGCTGCTGGCGGGCGGGGAAGTGGTCCTGCGTTCCCAGTTGCAGGACCGCCTGAACGAGCGCCATATCGAAACGCTGTCCTACGCCACCACCCTGCGCGTGCGCATGGAGCGCGAACTCAATGCCGTGCTCTATCTCAGCAGCGGCCTGAGCGCCTACCTGGTCGTGCGTAACAGCAGCATGCAGGCCAGCGAGATCCAGGACATCCTGGCCGTCCTGCATCGCAGCAACCGCCATGTGCGGAGTTTCGGCGTGGCGGTCGGTTATCGCGTGCTTTATGTCTACCCGGTCCAGGGCAATGAAAGGGCGATCGGCCTGCACTATCCGGATCAGCCGACCCAATGGCCCGTGATCCAGAAGATCGCCCAGACCGGCCTGTCCGCGCTGGCCGGGCCGACCCGCCTAGTGCAGGGGGGGCAAGGCCTGCTGTACCGCATGCCGCTGATGCTGCAGGGACGCTACTGGGGTCTGCTGACGACCGTGATCGACTCGGACTCCCTGTTCCAATCGGTGAAGGCCGAGTCGGAAGACGAGCGCTTCGAATTTGCCATCCGCGGCCGCGATGCCCAGGGCCTGTCGGGTGATGCGGTCTGGGGTTCGCTGGCGCTGTTCGAGCAGCCGGACGCGCTGGTCCAGGAGATGGAGATCCCCGGGGGGCGCTGGGCCATCGCCGTGCGCCCGCGCGTGGCCGACGACACCCGGGGTCTGCGCGCCTGGGTGCGCGCCGCCTCGGTGGCCAGCGGCCTGCTGGTGGCGACCATGCTCTACATGCTCATCCGCAACCGCGGCCTGATGGCGCACCGGGCCATGTACGACGGTCTCACCGGCCTGCCCAATCGCCGCCTGTTCGAGGACCGTGCCCTGATGGCCTTTTCCCGTCAGCAGCGCCAGCCCGAGCAACTGTGCGCTCTGCTGTTCCTGGACCTGGACGACTTCAAGCGCGTGAACGACCTGCACGGCCACAAGGCGGGCGACGCCGTGCTCATGGCCGTGGCCCGCCGGGCGCTGGCGGCCGTGCGGCAGAACGACACAGTGGCCCGCTGGGGTGGCGATGAGCTCATCGTGCTGCTCGAGCGTGTGTCCCGGGACATGCTGGAGACCATCGCCCGGCGCCTGCGCAGCGCCATCCAGGAAACCATCGACTTCGAGGGGCGCACCTTGCAGGTGGGCGTTTCCATCGGAGTGGCGATCTATCCGGAGGACGGCAGCGATCTGGACCAGCTGCTGCACGCGGCCGATGGCCAGATGTATGGCGACAAGACGATGCGCAAGAACAGCCCGTCCCGGCCGGCGCCACTGGCAGAATAGCGGCCAGCACCAATCAACAGGCCCCGGCCGCGTGCCGGGCCGCTCGAAGAGGAAAAAGTCTTGGATTCCCTGTCGCTCGCCTATCCCGTCCTGGCCGCCGTGGCTGCCTATCTGCTGGGCTCCCTGTCCTTTGCCGTCATCGTCAGCCGCGTCATGGGCCTGAATGACCCGCGCAGCTATGGCAGCAAGAATCCGGGGGCTACCAATGTGCTGCGCTCGGGCTCGAAGGCGGCCGCCGTGGTCACCCTGCTGCTGGATGCCGCCAAGGGCTGGCTGCCGGTGGCCCTGGTGCAGTGGTATGGCAAGCCCTATGGGCTGGAGGCCGGCACGGTGGCGCTGGTGGGCCTGGGCGCCTTCCTCGGCCACCTGTACCCGGTGTTCTTCCGCTTCGCAGGGGGCAAGGGCGTGGCGACGGCACTGGGCGTGCTGATGGGGGTGCACTGGGCGCTGGGCCTGGCCACCCTGCTGACCTGGATCCTGATCGCCTTTTTCTTCCGTTATTCCTCCCTGGCCGCTCTGGTAGCCGCCGTGTTCGCGCCTCTGTATTACATCTTCGGCGACGGCCTGGCCTGGTACATGGAGGGGGCGCTGCTGATGGCGATCAGCCTGATGTCGCTGCTGCTGATCTACCGCCATGCCGAGAACATCGGGCGGCTGGCGCGTGGCACCGAGTCCAGGCTCGGCAAGAAGAAATCCTGAGCCGCCGGGCCCCGCCGGCGTCAGCCCTGGGCGGCGTGGGCCGCCAGTTGCAGGATCATGTGGTGGTTCAGGCGCAGCCGCACCAGCGAGGTGGCCAGGGCCGCCTGGATGGCCGGACGGCCTCCCATGGTGCGATGCAGGCGGGGTTGCGGCAGCACCTGGCCGTCGGTGCCGGTGACCACGGCCACATGGGGCAGGTTGGCGCGGTCGCTGCGGCGCATCACCACGGCCAGGGTGCTGTCCTCCAGCCGGACATAGGTGCCGGGCGGGCACAGGCCCACGGCGCGTACCAGGGCGTGGCCGACTTCGTCGTTGTAGGCATTGGCGCCCGTCATGATGGTGCGCACGGACTCGGTGGCGCTGCGACCTTCCCGTGACTTGCGCGGCGAGATCATGGCGGCGTAGCGGTCCACCACCCGCAGGATGCGGATCAGCCGCTTGTGGGCGGGCAGCTGGCGCAGCTCGATCTTTTCGGTGTATTCGTCGTGGTGCGAGGACACCACCTCGATCCACAGCGGGTCGTTCACGCCCAGGCTGTTGGCCAGCATCAGGCCGCCCTTGGGCGCGTGCAGGCGGATGGCTTCGAGCTGGGGCTGGCTGAGTTTCTCGGTCTGCAGGGCCAGCTGGTCCTGCAGTTCGGTCATGGCGATGTTCATGGTCAGCGCCGCATGGACCAGGCTGTCGCGTTCCTTGGGGTCGAGCTTGAGTTCGGTCGCCAGCAGGTGGCTCAGGGTGGCGCAGACCAGGCCGTGCGAGGCGCTGTAACCCACCGAGGAATTGGTGGCGAGCTGGAACAGCAGATACAGGCCCACATCCGCATCGCGCTGCACCAGGGCCTGCATCCAGCGGTCGTATTGCCAGACGCGCTGCTCGAACTCCTGCACGCTCAGCGGACTGCCCAGCAGGATGCCCAGGCCGGACTCCAGGTCCGACCACAGGCTCAGCAGGTCTTCGTACTCGTTTTCGTTTTGGACAGTCACGGCGCGCGATCCGGAATTTGAGCCTAGGATACCAGCAGCTTCAATAGCGTCGCTCCAGCACCAGCTGGTCGTTGGTCCGGGTCATCTGGAAACGCGTGAGGTAGCTGTTGCCCAGCAGCACATAAGGCATGGGGGCCGGGCTGACGATGCCTTCGACGTCATAGATCTCGACGCTGCCAAGTCGTACTGAACTCAGCTTGACGATCCAGCCTGTCGTACTGCCGTTGGCCGTTTGCATCTGGACGGGTTGGCCTGCTTTGTAGTTGAGGCCGATCCGGTCGGCATCTGCTGCACTCAGACCAACCACGGATGCTCCTGTGTCGACCAAAAAAGTCACCGATCGGCCGTTGATCTGCCCCGGCGTGCGGAAATGCCCGTTGCTGCCGGCGTGCAGCACGATGCGGCGCTGGTCCCCGGCCTCGCCAGCCGAGGGGGGGGCGCTGACCGGCCCGTCGCCCAGGCGCAGGGTCTGGCGCGCACCGCCGATTTCCACCGTGGCCTGGCCGGCCTGCAGGCCGATGACCGTCACGCCCTGGTGGCTCTGGCCCACGGCCACGCTCTTGGGCGGCCCGCCGTCGACCACCAGCAGGGCCTTGCTGCCCAGGATGCCCGAGAGCACCACGGTCTGTGCCTGCGCTGCGCCCGTCAGGACGAGGGCGCACAGCAGCAGGAAGAGGCGGCTGGTCATGGTGCTGGCCTCAGTCGCGGAAGTTGTTGAAGCTGATGGGCACGTCGGTAATGTCCTTGCGCAGCAGGGACATGACGGCCTGCAGGTCATCGCGCTTGGCGCCGGAAACCCGTAACTTGTCTTCCTGGATCGCGGCCTGGACCTTGATCTTGCTGTCCTTGACCAGGCGCTGGATCTTCTTGGCCAGTTCGGCTTCGATGCCGTTGCGCACCTTGATGAGCTTCTTGACCTTGTCACCGCCGATCTTCTGCAGCTCGCCGATGTCCAGGAAGCGCACGTCCACCGCCTGCTTGGCCAGCTTGTTGCGCAGCACTTCGAGGATCGGGACGATCTGGAAGTCGGCGTCGCCGACCCCGGTGATCTCCTTGTCCTTGATCTCGATGCTGGCCGAGGTTCCCTTGAAGTCGAAGCGGGTGCTGATCTCCTTGGCGGAGTTCTCCACGCCGTTTTTCACCTTGACCATATCGGCTTCGCAGACGGTGTCGAAAGAGGGCATGACGGTATTTTTCCGGGGCTGGTGCAAATGAGAGAATCAGACCGATGTTAGTCGAGAAAAACGTCCCGCTCCAGCCGTACAACACCTTCCGCATCGTCGCCCGGGCCCATACCCTGGTCCGGGTGTTGCAGGAGGCCGACGTGTCCGCCGTGCTGGCCGACCCCGTGCTCGGCCCGGCACCGAAGTTCGTGCTGGGCGGGGGCAGCAACATCGTGCTGACCGGGGACGTGAAGCCGGTGGTGCTGAAGGTGGAGATCATGGGCCGCCGCCTGGTCGAGGAGACGCCCAGGGCCTGGATCGTCGAGGCCGGCGCCGGCGAGAACTGGCATGACTTCGTGAGCTGGACGCTGGCGCAGGGCTGGCCCGGCCTGGAGAACCTGGCGCTGATTCCCGGCACCATGGGTGCCGCGCCGGTGCAGAACATCGGCGCCTACGGCGTCGAACTGCAGGACCGCTTCGAGTCGCTGGACGCCATCGACCTGCAGACCGGCCAGGCGCTACGCCTGGACGCCGCCCAGTGCGGTTTTGGCTACCGCGATTCGGTGTTCAAGCATGCGGCTGCGGCCGGTGGCCAGGCGGGCGGCCTGGGCCTGGCCGGGCGGGCCCTGATCACCCGGGTCAGGTTGCGCCTGCCCAAAGCCTGGAAGCCGGTACTGGGTTACCTGGATCTGGAGCGCAAGATGGCGGAAAGCGGCATCGCCGAGCCCACGCCGCGCCAGATCTATGACTGGATCTGCGAGATCCGCCGCGCCAAGCTGCCGGACCCGGCCGTGATCGGCAATGCCGGCAGCTTCTTCAAGAACCCCACCGTCAGCCCCGAGCAGTGCGCCGACATCATCGCGCGGGAACCCAAGATCGTGCACTACCACCTGGACGACGGCACCGTGAAACTGGCCGCCGGCTGGCTGATCGATGCCTGCGGCGGGAAGGGCAAGTCCATCGGCCAGGCCGGGGTCTACGAGAAGCAGGCGCTGGTGCTGGTCAACCGCGGCGGTGGCGACCAGGGCGAGGATGGAAGTGGCCCCCGTGGGGCCACGGGCGGCGAGGTCATGACCCTTGCCAAGGCCATCCAGACCAGCGTCTACGAGCGTTTCGGCATCCGGCTCGAACCCGAACCCGTGGTGGTCTGACCCAGTCCCGTTACCTCAGTTCGCGCTCACATCGATGCCGCTGAGCGCCCGCTCCAATGCCGAGCGGCTGGGCGTTTCGATGAAAACACACTGCTTGCCGGTGCGTTTGCAGTGGTCCTTCACACGCCAGTAGGCGTTGTGGCTGATGCAGCCGCTCTGGCAGATCACCAGGTCGGCCGCGGCCAGGGTTGCGTCGAGCTGGCTGCTGTTGTCTTCCGTACCGCCGTCGTGGTGCAGGAAACGCGCGCCGGTGTGCTCGATCACCTGGCGGTAGATGGGCACGCTGGCCGTGCGGCCGCCCACGCACAGGACGGCACGCTGCTCCAGGTCGGGTGTCCTTCCGTCCTCTGTGGGGGCGTTACGTTGCGGTAGCGGCAGCTCGTCCAGCCGGGTTTGCAGCTGGTCCGCGCGCTCGGCCTGCCTTTGGGCCTCGGAGCGGGCCTGGGCCAGCTGACGTTGCTGGGCACGGATTTCCTCCGCCTGTTGCCGGCCCTGCTGCATCAGCTCCATGCGCCCGGCCAGCCCGGGTGCGTTGGCCTGCAACTGCTCCAGCTGTTCCTGCTGCTGGTGCAGGCGGGTCTGGGCCTGGACCAGCTCGGCGCGCAGGCGCAGGGTTTCGGCCTGTTGCTGTTCCAGGCGGGCGCTGTGCAGGCTGGCCTGCTGCAGGCTGCGCTGCTGTGCATGGGCCAGCTCACGCGTCAGGATGGCGTTCTCGTCGTGCAGGGTTTCCAGCCGGGTCAGGTCGGCACGCGTGGCCATGCCGACCTGGTGCTGCAGCATGTGGACCTCGCCCAGGATGCGCTGTTCCAGTTCGGCGTCGCAGCGCGGGTGGGTGAGCGCGGCCCACAGGGCGCCGGCCCAGTCGGCGCTGGCGCGGCAGTCCGTCCACCAGGCGCCCAGAGCTTCGGCGCTCTTGAGCAGCTGCGCGGCCCGCAGCACCAGCGCATACCGGTTCTCGAGTTCCTTGTGCAGGGTTTCGGACAGGGGCGAGCGGCGCCGGCATTCGGTGACGACGGTGCAATGCACCTCGTAGTCGCTGTACGGACCCAGTTTGCCCAGGGTTTTCTCGGCCAGGCGGCGTAGCAGGGGCAGGGGTAGGCAGACCCCGATGACCGGGCAGTAGGCGTGGCCATCGAGCTCCCACAGGCGGCGCCGGCGTGAACTGTTGCCGGGGGGCGGGACCGTCATGGCCGGTTCGACGGCCAGGGGGCCGAGGTGGACGACGTCCGGTTTGGCTTGCAGCTGGCACATGGGACGCGCCCCCTCAATGCAGCAGGCCGCCGCCGGGCAGGGCGGCCAGCGGGTCCGAGGTGCGGGTGACCACCGAGGCGTCGCCGGCCGATTCGGTCAGCAGCACCCAGCGTTCGTGGGCGCGGGCCATGACCTGGCGCAGCCCGGGGCTGGCGTGCGGATGGTTCTTGAGGAAAAAGAGATTCGAGACGATCTTGCGTGCTATCAGCGTGCGCTGGCGGTTGCTGGGCAGCCTGGCGTCGACGGCCGGGGCGGCCCAGCAGGTCATCAGGGCGAAGGTGCCGGCCACCAGGGCTTCCAGGCAGGGCGGGTTCAGGTCGTTGTCGGCACAGGACATGGGCTCTCCAGACGGGGTGAGGTGATTGCGGTGCAACCGTGCGTTGATTGTAATGAGAATAATTCTCATTACAATATTCAACACCTATCCCATCAGGGTCTTGTCCTGGTGCCGGAAACAGAAAAGCCCGCACGATGCGGGCTTTCGGTCGGGAGCCGGGCTGAATTACTTCAGCTTGGTTTCCTTGTATTCCACATGCTTGCGAGCCTTGGGATCAAACTTCATGATCGCCATTTTCTCGGGCATGGTTTTCTTGTTTTTGCTGGTCGTGTAGAAGTGACCGGTGCCGGCCGTGGATTCCAGCTTGATCTTTTCGCGTCCGCCTTTGGTTGCCATGATTCAGCTCCTTAAGCTTGGCCACGTGCGCGCAGGTCGGCGAGCACGGAGTCGATACCATTCTTGTCGATCAGACGCAGGGCGGCGCTGGACACGCGCAGGCGGACCCAGCGGTTTTCGGTCTCGACCCAGAAACGGCGGTATTGCAGGTTCGGCAGGAACCGGCGCTTGGTTTTGTTGTTGGCGTGGGAAACATTGTTCCCGACCATCGGGCCTTTACCCGTTACTTGACAGACGCGTGCCATGAGGACACTTCGCTTTCTTCAAAACGGCCGCCACCTGGGCAGTGGGGGCCTCACCTCGCCAGTAGGGTGGCGGTAACCCATGATGGACAGCAAAGTCCAGCAAAGCCTGCAATTATAGCCTAGCTGACAGAGCAGTGGGGCTGTCCCCAAGCCGCGCGCAGCGCAGGCCGTTCCAGGGCACCCGCGGAACCGGCTTGGCCGGGCCGCTGGGTGCGCCCCCTTGAGGGGGCTGAGGGCCGCGGCTCCCAGCCTGCCTGCGCAGGCCGGGACGGCCCGAAGAGACTGAGCCTCCGGCGTAGTCACCGTGCGAGCCACACGCAGTGGGCGAGAGTCGGGGGTGTTTTACTCCTGCTGTTCCAGGAAGCGCTGGGCGTCCAGGGCGGCCATGCAGCCGGTGCCGGCGCTGGTGATGGCCTGGCGGTAGACGTGGTCCTGCACGTCGCCGGCAGCAAAGATGCCGGGCACCGAGGTCTGGGTGGCAAAACCCTTGAGCCCGCCCTGGGTGACGATGTAGCCGTTTTCCATGGCCAGCTGCCCCTGGAAGATCTCGGTGTTGGGTGCGTGGCCGATGGCGATGAAGGCGCCCTTGAGTTCCAGCTCCTCGGTGCTGCCGTCCACGGTGCTCTTGAGGCGGATGCCGGTCACGCCGCTGGCGTCGCCCAGCACCTCGTCCAGGGTCTTGAAGGTCTTGAGCACGATCTTGCCGGCCTTGACCTTGTCCATGACCTTGTCGATCAGGATGGGCTCGGCCTTGAACTTGTCGCGGCGGTGCACTAGGTAGACCTTGCTGGCGATGTTGGACAGGTAGAGCGCCTCCTCGACGGCGGTGTTGCCGCCACCCACCACGCAGCAGACCTGGTCGCGGTAGAAGAACCCGTCGCAGGTGGCGCAACCCGAGACACCCCGGCCCATGAAGGCCTGCTCGGAGGGCAGGCCCAGGTACTTGGCCGAGGCGCCGGTGGCGATGATGAGCGAGTCGCAGGTGTAGGTGCCGCTGTCGCCGGTGAGCGTGTAGGGGCGCTTGCTGAAGTCGACCTTGTTGACGTGGTCGTAGACGATTTCAGTCTTGAAGCGCTCGGCATGGGCCTGGAAGCGCTGCATCAGCTCCGGGCCCTGCACACCGTCCACGTCGGCCGGCCAGTTGTCGACTTCGGTCGTGGTCATGAGCTGGCCGCCCTGAGCCATGCCGGTGACCAGCACGGGGTTCAGGTTGGCGCGCGCGGCGTAGACGGCGGCGGTATAGCCGGCGGGGCCGGAACCCAGGATCAGGACCTTGGCGTGTTTGTTCTGCGACATTATGTGAACCTTGCTTGTTTCGTGAATCTTTTGGTCAATAATCGATGCGCCGCGTACCGTGCCGCGGTGGATGGCCAGGGGGGAGACCGGAAAACCGGCCGACTTGCCATTGTATGAACTCAACCATGCACGCGCAGAATGACCGAACTATGTCAATGCTGACCAATCAGGATTTGTTGCGCCGGGTTCCGCTGTTTTCCATGCTGTCGGACGACCAGTTGCATGCGCTCGCGGCTGCGGTGGTCAAGCGCCGCGTCAAGCGGGGGGAACGCATTGTCCAGCAAGGGGAAAAATCGGACGCCCTGTCCATCATCCTCTCGGGGCGTGCCCGCGTGCTCATGACCGACACCGGCAACGGGCGCGAAGTCATCCTGGCCACCCTGCAGTCGGGCGACTATTTCGGCGAGATGAGCCTGATCGACAACGACGTGCACTCCGCCTCGGTCGAGGCCGAAACCCAGACTGACGTGCTGGAACTGGGCCGGTCCGAGTTCCTGCGCAGCCTGGCCGAGAGTGCCCCGATGGCCTACGGCATCATGCGCGGCCTGGTGCAGCGCCTGCGCCATGCCGACCGCAAGATCGGCTCGCTGGCCCTGATGAGTGTCTATGGCCGCGTGGCCAATGTGCTGCTGGATGCCGCCAAGGCCAGTCCGCAGGGCGACATGACCATCCATGACAAGCTCTCGCGCCAGGACATCGCCAAGATGGTGGGCGCCTCGCGCGAGATGGTCAGCCGCGTCATGAAGGATTTCGAGGAGCAGGGCTTCGTGACCCCGCTCGAGGGCGGCGCCATGCTCGTCAAGGAACGCCGCTCCAAGCCGCGCTGAATGCGGTGCTTCACCCCGCGTGAAGGCGCCCTTTTTCTGTCTACATGACCTACCGACTCCATACGCTCAATTCCGAAGACTCCGGCGCCGCGGCGCCTTCGCGCTCCGGCCGCGGTCGCTTCGCCGGCGAGGTGCTGCTTTTCATCAGTTTCGTGCTGCTGGCCTACTGGCTGCTGGTCCTGAGCAGTCACAACCTGCTTGATGCCGCCGGATCCACCTCGGGTGACGGGGCGCCGGTGCGCAACCGGGGTGGCCAGCTCGGCGCCTGGCTGGCCGATGCCAGTTACTACCTCTTCGGCTTCTCGGTCTGGTGGTGTTTTGCGGCGGCGGTGCGGGGCTGGCTGTCGGCGCTGGCGCGCTGGCTGCGCGGCCCGGAATTGCCCGTCGAAACTGCAAGCGCCCCATCGTGGCTGGCCCGCTTCGTGGCCAGCCGCGCCAGTTTCTGGGTCGGCCTGGCCTTGCTGATGCTGGCCAGCACGGCGATCGAGTGGGCACGCTTCTACAGCCTGGAGCCGCGCCTGCCGGGGCATGCCGGTGGCGTGCTGGGGTATCTGGTCGGGCCGCTGGCGGTGCGCTGGCTGGGTGTCACCGGCTCGGCACTGCTGGCCATCGGCCTGTGGGTGCTGGCCATGGGCCTGGTCTTCCGTTTTTCCTGGGGCCATGTGGCCGAGCGCATAGGCGGCTGGGTCCACGGTTTTCTCGAATCCCGCCGCGCGCGCCGAGAAATGGCGCAGGACCTGGCCCTGGGCCAGCAGGCCGCCCGCGAGCGCGAGGAGGGGGTGCTGGAGGAGCGCGAGGACTTCATCGAGCACCACACGCCGCCCGTGCTGGTCGAGCCCGTGCTGGTGGAGGTGCCGCAGAGCACACGCGTGGCCAAGGAGCGCCAGAAGCCGCTGTTTAGCGACATGCCCGACTCCAAGCTGCCCCAGGTCGACCTGCTCGATAGCGCGCAGACACGGCAGGAGACGGTGGCGCCCGAAACGCTGGAGATGACCAGCCGGATGATCGAGAAGAAGCTCAAGGACTTCGGCGTCGAGGTGCGTGTGGTGCTGGCCCAGCCCGGCCCGGTGATCACGCGCTACGAGATCGAACCCGCCACCGGGGTCAAGGGCTCGCAGATCGTGGGTCTGGCCAAGGACCTGGCGCGCTCCCTGAGCCTGGTGTCCATCCGCGTGGTAGAGACCATCCCGGGCAAGAACTTCATGGCGCTGGAGTTGCCCAACGCCAAGCGCCAGTCCATCAAGCTGTCCGAGATCCTGGGTTCGCA
>CAUPQO010000095.1:0-11867 GCA_963513295.1 uncultured Hylemonella sp.
CACGGCCTACGGCTGGCACGTGATCCCGAATGTCGATGGCCACAACCCCGCGGCCGTGGAAGCGGCCCTGGTCGAGGCGCGCAAGCAGGCCGCGCTGCCGCATGGCAAGCCCACCCTGATCTGCTGCAAGACGGTGATCGGCCAGGGTTCGCCCAACAAGGCCGGCACGCACGACGTGCACGGCGCCGCGCTGGGCGCCGCCGAGGTGGCGGCCACGCGCGCCGAACTGGGCTGGACCGCCGCCCCCTTTGAGATCCCGGCCGACATCGCCCAGGCCTGGGACGCGAAGGAGCGTGGCGCCGCCGCCGAGCGCGCCTGGCGCACCCGCTTCGAGGCCTATCGCACGCAATACCCCATGGAAGCAGCCGAGTTCGAGCGCCGCATGGCCGGTGACCTGCTGCCCGCCTTTGCGGGCAGGCTGCCCGAGTTGTTCGAAGCCGTTGCTGCCAAGGCCGACGCCGTGGCGACCCGCAAGGCCAGTCAGAACGCGCTGGATCTGCTCAGCCCCCTGCTGCCCGAGTTCTTCGGCGGCAGTGCCGACCTGACCGGCTCCAACCTGACCAACTTCAAGGGCTGCGTCAAGGCCGGCCGCGATGCCTGGGGCAACCACATGTCCTACGGCGTGCGCGAGTTCGGCATGGCCGCCATGATGAATGGCATCGCCCTGCACGGCGGCTACCTCCCTTACGGCGGCACCTTCCTGACCTTCAGCGACTACTCGCGCAACGCCATCCGCATGGCCGCGCTGATGAAGCAGCGCGTGATCCATGTCTTCACGCACGACTCCATCGGCCTGGGTGAAGACGGCCCCACGCACCAGTCGGTGGAGCACGTGCCCTCGCTGCGCATCATCCCCAACCTGGACGTCTGGCGCCCGGCCGATGGCCTGGAGACCCTGGTGGCCTGGGCCTGCGCCATCGAGCGCCGAGACGGCCCCAGCGCCATGGCCCTGTCGCGCCAGAACCTGCCGCGCCTGGCCGATCGCGCCGAGCAGGCCGCCCACATCCGCCGCGGCGGCTACATCCTGGCCGAGCAGGACGCGCCGCAGGCCGTGATCATCGGCACCGGCTCCGAGACCATGCTGGCCATGCAGGCCCACGCGCTGCTGGCCAAGGAAGGCATCGCCACCCGCGTGGTCTCCATGCCCTGCACCAATGTGTTCGATCGCCAGCCCCTGTCCTACCAGGATGCCGTGCTGCCGCTGGACCTGCCGGCCGTGGCGGTGGAAGCCGCGCACCCG
The DNA here is from genome assembly GCA_963513295.1 of uncultured Hylemonella sp. Lineage (GTDB taxonomy): Bacteria > Pseudomonadota > Gammaproteobacteria > Burkholderiales > Burkholderiaceae_C > Hylemonella. The sequence goes on from CAUPQO010000095.1 coordinate 1,241, forward strand.
GACTTCTGGCGCAAGTACGTGGGTCGTCGTGGTCATGTGGTGGGTATCGCCACCTTCGGCGAGTCGGCCCCGGCCAAGGATCTGTACGAATATTTCGGCATCACGGTCGATGCCATCGTGCAGTCGGTGCGCCGCCTGGTGCGCGAGCGTGCCGGTGCCGCCGTCTGATTCATGCCGTCACTGAAATCCATGAGCAAGTTAGCCCCAACCCCCTTCGACCTGGTCATGTTCGACCTGGACGGCACGCTGATCGAAACCTCGCCCGAGATCTGCGACGCGGTCAACGACACGCTGCGTCATTTCAAGTTGGCCGAGGTCTCGCAGGAGCAGGTTGACCGCTGGATCGGCCACGGCACCTTTGAGCTGCTGGTGCAGGCGCTGGCGCAGGTGCGCGCCCAGACCGTGGCGCAAGTGCGCGCCTCGGCCGACCTGCCGCAGATCGCGGCCGAGTTCAATATCCACTACCAGCGCCGCTGCGGCACGCGTAGCCACCTCTATCCGCATGTGCGCGAGGTGCTGCAGGCTCTGCGCGGCCAGGGCGTGCGCCTGGCCGTGGTGACCAACAAGGAAGGCCGCTACACCAGGACCGTGCTGGCTGCCCACAACCTCGAACCCATGTTCGACCGGGTGGTCAGCGGTGACACCCTGCCGACCAAGAAGCCCGACCCCGCTGGCATCCAGAGCTGCCTGGCGCAGTTCGACGTGCCTGCCGCGCGCGCCCTGTTCGTCGGCGATTCGTCCATCGACGTGGCCACGGCCCGCAATGCCGGCGTGCCGGTCTGGGCGCTGCCCTATGGCTACAACATGGGCCAGCCCATCGAGGCCTGCGGGCCCGACCGCGTGATCGCCGATTTCTCGGCCCTGACCGCCGCTTGAGCATCCAGGCCGACACCAGATTCTGATTTTCAAACCATTGAGGAGACTTTCATGACGATCAAGGTAGGTATCAACGGCTTCGGCCGCATCGGGCGCATGGTGTTTCGCGCCGTCGCGCAGGAGAAGGAGTTCTCCGACATCGAGATCGTGGCCATCAACGACCTGCTCGAACCCGACTACCTGGCCTACATGTTGCAGTACGACAGCGTGCACGGCCGCTTCAAGGGCAGCATCGCCGTCGACGGCAAGGACCTCATCGTCAACGGTCGACGCATCCGCCTGACCGCCGAGAAGGACCCGGCCGCTCTGGCCTGGGGTGCCGTCGGTGCCGATCTGGTCATCGAGTCCACCGGCCTGTTCCTCACCGAGGAAAGCTGCCAGAAGCACCTGGCCGCCGGCGCCAAGAAGGTGGTGCAGTCCGCCCCGTCCAAGGACAGCACGCCCATGTTCGTCTATGGCGTCAACCACGCCAGCTACGCCGGCCAGGCCATCGTGTCGGCCGCCTCCTGCACGACCAACTGCCTGGCACCCGTGGCCAAGGTGCTGAACGACAAGTTCGGCATCAAGCGCGGCCTGATGAGTACCGTGCACGCCGCCACCGCCACCCAGAAGACCGTGGACGGCCCCTCCAGCAAGGACTGGCGCGGCGGCCGCGGCATTCTGGAAAACATCATCCCCAGCTCGACCGGTGCGGCCAAGGCCGTGGGCGTGGTGATTCCCGAGCTCAACAAGAAGCTCACCGGCATGGCCTTCCGCGTGCCGACCTCAGACGTGTCGGTGGTCGATCTCACCGTGGAACTCAACAAGGCCGCCAGCTACGAAGACGTGTGTGCCGCCATGAAGGCCGCGAGCGAGTCCGGTCCGCTCAAGGGCGTGCTCGGCTACACCACGGACAAGGTGGTCTCCACCGACTTCCGGGGTTGCGCCATGCCCTCCATCTTCGACGCCGAGGCCGGCATTGCGCTGGACTCGACCTTCGTCAAGGTCGTGGCCTGGTATGACAACGAGTACGGCTACACCTGCAACATGCTGCGTTTCCTGCAGCATGTCGGCCGCGCCTGAAGCCTGCCACTGAGGTACGCCCCATGAAATTTCTGCGATTCTCCGATCTCTGTGCGAGCGGCCAAGCCCAAGGCAAACGCGTTTTCATCCGTGCTGATCTGAACGTCCCGCAAGACGACAGTGGCGCCATCACCGAAGACACCCGCATCCGCGCCTCGCTGCCCTGCATCAAGATGGCGCTGGACGCCGGTGCCGCAGTGATGGTCACCTCCCACCTGGGCCGCCCTGTTGAGGGCGAATTCAAGCCCGAGGACAGCCTGGCCCCCGTGGCCAAGCGCATGGCTGAACTGCTCGGTCGTGAGGTCCCCCTGGTTGCCAACTGGGTCGACGGTGTGAAGGTCGCCCCCGGCCAGCTCGTCATGCTGGAGAACGTGCGCGTCAACAAGGGCGAGAAAAAGAACAGCGAAGAGCTGAGCAAAAAGATGGCCGCCCTGTGCGACATCTTCGTGCACGACGCCTTCGGCACGGCGCACCGTGCCGAAGCGAGTACTTACGGTATCGCCCAGTACGCCAAGATCGCCAGCGCCGGCCCGCTCTTGGCCGCCGAGATGGACGCCATCGGCAAAGCCCTGAGCGCGCCGAAGCGCCCCCTGGTGGCGATTGTTGCCGGCTCCAAGGTCAGCACCAAGCTCACCATCCTCAAGAGCCTGGCGGCCAACGTCGACCAGCTCATCGTCGGTGGCGGCATTGCCAACACCTTCATGCTGGCCGCGGGCCTGAAGATCGGCAAGAGCCTGGCCGAGCCCGACCTGCTCAATGAGGCCAAGGCCGTGATCGAGGCCATGAAACAACGCGGCGCCGAAGTGCCGATACCCGTGGACGTGGTGACGGCCAAGGAATTCAAGGCCGATGCCAAGGCCACGGTCAAGAAAGCCAGCGAGGTCGAAGCCGACGACCTGATTCTGGACATCGGCCCCGAGACCGCGAAGAAGCTGGCGGCCCAGCTGAAAGCGGCCGGCACCATCGTCTGGAACGGCCCGGTGGGCGTGTTCGAGTTCGCGGCCTTCGAGAACGGCACGAAAGAGATCGCCAGGGCGATTGCCGAGAGCAGCGCCTTCTCCATCGCTGGCGGTGGTGACACCCTGGCGGCGATTGCCAAGTACGGCATCGAGAAGGACGTGGGCTACATCTCCACCGGCGGCGGCGCCTTCCTGGAGGTGCTGGAGGGCAAGACCCTGCCGGCCTTCGAGATCCTGGCCAAGCGGGCTCAGGGCTGATTTTCAATTTTCAAACTAGACAGGACGACATCATGGCTTTTGCTTCCCTTCGCCAGGTTCTCGATCACGCCGCCGAACACGGCTACGGCGTGCCGGCCTTCAACGTCAACAACCTCGAGCAAGTGCTCGCCATCATGGAAGCCGCCCAGGAGACCGACAGCCCGGTGATCCTGCAGGCCTCGGCCGGCGCGCGCAAATACGCGGGTGAGCCCTACCTGCGCCACCTGATGCTGGCCGCGGTCGAGTCGCATCCGGACATTCCGGTGGTGGTGCACCAGGACCATGGCACCTCGGCGGCCGTGTGCCAGCAGTCCATCCGCTCCGGCTTCACCAGCGTGATGATGGACGGCTCGCTGATGACGGACGGCAAGACCCCGGCCAGCTACGAGTACAACGTGGACATCACGCGCCGCGTCTGCGAGATGGCCCATCCCGTGGGTGTGTCCGTGGAAGGTGAACTAGGATGCCTCGGTTCGCTGGAGACCGGCGAGGCCGGCGAGGAAGACGGCGTCGGTGCCGAGGGCAAACTCACGCACGACATGATGCTGACCGACCCGGTGCAGGCCAAGGACTTCGTGGCCAGGACTGGCGTCGATGCGCTGGCCATCGCCATCGGCACCAGCCACGGCGCCTACAAGTTCACGCGCAAGCCCACCGGCGACATCCTGGCCATCGACCGCATCGCGGCCATCCATGCCCAGATCCCCAACACCCATCTGGTGATGCATGGCTCGTCGAGCGTGCCGCAGGAGTGGCTGGCCATCATCCGCCAGTACGGTGGCGACATCAAGGAAACCTATGGCGTGCCGGTGGAGGAGATCCAGCGCGGCATCAAGAGCGGTGTGCGCAAGATCAACATCGACACCGACATCCGCCTGGCCATGACCGGCGCCATGCGCGAGATCTTCGCCAAGCAGCCCAGCGAGTTCGATCCGCGCAAGGCGCTGGCCGCTGCCAAGAAGGCCGCGCGCGGCGTGGTCAAGGCGCGCTTCGAGGCCTTCGGCTGTGCCGGCATGGCCTCGAAGATGAAGCCGATTGCGCTGGAAGCCATGGCCGCCCGCTACGGCACGTAAAATCCGTTTTTTTTTCAACGTGTCATTAGAGGAAGTGTTATGAAACTGATCCACATCGCCCTGGCTGCCACCGCGCTGGTGTCGGCTCCTGCTTTCGCGAGCAAGGACCTGGCCAACAAGAACGCCTGCATGGCCTGCCACGCCGTGGACCGCAAACTGGTGGGCCCGTCCTTCCAGGACATCGCCAAGAAGAACGCCGGCGTGAGCGCCGACGCGCTGGCCGCCAACATCAAGAAGGGCGGTTCCGGCAAGTACGGCCCCGTCCCCATGCCGGCTCAGGCCAATCTGAGCGATGCCGACGCCAAGACCCTGGCCGCCTGGATCATGGCCGGCGCCAAGTAAGCCGACAGCCGTTCATGAGAAACGGGGCAGTCCGAAAGGGCTGCCCCGCTTTACTTTCTGGCTTGTTTCGAATGCCGGGCCGGCACGGTGGCCCGGCGCCGCGTCAGCCGAACCTTTCCAGCAGGCGGGCCGACTTCTCGACTTCCTGCATGGCGTGTTCCTCGTTCTCGGCATCGTAGACCGCCTCCATCACGGTGCAGGCCATCATGCGGTAGAAGGCCTTGTCCATGGCCTTGCGGGCGGCCGACATCTGCAGCGCCACGTCTTCGCAGCTGCGGCCCTCCTGGATCATCTCCACCAGGCCACGCACCTGCCCCTCGATGCGGCGCAGGCGGTTGACCACGTCTTTCTGGTGGTCAGCGCGGTAGATGGCGGACTTGGAGGCTTCTGCTGCGGGGGCGGTGGGCTTTCTCGGCATGGACGGCTCTCAGATAACAGGCTGCAAGGCGGTCAGTGTGCCAGATTTCAGCCGGCGGGGTACGTGGCCTGCGCCTAGATACCCTACCCCATATGGTATAGGGTAGGTCCCTATGGCCGTACGCAGGAACTTGTTGCACGATGATGACAGCCGTATTTACCCTAGGGGGTAGGGCTTCCGCTTTCTATATATTTCCATGAAGGGTACTGACGTGAGTTTTATGAACCGAATTTTCCGCAGCCTGCCTCTGCTGGCTCTCCTGGTCCTCACCACCGGCTGCGGCACGATCAGCACGATCGGCAAGCTGGAGGACGGCGCGGGTGCCGAAGCCAGCCGCATGTGGGACCGCTGGGTCGACGCCGAGGGCGACATCGCCGTGGCCACGACCTGGGAGCGCAAGGTCAAGGCGGGTGTGACGATCAACGACCTGGAGCAGGCGCTGACCCAGATCGCCGCCGAACGCAATATGAAGGGTGTGGGCGACCTGCCGCTGTCCAAGGAGCTGGAAGCGCGTACCGGCAAGCCGCAGAAGTTCCTCAAGGTCTACTCCTTCTGCACGCCCGCCACCGCCCGCATGATGGTGGATTTCAGCCCGCACATGGCGGCCTACCTGCCCTGCCGTATCACGGTGGTGGAAAAGGAAGACGGCCTGTGGATGTACACGCTGAACATGGACATGATGGTCAAGATGGGGCGCAAGCTGCCGTCCCCCTTGAAGGAAGAAGCCTGGAAAGTGCGCGAAACCATCTGGGACATGATGGAACGCGGCTCCAAGGGTGAGTTCTGAGCGAAGAGTCAGCTAGGAAAATTCATATAACCACGGAGACAATATGAGCAAGACAAAACTTTTCCGCAACACAGCCATCGCCTTGGCTGCTGCTGCCACCCTGCCTGCGGCCATGGCCACCAACGGCTATTTCGCGCACGGCTATGGCATGAAGGCCAAGGGCATGGCTGGCGCGGCTGTCGCCTCGACCGACGATGCGTTCGCCGGTGCGAACAATCCAGCCTCCGCCGCCTGGGCGGGTAACCGCGTGGACTTGGGTGTTGACCTGTTCATGCCCAAACGCAGTGCATCGTCGACAGCCAGTTCTTGGGCAGCAAGCAGTGATAGCAACGAGTTTCTCGTGCCCGAGCTTGGCTGGAACAAAGTCATCAGCGACAAACTGGCTTTCAATCTGACCGTCTACGGCAATGGCGGCATGAACACTGACTATCCGACGAACAACGGATTTGGTACCGGTCGAATGGGCGTTGATCTCATCCAGTTGATCGTTGCTCCCACCCTCGCCTACAAATTTGCTCCGGATCATTCCGTAGGCATTTCGCCCCTTTTCATCCAGCAGAAGTTCAAGGCGTCTGGTCTCCAGAACTTTGGCGTCACAGACACCGGCTACGACACAAGCTCTGGCACCGGAGTGCGCATCGGCTATCTCGGCAAGATCAGCAGCACGGTTTCCCTTGGTGTGTCCTATTCGCCCAAGACAGACATGTCCAAGTTCGACCAGTACAAGGGGCTGTTTGCCGAGCAGGGGGACTTTGATATCCCGGAAAACTACACGATTGGCGCGAGCTTCATGGCGTCCCCGACCCTGCGTGTTGCGTTCGATTATCAGAAAATCATGTACAGCGACGTGAGGGCCATCGCCAACCCCAGTAATACGGGCGGGACACTCGGTGCAGCAAATGGTCCGGGCTTTGGATGGTCGGATGTCAACGTATACAAGCTCGGTGTGGAATGGAAATCGAGCGGCGACTTGACTTTGCGCGCCGGGCTTAATGTTGGCGACAATCCCATCCAGTCTCGAGACGCGACTTTCAACATCCTGGCGCCTGGCGTTATCACAACCCACTATACGCTGGGCGGTACCTACGCTGTGGCAAAGGACAAGGAGCTCACGGTCGCCTATATGTACGCACCTGAAAACTCTGTGACTGGTCCGACCTCGTCATTGCTTGGCGGCGGCGGCAATGACACCATCAAGATGTCCCAGCAGTCTCTGGGCGTCCAGTTCAGCTGGAAGTACTAAGCGCGCTACGTTTGACTCCAAAGGTCTAGGGCCGGGTGCAAGCCCGGCCCTTTTTTGTGGCGTTTGCACACCCCTGCCGTTTGCAGGGGTGGTTGCCCACAGTCCCACTCTTCGCTAATCTCCTGACCATGCACAAATACCTCGCCATCCCCTTTTTCATGCTCGGCAGCGTGGCCGCGGCCCAGGTGCCTCCCGTGTTCCAGGGGGCCGATCTCAAGCTGGGCGAGAAGCTGATCGCCGAAAGCAAGTGTGTGGCCTGCCACCAGCAGAAGGTGGGCGGTGACGGCAGCGCCATCTACAAGCCGGCCGGGCGCATCAACACGGCCGGTTACCTGCGCGGCATGGTCGAGCAGTGCAATACCGAGCTCAACCTGGGCTTTTTCCCGGAAGAGGTCACGGCCGTCGCTGCCGTGCTGAACCGCGACCATTATCGTTTCACAAAGTGAAAATAAACCCCAAGGGGTTTAGTCGGAATACGCGTAAACACCTAGGGACATATTTCGTGGAATCTATATATTCGCGTATGTGAATATTAAGAAATAGCAAATGAAGCGCGCGGCAGCAGAGGTCACCACGATCGCCGGCTATGAGGCCGCCGCCGAGTTGTTCGGGGTGCTGTCCACGCCGATCCGGCTGCGCATCATCGGCGCGCTGTGCGGGAACGAGAAGAACGTCTCGCAGTTGCTACAGGAGATCGAGGTGTCGCAGCCCAATATGTCGCAGCAGCTCAATGTGCTGTACCGGGCTGGGGTGGTGGACAAGCGGCGCGAAGGCGCGCAGATGTATTACCGCATTGCCGACGAAACGGTGGTGCGGGTGTGCAAGGCCGTGTGCGAGCAGGTCGGCACGGATGGGACAGAGGCGCGCCAGGCCGGTGTGGACTGAGCCGGGCGCAGGCAGACGAATCGCCAACTGATGGCAACGATAGCAAGGAGAGTGTGATGCAGGACAACTTGAGTTCGGGCAGGATCCGCAAGGCGCCCGAGAATTTTCTGAACCGCGACGGGATTCAGACCGTCGTGGCGGAGGCCAAACAGGGCCGCCGCAATTTCATACGCAACGCGTTTGCCGCTGCTGCCGCAGGTGCCGCCGGCACTGCCGCGCTGGCCCAGGGCAATCCGGTGCCCACCGAGGGCGGCGACCCCAACATCCTGAAACTGCCCGAGCACAGCACGGGTCTGGGCCAGGGTGTGGCCGTGGATGACGGCTACGGCAAACCCTCGAAGTTCGAATCCAATGTGCAGCGCCGCCAGAGCCCGGGTCTGACCCAGACCACCCAGGCTTCGGTGTCCTTTGCGCCCCTGCAGTCGCTGTTCGGCATCGTCACGCCCAGCGGCCTGCACTTTGAGCGTCACCACCAGGGCTGGTGGGACATCGACCCGTCCAAGCACCGCCTGATGGTCAACGGCATGGTCAAGGCCAACAAGGTCTTCACCATGGACGAGATCATGCGTCTGCCGGCCGTCTCGCGCTTCCACTTCATCGAGTGTGGCGCCAACACCGCCGTCGAGTGGGGCAACGTGGCCGTGCCGACCGTGCAGTACACGCACGGCATGATTTCCTGCAGCGAGTTCACCGGCGTGCCGCTGATCACCCTGCTGGAACTGGCTGGTGCCGACCTGAAGAAGGGCAAGTTCGTGCTGGCCGAGGGCGCCGACGGCTCCTCCATGACCCGTACCATCCCCATGGAACTGATCACCTCCGGCGAAGTGATCGTGGCCTACGGTCAGAACGGCGAGATGCTGCGCCCCGAGCAGGGCTACCCGCTGCGCCTGGTGGTGCCGGGTGTGCAGGGTGTGAGCTGGGTCAAGTACCTGCGCCGCATCGAAGTGGGCGACATGCCCTACGCGGCCAAGGACGAGGCCGTGCACTACATGGACCTGATGCCCAGCGGGCTGCATCGCCAGTACACCAACATCCAGGAATGCAAGAGCGTGGTGACCACGCCCTCCGGCGGCCAGGTGCTGCTGGACAAGGGCTTCTACAACATCTCCGGCCTGGCTTGGTCGGGTCGCGGCAAGGTCAAGCAGGTGGACGTGTCGGTGGACGGCGGCCGCAACTGGCGCCGTGCGCGCCTGGAAAATCCCGTGATGTCCAAGGCGCTGACGCGCTTCAACATCGACTGGGTGTGGGACGGCAAGCCGGCCATCATCCAGAGCCGCGCGACCGATGAGACGGGTTATGTGCAGCCGACCTACAAGCAACTGCGTGCCGTGCGTGGCACGCGCTCGATCTATCACAACAATGCCATCCAGTCGTGGCTGGTGCAGGAAAGCGGTGAGGTGAAAAATGTCCAGGTTTCTTAATGCAATTCTGACGGCCGCACTGCTGGCTGGCGCCGGCGTTGCGCAGGCCCAGAGCGCCAAGTACCCGGGTGTCGGTCGCGATGCGACCCCCAAGGAAGTGGCCGCCTGGGACATCGACGTGCGCCCCGATTTCAAGGGCCTGCCCGTCGGTTCCGGCAGCGTGGCCAAGGGCCAGGACGTGTGGGAAGGCAAGTGCGCCCACTGCCATGGCATCTTCGGCGAGTCCGGCGAAGTGTTCAGCCCCCTGGTGGGCGGCACCACGGCCGAGGACATCAAGACCGGTCGCGTGGCCAACCTGCAGCGCGCGGACTACCCGGGCCGCACCACCTTGATGAAGGTGCCCACGGTGTCCACGCTGTGGGACTACATCAACCGTGCCATGCCCTGGAACGCCCCCAAGTCACTGAGCACCGAAGAGGTGTACGCCGTGACGGCCTTCCTGCTGAACCTGGGCGGTATCGTGCCCGACAACTTCGTGATGTCGGACAAGAACATTGCCGAAGTGCAGGCCCGCATGCCCAACCGCAACGGCATGACGCGTGAGCACAATATGTGGCCCGGCCCGGAATTCAGCAAGGTCAGGAAGGCCGACACCAGCAACGTCGCCTGCATGAAGGATTGCGTGCCGGAAGCCAAGGTCGCCTCTTTCCTGCCCGACTATGCCCGCAATGCGCACGGCAACCTGGCCGAGCAGAACCGTCTGGTGGGTGCCCAGCATGGCGCCGACACGACGCAACCTGAGCGCAAGGCAGGTGTCGCCGCGTCGACCACGGAAACCCCGGCGGCCAAACCGGCTCCTGCTGCCAAACCGGCGGCCAAGCCTGCCGCTGCCGGCGGCGACAACAAGGCGGTCCTGGCGCTGCTCTCCAAGTACAGCTGCACGGCCTGCCACGCCATGGACAAGAAGCTGGTGGGTCCGAGTTTCCAGGACATCGCCAAGAAGCACGCCGGCAAGGCCGACTATCTGGCGGGCAAGGTGAAGAATGGTGGCTCTGGCGTCTGGGGTCCTATCCCGATGCCGGCGCAGTCTCTGAGCGAAGCTGAAGCGAAAACTATCGCAGCCTGGCTGGCAGCCGGCGCGGCGAAATGAGGCAATAAGTACAAATACCGATAGGGCAGGGTAGATTTTTTCATTAGCATGGACTTATTCAAGGAGCATCACATGCAAACTCGTCGCGAGACACTGAAACAAAGCGCCGTGGTGGCGGGCCTGCTGGCCTCCGCCGGCCTGATCCCGCAGCAGGCTGCGGCTTACGAGAAGGCGGCCTTCGACGCCAAGACCGCGGCCGAAGTGGCCAAGGCC
>CAUPQO010000096.1:0-11608 GCA_963513295.1 uncultured Hylemonella sp.
CACGTATTTGATGGCATGGGCCCGGGACTTGCTGGAATGTATGGGCGGCGTGTTCCATAGCTTCGAGGCGTACGTCGGCCGGGTCCGGGCCGGGCTCGATACGGGCGAATAAGGCCCCATCCCCACACCATGCACCGGCTTCAACACCAGGTACTGATGGAGCGGCAACAGCAGTTGCTGCTGCGCAGCGCCGAATTGCGCCTCACGCTGACCCGGCAAGCCCGGGCCCTGCAGTCCCCGCTGGTGCGGGTCGACCAGATGCGCAGCGGCCTGCACTGGTTGCGCCAGCATCCGGTCTGGCCCCTGGCCGCCCTGGGCTTGCTGGTGTTCAAGCGCCCGCGCCGCATCCTGCGCTGGCTGCCCCGTCTGCTGGGCGGCTGGCAGCTTTACCGGCAGCTGCGCGACTGGCTGGGCGACAACGCGACCCGCAAGCCCTAGTCAGGCACCGGCCTTGGGGTACAGCACCATCTGCGTGCAGCGGAACAGCGCCAAGGTCTTGCCGCTCTCGCGGTGCGTCACCGTGGCGTCCCACACCTGCGTGGTGCGGCCCAGGTGCACGGCCTTGGCCACGCTCAGCACCACCCCGTCGCGCACCGTGCCCAGGTGGTTGGACTTGAGCTCGATGGTGGTGAAACCGTTGGCCCCTTCGGGCAGGCTGGCCAGGGCGCCGCAGCCCGCACTGGTGTCGGCCAGCGTAACCAGGCTGCCGGCATGCAGGAAACCGTTGGGCGCCATCAGCTCGTGGCGCACCCGCATCTCCGCGTGCACCTCGCCCGGCGCCACGCGGGTGATGACGATGCCCAGGTAGCCGGGCAGCATGGCCGCGGCACGCTGGTTGAAGTCATGGGGGGTCATCAGGCTCACCTCAATCCGGGATCTGCGCTTCGACCAGCTGGGCCAGCAACAGCAAGGACTCCTGCCAGCCCAGGTAACAGGCTTCGGCGGGAATGACGGCGGGGATCCCTTCCTGCACCACGTTCAGCTCGGTGCCGCAGAACACGGCCTTGAAGGTGAGGGTGACACGCATCTCGCCGGGCAGGTTCGGGGCGTCGAAGCGGTCGGTGTGCACGATGCGCTCGCCCGGCACCAGCTCCAGGTACTGGCCGCCGAAGGCATGGCCGTGCCCGGTGCTCAGCTTGGTGAACGACATGCGGAAGCTGCCACCCACCTTCGCTTCCAGATGGTGCACCTTGCCGGTGAAGCCGTGTGGCGGCAGCCACTTGACCATGGCGTCGGGGTCCAGGAAGGCGCGGTAGACGCGCTCGGGCGGGGCGCGCAGCACGCGGTGCAGGCGGACGGTGTTGGTACTCATGGTAGGTCCTTCAGACATCACTCAGACTGTACGACGAACGGGCCGCGCCGGTTTCGACCAGGCCAGGCACGGGTAACACCCCAGGGTGTTCAGGCTCAGCGCACGCCCTTGAGCGCCAGGCCGTCCACCGAACGCGTGATGGGGCAGTTGACCACGATGTCCGTCACCTCCAGGGCAAGGTCCCCTCGCTCCTGCGCCGCCAGCACCTCTTCTTCGGAACGCAGTTCGCGCACGGCCCCCGGCTTGAGCCAGCGCACCAGCACCATGCGCCACAAGGGGCTGTAGCTGCGGTCCGCATTCGCCCCGCCCGTGGGCAGGGGCGCCGACTGGAACACCGAGATCTGCTCGCCGCCCACGAACTTGTAGACCCGCTCCACCAGCGAGGGCCGGCCCGGCGCGGGGATGGCCTGGGCCAGGCGTGGCACATAGTTGACGCCTTCCTGCCGGGCCATGCCGGCGTCGGAGATGTCGGTGGTCACGTACTCCACCTGGCGGCCCTCGACCCAGGCACGGTGCAGGGGCAAGGTGGTTTGCGCCGCACCCTGGCCCGGGGCCGGGCCGGCGCAGGCGCCGAGCAGCAGGGCGGTGGCGAAGCACAGGGGCAGCAGCAGACGAGACATGGTGTGGCGGGTCCTTGAAAATCGGCAATCGTTGCGGGCCAGGGATGTCCCCGGCTCAGACCGGCAGCCAGCGCCGCCAGAAGGGCGGGCGTGTGTCACGCGCGCCCAGGGCCAGCAGCTTGTGCACCAGCGCCTCTCGACCGTGCCGGCGGGCGGCCTGCAGCGGGGTGAGGTCATCGAACTCCGAGCGCAACTGCGGGTCGGCCCCCTGGTCCAGCAGATACAGCGCAACGTCGTCGTGGCCCTGGATCAGGCTGGCCACCAGCGGCGTGCACAGGACTTCGGGGTGCTGGTAATTGGGGTTCACGCCCGCGCTGATGTGATACCGCACCAGCGCCAGATCCCCCGACTGCGCGGCGGCGTACAGGTCTTTCCAGTCTCCGGCTGACATCGTGATCGTCTGGTTCGTCATCCATGGCGCCCATGGCATGCGGGCGCCGCGGGTTCAGTCATCGACAAACCCGCCCTTGTAGAAACTCCAGGCCGTGCCATCGTGCAGGTAGAAAAAACCGTCGGCACAGAAATCCTTGCCGGGGAAGTATTCACGGTAGGCCCGCGGCAGCAGACGCACCAGTTGCTCGTCTTCCAGCAGCTCGAATTCCTCGGGGGTGATGGGCCGGCCGACCCGCAGTTTTGGTGTATCCATGTTGATCTTCTTGCAGCAGCTTAAAGTCCTGGCTGGCTCAGCCCAAGCGCACCGGCTCGCCCCGTGTGTTGAACGGCAGGTAGTTGCCGATGGCGCCGCGCTTGACGTCTTCCACCATGCGCTGCAGAGGGGCCTCGGCGTCCTGGCCATCGGCCATGGCCGCCACGAACACCAGGGCCCAGGTCTGGCCGAACTGTTGCGCCTCCTCGGCCAGTGCTGCAAAAGAGAAGAGTTCCTGCGGCGTCTTGTCCACGCACATCAGCGGGGCCAGCGCCCCGCCTTGACCTGCCTCAAAACGCGCGGCCTGTTCGGGTGTGCTGTCGGCCGGCAGTTCGGCAGTGGCAAAAACGAAGAGCAGGCGCTGCGGCTCACGCTGCTGGCGCGCAGTGGCCAGCAGGTCATCAAAAGTGGAAATGGTCATGGCTTGATTTTCCTCAAGACCGTGCCACACTGGCAAGTGCGTTCCCCTCGAAACAACGCCTTGCCTGCATGAGACCAGGGTTTGTGGCAGGTCAAACCCGCGTGCCGGCACTCCTCCTAGCATCCTGTCCAAACAGATATGGAGAGATTTCTCATGAGCGACACGACGCATCCGATCCAGACCGCACTGGCCCCGCAGAGCATCAGCGAGGAAGTGCTGCTGGAAAAGTACGCCAAGGGCGATGAGCAAAGCATCCTGCAGGTCAACCAGCGCGTGGCCCGCGCCCTGGCCCAGGTGGAGGCGCCCGAACAACGCCAGCACTGGGAGGGCCGCTTCCTGCACGCGCTGCAGCAGGGCTTTCTGCCGGCCGGGCGCATCCAGTCCGCCGCGGGCACCGACCTGACGGCCACGCTGATCAACTGCTTCGTGCAGCCCGTGGGCGACTCGATCTCGCACGACGACGAGGGCCACCCCGGCATCTACGTGGCGCTGATGGAGGCCGCCGAGACCATGCGCCGCGGCGGCGGCGTGGGCTACGACTTCTCGCGCATCCGCCCGCGCGGCGCCTGGGTGGGCAGCACGCAGAGCAGCGCTTCGGGCCCGGTGAGTTACATGCGCGTCTATGACCGCTCCTGCGAGACGGTGGAGTCCGCCGGCAGCCGGCGCGGCGCGCAGATGGGCGTGCTGCGCTGCGACCACCCGGACATCGAGGAGTTCATCCACGCCAAGGATTCCGGCGACCTGAAGAACTTCAACATCTCGGTGGGCGTGACCGACGCCTTCATGCAGGCCGTGGTGAACGACACCGAATTCGAGCTGGTGCACCGAGCCGAGGCCGGCGTGGCACAGAAGGAGGCCGGCGCCTACTTCGAGCGCGAGCGCAGCCTGTGGATCTACCGCAAGATCCCCGCGCGCGACCTGTGGGAGCAGGTCATGCGCTCCACCTACGACCACGCCGAACCCGGCGTGCTGTTCATCGACACCATCAACCGCGACAACAACCTGTCGTACTGCGAGAGCATCGCCAGCACCAACCCCTGCGTGACGGCAGATACGCGCCTGGCGACCCAGCATGGCTTGATAAGAATCGGCGATCTGTACCAGCAGCAAACTCCGCTGCAGGTGACGGTGGACAGCCGTGCGCTGGGTCTGGACGAGCGCAGCACTGCGGTGCGTCCGGCCTTACCGGCCTTCATGACGGCCCCCGAAGCTGACGTATTCCGGGTGGTGACTGTCGAAGGATATGAAATCAAGGCAACGGCATGGCATGAGTTCTACACCCAGCGCGGCAAGATCAAGCTCTCGGAGCTCCGCCCGGGCGATGAACTGCTGGTGCAATGCGCCAAAGGCCAGTTCGGCACGCAAGGCAACGCAGAACTCGGCACCCTGATCGGGCTGATTGCCGGCGACGGCCATTTCACCAACCGCGGCAAAGGGCAGGAAGCCGCCATCCTGAACCTCTGGAACGAAGAACGGGCGTTGTCCGAGATGGTGGTCAACACCGTGAACCTTCTGATTTCGGGGCTTTCTTCAAGTGCACGGCGCTACCAGGTGGGCTCCATCGGCGTACCCGATCGCAATATGGTTGCCATCCGTTCCGTGCTGCTGGCCAGGGCTCTGAAAGAGTACGGCTTCACACGGGAAACCAAGCTGCGCGTTCCGGAGGTCGTATGGCAGGGAAGCGAGGACTGCATGCGGGGTTACCTGCGCGGCCTGTTCCAAACCGACGGCACGGTCAACGTATCGTCTTTCAAACAGACTTGCTCCGTCCGCCTGACGTCGATCCATCACCCGCTGCTGCAGGACGTGCAGATGCTGCTGTCAAATTTCGGCGTCTACACCCGCATCCACCATCGCCGGCCAGCAGGCAACAAATCGATGCCCGACGGCAAGGGGGGGCACCAGGACTACCACTGCCAGGATCTGTATGAGTTGATCATTGATGGCGAATCGCGCGATATCTTCATGCAGGAAATTGGTTTCCTGCTGGAGAACAAGCGTCAGAAGTACCAGAACTGGGTGACAGGCAAGGTCCTGCTCAAAAGCCAGCGGTTCACGGCTCGGATCAAGGAAATCCTGCCGGCCGGCAGGGAAGCCGTCTACGACACGACGCAATCCGACCATAACACCGTGATCTTCAACGGCTTGGTCACAGGACAGTGCGCCGAGCAACCCCTCCCCCCCTACGGCAGCTGCTGACTGGGCTCGATCGACCTCACGCGCTTCGTGCGTGAGCCCTTCGACGACAAGGTCCACTTCGACTTCACCGGCTTTGCGGACCTGTGCCGTACCGCCACGCGCATGCTGGACAACGTGCTGGACGTGACCGTCTGGCCCCTGCCGCAGCAGGAACAGGAGATGCGCAACAAGCGCCGCGTGGGCCTGGGTTTCACCGGCCTGGGTGATGCGCTGGTGATGCTGGGCCTGCGCTACGACACCGAGGAAGCGCGCGACATGGCGCGCCGGATTTCGGAAACCATGCGCGATGCGGCCTACGACGCGTCCAGTGAATTGGCGCGCGAGCGCGGTGCCTTCCCGCTGTTCAACGCCGACCTGTACCTGAGCAGCCCGCGTTTTGCCTCGCGCCTGCCCACCGCGCTGAAGGAGAAGATCCGCAAGCAGGGCCTGCGCAATTCGCACCTGCTGTCCATCGCGCCCACGGGTACCATCAGCCTGGCCTTTGCCGACAACGCCAGCAACGGCATCGAGCCGGCCTTCAGCTGGCACTACACGCGCAAGAAGCGCATGCCCGACGGCAGCCTGAAGGAATACGCGGTGGAGGACCACGCTTGGCGCCTGTACCGTCACCTCAAGGGTGAGGCCGCGCCGCTCACCCCCGCCTTCGTCACCGCGCTGGAGATGAGCGCGCAGGACCACGCAGCCATGGTGGCCGCGGTGGCTCCCTGCATCGACACGGCCATTTCCAAGACCGTCAACGTGCCGGCCGACTACCCCTATGCGGATTTCCAGGACCTCTACCTGCAGGCCTGGAAGGCCGGGCTCAAGGGTCTGGCCACCTACCGGCCCAACAGTGTGCTGGGCTCGGTGCTCAGCGTGACGCCCACAGCCGCGCCGCTGCAGCTGGACGACGCCAACCGGCGCCTGGCGCTGGAGCGCCTGCCCGCGCCCGTGCTGTCTTCGCTGCGCTGGCCGGGCCGGCCCGAGTTGCCCGGCGGCAACCTGGCCTGGAGCTTCATGGTGCACCACCCTTATGGCGAGTTCGCGCTTTTCGTGGGTGAACTGCCGGGTGAGGAAGGCGGGCCGCCCCAGCCCTTCGAGGTCTGGGTCAACGGCGCCGAGCAGCCACGCGGCCTGGGCGCGCTGGCCAAGACCCTGTCCATGGACCTGCGCGCCAACGACCCGGCCTGGCTGCGCCTCAAGCTTGACGCGCTGGCCACGGTGGCGGAAGAACGCTCCTTCGAGATGCCCTTCCCGCCGCATGGCGAGCGCCGCCTCTTCCCCGGCGTGGTGGCCGCCACGGCGGCGGTGGTGCGCTGGCGCTGCGAGCAGTTGGGCGTGTGGCGCGAACGCGCGCAGGCCGCGCCGACGCCGGTGCTCGACGCCATGTTCAGCCGCGAGGAGCCGCTCACCGGCCCCTCGGGCACCTTGGCCTGGGCGGTGGACATCGACAACCCGGCCACGGGCGAGGCCTTCACGCTCACGCTCAAGGAGGTCACCCTGCCCGCGCCCGAAGGCGGCAGCGTCACGCGCCCGTGTGCCGTGGGCTTCTCGGGCAACTACCCGCGCGCGCTTGACGGGCTGGCGCGCATCCTCTCGCTGGACATGCGCGTGGTGGACCCGGCCTGGATCGGCATGAAGCTCCGCAAGCTGCTCAACTACGCCGAGCCCCTGGGCCAGTTCATGGCCTTCGTGCCCGGCCTGCCGCACGGCGAGCGCCGCCAGCAGACCTGGCCTTCCACCGTGGCCTACATGGCGCGCCTCATCATCCACCGCTACGCCATGCTGGGTGTGCTGGATGAACAGGGTTACCCGCTGCGCGAGATGGGCGTGCTGGAGAGCCCGGGCGAATACGCCGAAGGCGAGGAGCCCGCTGCCATGGCCGGGCGCCCCTGCCCCGAGTGCGGCAACCCGACCGTCATCAAAAAGGACGGCTGCGACTTCTGCACGGCCTGCGGCTACGTGGGGCAATGCGGCTGAGCGTCGCCGCGGGCAATAACCCTGCCCGCGGCGCGTAGTTCTCTCGAACTATTGGCGGCGCGTGGGGCCTGGGTTACGCTGTAGCTGCCTCAAAAATATTTCTTCAGCACCCGCCATGCCGCAAGACCCGACCCTTGACACCACCGCCGCCCACATCCTGCGCAACATGCCGGAGGCCCTGATCTTCTGCGACCTCGAAGGCATCATCCGCGTCTGGAACGGCGGTGCCGAGAAGGTCTTCGGCTGGAGCGCGGCCGAAGCCGTGGGCCAGAGCCTGGACCTCATCATTCCCGAACGCATGCGCAAGGCGCACTGGGACGGTTTCAACCAGGCGCTGGAGCGCGGCGGCGTCAAGCCGGGCCGCACTTCCATGATCACGCGCTCGCTGCACAAGAGCGTGGAGTTCATCTACGTGGACATGAGCTTCGAGATGGTGCGCGACGAAGCCGGCCAGATGCTGGGCTCCATGGCCGTGGCACGCGATGCCACCAAGCGCTTCAACGACGAGAAGGCCCTGCGCAAGCAGCTGGCCGACCTGAGCGCCAAACCTGCGGCCTGAGCCCGTGGCCACCACCCTGCCCGGCTTCGAGAGCCCGGCCGCGGGCTTCGAGCAGCCCTACGAGATGCTGGAAGCCTGCCACGAACGTGTGCAGCGCAGCCTGGACCTGTTGGGGCGCCTGGTCATCTACATCGACGACAAAGGCCACGATGCGCAAACGCGTTCGGCCGCGACCGACGTGCTGCGCTACTTCGACCTCGCCGCGCCCCTGCACCACCAGGACGAGGAGCAACACGTCTTCCCCCTGCTGCTGGCGCAGGGCAATGTTTCGCTGCAGACCACCGTGCTGCGCCTGCAGGCGGACCACCGGCAGATGGAAACACTGTGGGCCGAGGTGCGCGAGGCGCTGCTGCGCTGGTCTGAGCCGGGCTGTACCGAAACCGTCGGGGCCGACACCCGCGCGGCGATCGAACACTTTCGCGGCATCTATGCAGGCCACATCGAAGCCGAGGAAGGCCTGGTGTTTCCAGCGGCGCGTGCCGCCATGAGCGAGGCCACACAGGCGGCCATGGGCGCCGAGATGCAGGCCCGGCGCCGGGGCTGAGGCGCGGCCTCAGTCGCGCACGACGAACACCGACAGATGCGCATGCGAGAGCACACGCTGCGCCACGCTGCCCAGCACGATCTTCTCCAGCCCGCGCCGGCCGTGCGAGCCCATGACGATGAGGTCGGCACCGATGGCCTTGGCCGTGTCGAGGATGCCGCGCCAGGCGGCATGTGCCTCGATCACCTGGGTGGTGACCGGCACGCCGGCCTGTGCCAGCGTGGCCTGCGCCGCCTCGGTGGCCTCCTTGGCCTCGACCGTGGCCGCGCTCAGGTACTCGGCCTGGCCGTAGGCGAAATCGCTGCCCAGACCGGTGAAGGGATAGGGATCGATCACGTAGATGGCCGTGACCTGGCTGCCGAAAGCCTTGGCCAGGCCGGCGGCCTTCTGAACCGCTTTCTGCGCGGTCTCGGAACCGTCTACGGGCACCAGGATGTGCTTGAACATGGCTCGTCTCCTTGGTCGGTGTCAGGGGATGGCGTCTTCGCCCTGGAAGGCGCCGGCGCGCAGCGTGATCACCAGCGTATCACGGTAGGCCGGCTGCGCCACCGGCTGGATGGGCGTGGTCTCGTGGACCACCCGCGCGTCGTCCAGCAGCAGCAGGGACCAGGGCTCGCTCAGCGTGAAGCGCTGGCCATTGGGGCCGGCCGCCTCGAACACGCGGGTCTCGCCGCCCTTGACGCCGCGCCGCTCCACCAGGAAGACCGCCACCAGGTCCACGCCGTCGCGGTGCGCGCCTTCGGGTGTGGGCCGCCCGATGCCGTCGGTGGTGTCGATGCGGAAGGGATGCGCCTCGATGTACCAGGACTGCCGCCCCTTGAGCGCCGAGGCCACCCGCCCCAGCCAGCGCAGCAGCTGCGCCCAGGCCGGCTGCTGCAGCATGGCCGGCGCCATGGGTTCAAACAGGCGCTGCATGCCGCCGTGCAGGGCGTTGTATTCCAGCGGTTGCCAGTGCGCGCGGTGCGGCACCTGGCTGAGCTGCTCACCGTCGAGCACGAAACAGGAGTGGCGCCGGCGGCGGTAACGGCCGCCATCCTTCAGGAAGGCGTCGGGCGGCAGCTCGTCCCAGTAGGGGCGCAGGGCCAGGAGGTCGGCCAGACGGCAGCCGCTCAAGGCGCAGACTGCGGCAGCGTCGAGCACGGCATGGCCCTGATGCTGCAGGGTGTCGTCGAGAGCCGCCGGTGCCACGACCGGGGGCAAAAACAAGGGGCTGGTCATGACAGGCATTGTGCCTGCCGTGACCAGCCCCTTGCGGGAGCCGGGGGCCCGGGATCAGCAGCCGGTGATGTCCGGCGTCGAGACCGTCGGCGCGCCGTTGGCGACGGGCGTCCAGGTATAGGTGAACTGACAGTTGGCGGGGGTTGTGGCGCCAGGGGACTGGACCGTCATCACGTCACCTGCGAAGGTGACTGTGTAGTCGGCCCCCAGTTGCGCAGCAGCCTGGATACCGCCAGCCGCAGCCGTGGGGTAGGCAAAAGCCGTCAGCACGGGCGTTCCATCCATGATGATGCCAACAGTCGCGCCGGCAGCCACGTTGCAGCCGCCGCCGCCCGCGCCCCCGATCAGAAAGGTGGTGGAGCCCGTGCCGGTCTGGCTGATGCACAAGGCTTTGGCCAGGGCGGCGGCCGATCGGACGCTACCAGCGGCAGCCTGCAGTTTGGCTGCGCGGGCATCCGACTGCAGGGCGATGTAGCGCGGCAGCGCGATGGCTGCCAGGATGGCGATGATGGTGATCACGATGACCAGTTCGATCAGCGTGAAACCGCGGTTGAGCTTTTTCATGGGAACTCCAGGTTCATGAAGAATGATGGGGAGATTGTGCGCTTATCCGGTCTGGCAGTACAAATTTGATAGCAAAAAAGCGGCCTCTGGCGTGACTTATTTGACACCCTCCCCGTCCCGCACCAGCGGCGGCAGGGCGGTGCCGCAGTGCAGGCAGTAATGCGCCTCGGGCGCATGGCCCTCTTTCAGGCACTCGGGGCAGGTGCGCGAGACCGGCTGGCTGCCCAGGCGCCGCGCCGTCATCTCGGCGGTGACGATGCCGGTGGGCACGGCCAGCGTGCCCCAGCCCAGCAGCATCATGAAGGAGGCGATGAAACGGCCCAGATCGGTCTTGGGCGTGATGTCGCCGAAACCCACCGTGGTCATGGTGGTGATGGCCCAGTAGACCGCGGTGGGGATGCTGGTGAAGCCGTTGGCCGGCCCCTCGACCACGTACATCAGCGTACCCATCACCACCACGATCATCATGACTGCCGAGATGAAGACCAGCACCTTGCGCCGGCTGGCGCGCAGCGCGGCACCCAGGGCCTGGAACTCGGCCAGGTAGGCGGTGAGCTTGAAGATGCGGAACACCCGCAGCAGGCGCAGCACGCGCACGTCGATCAGCGCGTGCACCTCGGGCACCAGCAGGGCCAGCCAGGTGGGCAGCAGGGCCAGCAGGTCGATGACACCGTAGAAGCTCAGGGCGTAACGCAGGGGCTGGCGCACGCAGGCCAGGCGCGCCAGGTACTCCATGGTGAACAGCGCGGTGAACAGCCACTCGATGCGGTAGAGGATGTCGCGCTGGCCGGCGGGCAGGCCCGGCAGGCTGTCGAGCACCACGGCCAGCACGCTGGCCAGGATGAAGACGATGAGCCAGATGTCGAACAGCCGCCCGGCGCGGGTGTCGGATTCGAAGATGACGGTGTAGAGCGTCAGGCGCCAGCCGGTCTGCGGGCGGCCCAGGCGGTCGGAAGTTTCGGTGTTCTCGGGCGTCATGGCAGGGTGTGAGGGACAGGTCTGCCGATTGTGCCTGCAAGCCCGGCGCCGCCGGCTACAGTCGGGGCCATGAAGCTGCAATTCCGCCACCCCCTGCGCACCCTGCTCACCGGTCTGCTGGCCATGCTGCCCCTGGCCGCCACGCTGATCCTGATCGGCTGGGCCCTGAGCCTGCTCTCGACCTGGCTCGGCCCGCAGAGCGCCTTCGGCCAGCTGCTCGTCCACATGGGCCTGGGGGGCACGGGCTCGGAGCTGCTGGGTTATCTGCTCGGCTTGTTGCTGCTGCTGGCCTGCATCTACCTGCTGGGCCTGCTGACCGAGGCCGGGCTGGAACGCGGCCTGGCGCGCGCACTCAACGGCCTGGTGCAGCGCATCCCCGTGGTGCGAACCGTGTACGACGTGATCCAGAAGCTGGTGGCCCTGTTCTCGCAATCACCGGAGGCGGGACTGAAATCGATGAGCCCGGTCTGGCTCTACTTCGGCGGCCGCCAGGACGGCCAGGGCACGGCGGTGCTGGGCCTGCTCTCCACGCCCGAGCCCGTGCTGCTGGGCGGCCAGCCCTACTTCGGCGTGCTGGTGCCCACCGCC
>CAUPQO010000097.1:0-11584 GCA_963513295.1 uncultured Hylemonella sp.
ATGCGGTCAGCGCGGGGTCGGTGTAGGCGCCGGCCCAGGGCTCGATGCAGGTGTCCAGATAAAGCGCGCCGCGCACGTGGCATAAGGTGATCAGTGCCAGGCTGGAGACCTCGACCGAAAGATTGAGCAGGAAGTCGCCGCGCTGCAGCCGGCCGTCGAGCACGGCGTGCAAGTTGGTCTGGGTGAGCGGGCACAGCTCGTAGGCCACACCGTATTCGCGCGCGATGGCCTCGCCCTTGTCGTCGGCTGCGATGATGCCGATCTGCGCCGGTGTCATGCCCAGGTGGCGCAGCAGCAGGGGCAGCATGGCCTGGCCGATGCTGCCGCAGCCGACCATGAGCAGGCGACCCTCGAATCTGGCGTGCTGGACGTATTGCTTCATCCGATCAAGTCCTTGAGTTGGTAGTACCACAAGCCCAGTTGCAGCGCCGGCGCGCGCAGCGGTCCGCCCGGGAAATGCCGGTGCTTGATGCGCGCCAGCAGGTCGAAACGCCCTGCCTGCCCGGCCACGGCCTCGGCCACCAGCCGACCGGCCATGCCGGCGAGTGCCAGGCCGTGGCCCGAGAAACCCTGGAGGTAGTAGATGTTGGCGCCCAGGCGGCCGAAGTCCGGGGCCTGGTTCAGGCTCATGTCGACCTGCCCGCCCCAGACGTGCGCGACGGGCAGGTCCGCCAACTGCGGAAACACCTGCAGCATCAGGCGGCGCATGTCCTGCGCCACCCGGTGCAACGGGGCAGGGCGGTGGCGGTCGCCGCCGCCGAAGAGCAGTCGGTGGTCGGCCGTGAGGCGGAAGTAGTCCAGCACGTGGTTGGTGTCGCTGGCGGCGGCGCGCTGGCGGATCAGGTCGTCTGCGCGTTCCCGTGCCATGGGCTCGGTGGCGATGATGTAGCTCAGCACCGGCAGGATGCGACGCGCCAGCCGCGGTGCAAGCGCCGGGGCGAAGGGCTGCAGGTAGGCATTGCCGGCCAGCACCACGTAATGGCAGGCCACCGCGCCGTGCAGGGTCTTGACGACGGCGCGCTCGCCCGGCTCGATGTGCAGGGCCGTACTGTGCTCGTAGAGCTGCACGCCGGCGGCGCGCGCCGCCGCTGCCAGACCCAGGGCGTACTTGAGCGGATGCAGATGGCCGGAAGCGGGGTCGTAGGCGCCGGAATGGAAGCGCGGGCTGGCCACCCAGCGGCCGATCTCGTGCGGCGGGAGCCACTGTTGCACGTGGCCGTAGTGGCGGTCCATGTGCTCCAGGCGCTGCAGCAGGGCGCGGCCCTTGCGCGTATTGACGGCCAGGCTCAGGTAACCGGGCGTGTAGTCGCAATCGATGGCGTGGCGTTCGATGCGATGCAGCAGCAGCTGCAGGCCTTCCATGGAGATGTCCCAGGCCCGCTTGACGTCGGCGGGGCTGAATTGCTCCTCCAGCGTGTCGTCCGCGCCGTGGCCGTCGCCGCCGATGACCTGGCCCCCGTTGCGGCCCGAGGCGCCCCAGCCCACGCGCTGTGCCTCCAGCAGGGCCACCGTGTAGCCGCGCTCGGCTAGTTCCAGCGCCGCCGACAGGCCCGCGTAGCCGGCGCCGACGACACACACGTCGGCCTGCACCGCACCCTCCAGCGGCGGCGTGGCGTGGGAGCGGCTGACGCTGGCTTCATACCAGGAGCCGCGGGTGAGTTCGGGTTCGTGCAGCAGCATGGTGCGTGTCAGTTTACGGCGGCTCAGCGTTGCAGGGCTGAGGGCGGGGGCGACCAAGCCGGTCGCCGCTCGCGCTGGCTGTCGACGATCACCAGGTAGCGTCCCGGTCCGCTGACCGGCGTGCGTTGCGGGGAGAGCACCCAGAAACTCCGGCCAGCCCGGATGGCTTCTTCGTAGTCGGCGTCGAGCAGTCCGTACTGGTCCAGCAGCTGGATGAGCGTGGCCGGGGCGCGGATGCAGCCCTTGGATTGCGCGCTGCCCAGCAGGGGCTCCAGCAGATCGGGGTCGGTGGCGTGCAGCAGCAGGCGCATGGGGCTGGTGCCGCCGCCGTCCCAAGTGCGTCGCCCCGCTTGCCAGCCGAAGTCGAACACCCGCAAGCCTGCAGCGCCGAAGCCGCGCACGCCGTGTTCGTTGGGGGTCCCTTCGGAGCGGAAGTCCGGGTTGACGGTACGGTGTTCGTACACCCCGGTGGGCGTCTCGAAGTAGTCATATTCGCCGGGGCGGCCGGTGGACACCGGCGCGGCGCCGATCAACAGCGGCTGCGACGCCGGCGCCAGCCACAGCAGGAAGAGGGCCTGCACCTGCGGGCTGCGGTCGACCAGCACCAGGTATTGCGGCATGATCGGGCCGATGCCATGGGCCAGCAGCATGGCCTGGGCCAGTGCGCCGTAACGCTGGACCTCGGCGGGCGGCACGCTGAGGCGCCGGTCGACCGCCTGCCCGTAACGTGCCGCCAGCTCGGCAGGGGAGGTGTCGGCCGCGGCTGCTTCCATGAGCAGGGCCAGCGAGAGGATGACGCCGGTGGCAAGCCGCATGCTGGAATTCCCCCGTTTCTTTTTGATGGATGAATCATCAGCTTGATGGGCGGCCCGGAGTAGGGCAAGCTGGACCATGTTTGACTTGGCTCAAGTAAAGACAGGTCAACCGGCTCGATGCTTACGGATGTGCACAAGGAAGGTGGATGAGATGACACGCAAACCCCCCCTGACCGAACGGAAGACGCCGGCCATGAAGGCCGTGCCCGAGACGGTCGACGGCCTGAACGAGCTGATCGTCAAGCGGCCCGACGGTTATTACTGGACGGCGCCTGCCGGCAAGCAGGAATTCGGTCCCTTTGACAGCTACGAGGATGCCCTGGCCGACATGCAGGCCAATGATGCCGAGGGGCCCGAGCCCGGCGAAAGCCTGCAGGAGGCCGAGAGCGAGCTGGGCATTTCCGACTGGATCGACCCGGACACCGGCGAACCGGCCGAGGGCCTCTCCCCTCCGCACCTGGACGGGGATTGAGCCGGTGGAGAAAGGGACACAGTGGAATCTCTGGTATGCCGTGCTGGCCATCCTGGGCGTGCTGGTGCTGCAAAGCTATGTGCAGCAATGGCAGCAGGTGCAGCCGCTGCCCTACAGCGAATTCCTGCAGGAGCTGGAGAAACGCAACGTCAGGGAGCTCGCGGTCTATCCCGACCACCTTGAGGGCACGCTGAACCAGCCACGGGCCGACGGGCGTACGCGCTTTTCCACCACGCGCGTCGAGCTCGACCTGGCGCGTGATCTGTCCGGCTACGGCGTGCATTTCACCGGCATGGTGCAGAGCACCTTCCTGCGCGACCTGTTTTCCTGGGTGGCGCCTGCACTCATCTTCTTTGGCATCTGGATGTTCGCCATCCGCAGGATCGCGGGCAAGGGGGGCCTGGGCGGAGGTCTGGGCGATGGCCTGCTGTCCATCGGCAAGAGCCACGCCAAGGTCTATGTGGAGAGTGACACCAAGGTGACCTTCGACGACGTGGCCGGCGTGGACGAGGCCAAGGCCGAGCTGGAGGAGGTGGTTGATTTCCTCCAGGACCCGAAGTCGCACAGCCGCCTGGGCGCGCGCATGCCCAAGGGCATCCTGCTGGTGGGCCCGCCGGGCACCGGCAAGACGCTGCTGGCGCGTGCGGTGGCCGGCCAGGCCGGCGTGCCCTTCTTCTCGATCAACGGCTCCGAGTTCGTCGAGATGTTCGTGGGCGTGGGGGCGGCGCACGTGCGCGACCTCTTCGAGCAGGCGCGCCAGCATGCACCGGCCATCATCTTCATCGACGAGCTCGACGCCCTGGGCCGCGCGCGCGGCGCCTGGAGCCTGGGCGGCCACGACGAGAAGGAGCAGACGCTCAACCAGCTGCTGGCCGAGCTCGACGGCTTCGACCCGCGCCAGGGCCTGGTGCTGCTGGCCGCCACCAACCGGCCCGAGATCCTGGACCCGGCGCTGCTGCGCGCCGGCCGCTTCGACCGCCAGGTGCTGGTGGACCGGCCCGACAAGCGCGGCCGCGTGCAGATCCTGCAGGTGCACATCAAGCGCATCAAGCTCGCCGTGGGGCTGGACCTGGAGCAGATTGCTGCGCTCACGCCCGGCTTCACCGGCGCGGATCTCGCCAACCTGGTCAACGAGGCTGCGCTGCTGGCGACGCGGCGCGATGCGAACGAGGTGGCACTGGCCGACTTCACCGCCGCCATCGAGCGCATCGTGGCCGGGCTGGAGAAGCGCAACCGCATCCTCAACCCCCTGGAGCGCCGCACCATCGCCGTACACGAGATGGGCCACGCGCTGGTGGCGCTCTCGCTGCCCGGGCTGGACACGGTGCACAAGGTCTCCATCATCCCGCGCGGCATCGGCGCTTTGGGCTACACCATCCAGCGCCCGACCGAGGACCGCTTCCTGATGACGCGCGAGGAGCTCGAGAACAAGATGGCCATGCTGCTGGCCGGGCGCGCGGCCGAGATGCTGCTGATCGGCCATGTCTCCACCGGCGCCGCCGACGACCTGGCCAAGGCCACCGACATTGCGCGCGCCATGGTGATGCGCTACGGCATGGACGCCACGCTGGGGCAGGTGGCCTACGAGAACCCGCCTTCGCCCTTCCTCGGGCCGTTGACGGAGGGCTTTGAGACAGGGGGGCGTCAGTTCTCGCCCGAGACTGCGCGCGAGATCGACTGCGCGGTGCGCGCGCTGACCGAGGCCGCCTTTGCACGCGCCACCGGCATCCTGACCGAGCGCCGCACCGTGCTGGAAGAGGGCAGTGCGCGCCTGCTGGCGCGCGAGACCCTGAACGAAGACGAGATCCTGGCGCTGGTGCGCCCGGCCGCTGCGGCGGCCCTGCCCGCGCCCTGAAAGGAGGGAGCTGATGAACACCTTGACCAAGATGGCGCTGGGCCTGCTGGGCCAACTGCACGGCCAGCCCGCCACGGGCGAGACACTGGGCGAGATGGCACTGCCGCCGGCGCAGACCACGGGCGGCCTGCCGCTGATGGATGCGCTGCAGCGCCGGCATTCGGAGCGTGAATTCCGGCCGGAGGCACTCGGGCCGCAGACCTTGTCCGATCTGCTGTGGGCGGCCGCAGGGATCAACCGCGCCGAGCACGGCGGGCGCACGGCGCCTTCGGCCCTCAACGCGCAGGAGGTGGACCTCTACGTGGCCTTGCCGCAGGGCCTGTACCGCTACCAGCCGCAGCGCCACGTGCTGCTGCTGGTGAAAGCCGAGGACGTGCGCCGTGTCACCGGCTACCAGGATTTCGTGGACCACGCGCCGCTGGACCTGGTCTACGTGGCCGATCATGGCCGCATGAAGACCGTGCCTGCCGCCATGCGCGAGTCCTACGCCTCGGTGGCTGCGGGGGCGATGGCGCAGAACGTTTACCTGTGCTGCGCCTCGGCTGGCATGGTGACCGTGGTGCGTGCCTGGTTCGACCGCCATGCGCTGGGGCAGGCCATGGGTCTGGGCCCCGACCAGCAGATCCTGCTGACGCAGACCGTGGGCTGGCCGCCTGCTGTGCAGCACACGGACGCCTGACTCAGAAGCTGGTGAACACGCCCCAGGGCGAGTGGGTCAGCGCCACCGACACCATGAAACCGTAGCAGGCCAGTGCGCCGAGGTAGCACAGCGCCTTGGTTTCCCGCCGGCGCGCGTACTTGAGCGCGAGCATGCCCAGCACGATGTACAGCGGCAGCACGGCCAGCTTGACCTGCAGCCAGGGCGTGAGCAGGGGGTTGAGGCGCAGTTCCCACAGCAGGCGCAGGGCCGCAGCCAGCAGGCCGGTGTCGATGATGGCGCTGACCCGCCCCAGCACGGGGTGCAGGGGCCAGCGCTGGCGGGCCAGCACGGCCGCGCCGCGCAGCGCGAACAGGACACCGCTGGTGAAGGCCAGGCCCATGTGCAGATGGCGCAGGGCCGGGTAGTGGACGATCCAATCCATCGGGGAGAGGCTGCGGTTCAGACGCTGCGGTTGCGCGCCAGCGGCGGGTTCTTGGCGAAATAACCCTCGATGCCGCGCATCAGCGCCTGGGCCAGCTGCTCCTGGTAGGCCTCGCTATTGAGCTTGGCCTCTTCCTCCGGGTTGCTGATGAAGGCGGCTTCCACCAGCACGCTGGGTATGTCCGGGGCTTTCAGCACGGCAAAACCGGCCTGCTCCACACGCGGCTTGTGCAGCTTGCCGACACGGCCGATCTCGCTGAGCAGGGTGCCGCCGAGCTGCAGGCTGTCCTTGATCTGCGCGCTGGTGCTCATGTCCAGCAGGGCGCGCTGCACCTGCGCATCCTTGGCCTTGACGTTGATGCCGCCGATCTGGTCGGCCTTGTTTTCCTTGGCCGCCATCCAGCGTGCCGCGCTGCTCGACGCCCCGCCGTGGCTGAGCGCGAACACGCTGGCCCCCTGGGGGCGCGGTGTGTAGAAGGCGTCGGCGTGGATGCTGACGAAGAGGTCGGCCTGCACCTGGCGCGCCTTCTGCACACGCACGTGCAGGGGCACGAAGAAATCGCCGTCGCGCGTGAGGTAGGCGCGCAGGGTATGGCCGTTGACGCTGCTGGCGTTGATGCGGTCGCGCAGGCGGCGCGCGATGCGCAGCACCACGTCCTTCTCGCGCGTGCCGTTGCGGCCGATGGCGCCCGGGTCCTCGCCGCCGTGGCCGGGGTCCAGCGCGATGATGATGAGGCGGTCGGTCCCGTTGCCGCGCGCCGGCAGCGCGGGTACGGGGGGCAGGCCC
Organism: uncultured Hylemonella sp.; assembly: GCA_963513295.1. Lineage (GTDB taxonomy): Bacteria > Pseudomonadota > Gammaproteobacteria > Burkholderiales > Burkholderiaceae_C > Hylemonella. The sequence continues at coordinate 6,691 of CAUPQO010000097.1, forward strand.
GGCAGAGGGGCCTTGTCGGCATGACGGGCGATCAGATCGCCCAGCGGGTCGGTGTCGGTGCGCGGAGCCGGGGCGGCGGGGGCCGGTCCTTTCTGCCCCAGGCGTTCGGCGATCAGTGCGGCCAGCGGGTCCGGCGGCTGGGTGGGGTAGAGGTCGAACACCAGGCGGTGCTGGTAGGGCTCGATGGGTTTGAGCGTGAAGACCTGGGGCTTGATGGCCTGTTTGAGGTCGATCACCAGGCGCACCACGCCGGGCGCGTACTGGCCCACGCGGATGCCGGCGATGTTGGGGTCCTCGGGCAGCACCTTGGCCACCAACTCGCGCAGCGCGGGGTTGAGCTCGATGCCCTCGATGTCCACCGCCAGCCGCGGCGGCTGGCCGATGAAACTCTGCCGGGCCTTGAGTTCGGTGTCCGATTCCAGCGTGACGCGCGAGTAGTCCTCGGCCGGCCAGACGCGCACGGCCACGATGGCCGCACCGCTGGCCAGCTGGGCGCGGCCCAGCAGCAGCACCAGGGTGCCGGCCTGGATCAGTTCGCGCCGCTGGATCATTTCTGTACCTCGCGCAGGCCCTTCAGCAGGGCCGCACCCGTAGGCGTACCGGCCGTCAGCGTGGCCAGGCGTGATTCGTCGGCCTGCACCTGCAGTGTGATGGCCAGATCGGCCACGGGCAGCAGGCCGGTCGCCTTCTCGGGCCATTCGGCCAGCTTGAGGCCGGGGCTGGCGAACAGGTCGCGAAAGCCCGCGTCTTCCCATTCGCGCGGGTCGCTGAAGCGGTAGAAGTCGAAGTGCCAGATGTTGAGCCCGGGCAGTTCATGCGGCTCGACCACGGCGTAGGTGGGGCTCTTGATGCGGCCGCTCACGCCCAGGGCCCGCAGCAGGTGGCGCACCAAGGTGGTCTTGCCGGCGCCCAGGTTGCCGTGCAGCTCGATAAAGGTGTTGCGCAGGGATGGCTGCGCCGCCAGCGCGGCGGCCAGGGCCTGCGTGGCGGATTCGTCGGGCAGGACGCGGGTTTCTACAATGGCTTCGTGACGTTCAGCAGCAGTCAATTCATTTCCCAAATACGGGCCTGGGCCCGTGAACTTGGATTTTCCCAAATCGGCGTGAGTGGTGTCGATTTGTCGGACGCCGAGCCGGGTTTGCGCGACTGGTTGTCGCGTGGTTTCCACGGTGAGATGGCCTATATGGCCGCGCATGGCCTCAAACGCGCCCGCCCGGCCGAACTGGTACCGGGCACGGTGAGCGTGATCACCGCGCGTCTGGACTACCTGGGCGCGAGTATGCCCGAGGGTTGGCAGGCCATCGAGTTCGCGCGCCTGCAGCGTCCCGCGGAGGGCATCGTCTCGCTCTACGCCCGTGGCCGCGACTACCACAAGGTGCTGCGCGCGCGCCTGCAGCGGCTGGCCGAGCGCATGGCCGCTGAAGTGGGGCCTTTTGGCCACCGCGTCTTCACCGACTCGGCCCCGGTGCTGGAGGCCGAACTGGCCGCGCGCAGCGGCCAGGGCTGGCGCGGCAAACACACCCTGGTGCTCAACCGCGAGGCCGGCTCGATGTTTTTCCTGGGTGAGATCTATGTGGACCTGGCCCTGCCGGCCAGCGAGCCCGTCAGCAACCATTGCGGCAGCTGCGAGGCATGCATCACGGTCTGCCCCACGCAGGCCATCCTGGGCCCGGGCCGGCTCGATGCGCGGCGCTGCATCTCCTACCTGACGATCGAGCATGCGGGGCCGATCCCGCTGGAGCTGCGCCCGCTGATGGGCAACCGCATCTACGGCTGCGACGACTGCCAGCTGATCTGCCCCTGGAACAAGTACGCGCAGCGCAGCCCCCTGCCGGATTTCGCGCCACGCCCCGGCATGAGCGGGGGTGCGCTGCTGGACCTGCTGGCCTGGAGCGAGGCGGAGTTCTTGCAGCGTACCGAAGGCAGCCCGATCCGGCGCATCGGCCACGAGCGCTGGGTGCGCAACATCGTGGTGGCCCTGGGAAATGCCTTGCGCGTGGCGCATGACCCTGCGATAGTCGCAGCACTGCAGGGGCAGCTGGCGCGGGGCAGTGCCCTGGTGCGCGAGCATGCTGCCTGGGCCCTGGCCCAGCAGCCGGAACCACAGTCCCCTGCGTGAATGACGGAGTCGGAACATGACCATTCAATACACCTACGTCTCGCCCCACTTGCCGGAAAACAAGATGCGCCTGTACCCGACGAAGGTGATCAACATCATCGGCGGGCCAGGCTGCGAAAAGTCGCTGTTCACTGCCGCCATCATCCTGTACCTGCACCTGCACCACAAGACAGTGGAGCTGATTCCGGACTACGCCAAATCGCTGGTGTGGCAAAAAGACTACGAGAGCCTGCGCAATCAGTACAGGATCGCCCAGCAGCAGTTCCACATGCTGGAGCTGCTCGACGGCCAGGTGCAGTACCTGGTGGGCGAATGCTCGCTGCCGCAGATCCTCTACTACAACGAGTTCTACCCCGACAACATCTGCGACACGGGCAAGACGCGCAAGCAGATCCTCGAGTGGTACAAGCAGCACAACAACGTCAACATCATGGTCGAGCGCGGTGAGCGCAAGTACATCCACACCGGGCGTTTCCAGGACGAGGAACAGGCCAAGGAGGTGGACCGCGGCATGCGCGCCCTGCTGCGTCGCGAAGGCATTGCCTACACCCCGCTCAAGCCCGAGCTCGAGGCCATCCACGCCTTCATGGCCGAACAGCTCAAGCAGTGAGTTAGCGCAGCACCCCCAGCGCAAACGACAGGCTGGCCACCCCCAGCAGGGTGGACAGGGTGACCAGGCCGGCCACATAGGCGCCGTCGTAGCCCATGCGTGCGGCCAGCACGTAGCAGCTGGAGGCCGTGGGCAGGGCCGAGAAGGCCAGCAGGATGGTGGTCTGCACCGGCGTCAGGCCGAAGGCCAGGGACAGGCCCAGCGCGATCAGCGGCAGTAGCAGGTGCTTGATGGCCAGCACGGCCACGGCCAGCACCTTGCCCTTGCCCAGGCTGGAGAAACGCAGGCCGGCCCCGGCCGCCATCAGGCCCAGGGCCAGCGAGGCGGCGCCGATGCGGCTGAGCGTGGGGTCGGCCCAGGCCGGGATGCGAAAGCCCAGCACGTTGGCGATCAGCCCCGACACGGTGGCGATGATCAGCGGGTTGCGCAGCAGCTCGCGCCCCACGCTGCGCTGCGCGTGGCGTGCCATGGGCCAGACCGCGCCCACGTTGAACAGCGGCACGCAGAAACCGATCAGCACGGCCAGCAGCAGCAGGCCTTGGGGGCCGGCCAGGCGCTCGGCCAGCGCCAGGCCGATGAAGGAGTTGAAGCGGAAGGCCACCTGGGTGCTGGCCGCGTGCAGACGGGTGTCGATGTGGCGACCGATCCAGGGCAGGTGGGGCAGGGCATAGGCCAGGGCGATGCCGATGATGCCCATGCTCAGGCCCGCGCCGATCAGGCTGGAGGCTGCGTCCAGGTCCAGCGGGCTGCGCAGGATGCTGTGGAACAGCAGCACCGGGAAGAGGAAGTAGTAGACCAGGATCTCGACCTGGTCCCAGACCGGCCGGTTCAGCGCCGTGTAGCGGCAGACCAGATAACCGCACAGGATCAGGGAGAAATCGGGGAAAAGCAGCTGGGCGTAGTAGTTCACGGGCCGAGAATACCAGCGAACCGCCCGTTGGTCCGTTGCGCTGCCTGTCAGCCGGCCGCCGTGCCGGGGCGTTGAATACCCATGAAAAAGCTCCTTGTCTCCAAGCTGCTGGCCCTGGCCTGCGTCCTGGCCGGTGCCCCCGCCCATGCGGCCATGCTCGAAGGCCTGCGTTTCGATGATACGGTCCGCATGGGCAGCCGCGAACTGCAGCTCAATGGCCTGGGCGTGCGTGCGGTCTACATCTTCAAGGCCTTTGTGGCCGCGCTTTATGTGCCGCAGAAGACGGCCGCGCCGCAAGCCATCCTGGACCCGGACGCCCCCCGCCGCCTGCAGCTGCGCATGCTGATGGCGGTCGACTCCGGCGAGATCAAGAAGGCCCTGGTCCGGGGCATGCGCAAGAACGTGAACGACGCCGAATGGGCGGCCATGCAGGACCGCGTGGCCCAGTTTGCGCGCACCATCGACACCATCGGCGTGGCGCGTGAGGGCGACACCATCAACCTCGACTACCTGCCCGGGCAGGGCCTGCAGCTGGCCGTCAACGAGGTGTCGCGCGGCCCGGCCATCGGCGGGGCCGATTTCTACCAGGCGCTGCTGGAGATCTTCGTCGGCCCCAACCCCGTGGATACCCGACTTAAAAAGGCGCTGCTGGGGCAATAGAATCGGGCATCTCTCACTGATTCAGGAGTTGTCCCCATGCAGCGTCGTGCCCTCTTTGCCCTCAGCCTGCTGGCTGCCGCCGGTACCGCTTTTGCCCAAGGCTATCCCAACAAGCCCGTCAAGCTGCAGGTGCCCTTTGCACCCGGCGGCACGACCGACATCATCGCGCGCGTGATCTCCGAGCCGCTGGGCAAGGCCCTGGGCCAGCCCGTGGTGATCGAGAACAAGGCCGGTGGCGGCGGTGTCGTGGGGGCGCTCGAAACGGTGCGCGCTGCGCCGGATGGTTATTTCCTCGGCATGGCCACCGTGTCCACCACGGCGGCCAACCCGGCCATCAATACCAAGATTCCCTACAACGTGCTGACGGACTTCACGCCCATCATCAACATTGCCGCCACGCCCAACATCATCGCGGTGCATCCGAGCTTCCCGGCCAAGGACTACAAGGGCTTCATCGCCGAACTCAAGAAGTCGCCGGGCAAGTATTCCTATGCCTCCTCGGGAACGGGCGGCATCGGCCACCTGCAGACCGAACTGTTCAAGAGCCAGACCGGTGTCTTCATGACGCACATCCCCTACCGCGGCTCCGGCCCGG
>CAUPQO010000098.1:0-11556 GCA_963513295.1 uncultured Hylemonella sp.
ACGCCGCCTTCCACCCCTTTTATGGCCGTTACCAGGCCATGGGCAAGAAGCGCGGGCGTCCGACAAACTCCATGGTCTACGCCACCCAGTCCATCCACAAGCTGCTGGCCGGCATCAGCCAGGCCAGCCACGTGCTGGTGCAGGACGCGCAGAACACCAAGCTGGACCACCACCTCTTCAACGAGGCCTACCTGATGCACACCAGCACCAGCCCGCAGTACAGCATCATTGCCAGCTGTGACGTGGCCGCCGCCATGATGGAGCCGCCCGGTGGCACCGCGCTGGTGGAGGAAAGCATCATCGAGTCCCTCAATTTCCGCCGCGCCATGCGCAAGGTGGACGAGGAGTACGGTCAGGACTGGTGGTTCAAGGTCTGGGGCCCGGAGAAGCTGGCGGAAGAGGGCATCGGCGCGGCCGAGGACTGGATCATCCGCAGTGACGGCCGCAGCACCAAGAACGGCAGCAAGTGGCACGGCTTTGGCCAGCTGGCCGACGGCTTCAACATGCTGGACCCGATCAAGTCCACCATCGTCACGCCCGGCCTGAACCTGGACGGCAAGTTCGACAAGACCGGCTTGCCGGCCTCCATCGTGACCAAGTACCTGGCCGAGCACGGCGTGGTGGTGGAGAAGACCGGCCTGTACAGCTTCTTCATCATGTTCACCATCGGCATCACCAAGGGCCGCTGGAACACGCTGCTGACCGCGCTGCAGCAGTTCAAGGACGACTACGACAAGAACCAGCCCATGTGGCGTGTCATGCCGGAGTTCTGCAAGAAGCAGCCGAAATACGAGCGCATGGGCCTGCGTGACCTGTGCCAGTTCATCCACGAGATGTACGCCAAGTACGACATCGCGCGCCTGACCACCGAGATGTACCTGAGCGACCTGACGCCGGCCATGAACCCCAGCGAGGCCTATTCCCATATTGCCCACCGCACCACCGAGCGGGTGGAGATCGACAAGCTGGAAGGCCGCATCACCGTGGGCCTGGTCACGCCGTATCCGCCCGGCATCCCGCTGCTGATCCCGGGTGAGGTCTTCAACAAGAAGATCGTCGACTACCTGAAGTTCGCCCGCGAATTCAACGGCCAGTGCCCGGGTTTCGAAACCGACATCCACGGCCTGGTGGAGGTGGTGGCCGAGGACGGCAAGAAGCACTACTACGCCGATTGCGTCAAGGCCTGAAACGCACACGCTTCAAGTAAAACGCCCCGCGGTTGCGGGGCGTTTTTATTTGGATGGGCCCGGGCGGTAACAGATGTCCACGACGGCCACGGCGGTCTGGCTGAAGCCGCCGTCCACATAGGTGATCTCGGCGCTCATGCCTGCGGCCAGGTCGCTCAGCAGGAAGGCGGCGACATTGCCCACGTCCTCGATGGTCACGTTGCGGCGGATCGGCGAGCCGTTGGCCACCACGTTGAGCAGCTTGCCGAAATCCTTGATGCCGCTGGCGGCCAGGGTCTTGATGGGGCCGGCGCTGATGCCGTTGACGCGGATGCACCGGCCATCGGGCAGGTGGCCCACGGCTTCGGCCAGGTAACGCACCGAGGCTTCCAGGCTGGCCTTGGCCAAGCCCAGGGTGGTGTAGTTGGGGATGGCGCGCAGGGCCCCCAGGTAGCTCAGCGTCAGCAGGGCGCCCTTGTCCTTCAGGTAGGGCAGGGCCGCCTTGGCCATGGCCGGGAAGCTGTAGGCGCTGATGTCGTGGGCGATGCGGAAGTTCTCGCGGGACAGGCCGTCCAGGAAGTTGCCGGCAATGGCCTCGCGCGGGGCAAAGCCGATGCTGTGGACGAAGCCGTCGAACTGGGGCCAGTGGGCCGACAGGTCCTTGAAGAGCTGGTCGATCTGGGCGTCGTCGCCGACGTCGCAGTCGAAGATCAGCTTGGAGCCGAAATCGGCGGCGAACTCGGTGATGCGCTCCTTGAATCGCTCGCCCACGTAGCTGAAGGCCAGTTCGGCCCCCTGGTCGTGGCAGGCCTTGGCGATGCCGTAGGCGATGGAGCGGTTGCTCAGCACGCCGGTGATCAGGAATTTCTTGCCGGTAAGGAAACCCATATTTTTTCTCGATTTGCCAAGGAAGGAAAGATTTGTGTGCAGAATTGTCGCATGCGGATGCGCCATTTTCTGCTTGCCCTGATTTCGCTGATCTTCTGCCTGCCGGGCTGGGCCGCGCATGCTTATGCCCAGTTCGGCGACATCAAGTATGCGCCGGGATTTGCCCAGTTCGACTACGTGAACCCGGCCGCACCCAAGGGGGGCGAGATTTCTCTAGTTTCGTCTTCTTCGCAGTCTCAATATGACAAGTACAACCCATTTACCCTCAAAGGTGCTGCGCCGCCAGGCTTGGCAGGGCTGATATTCGAGTCGCTGCTGATCGGTACCCTGGACGAACCGACCACAGCCTATGGCCTGCTGGCACAGGATGTGAGCGTGGCGCAGGACAAGCTCTCTGCCACCTTCACGTTGCACCCTGACGCGCGCTTCCACAACGGTGCCCCGGTGCTAGCCGCCGATGTGAAATATTCGTTTGACAAGCTCATGTCCAAGGAGGCGGCACCTCAGTACCGAACGTACTTGGGCGAGATCAGCCGCGTTGCTGTGCTGGGTGAGCGCAGTGTTCGTTTCGACTTCAGGCGAGTGAACGCCGAACTGCCCCTGATTGCAGGCAGCATGCCGGTGTTCAGCCGGAAATGGGGCGACGGCAAGCCGCTGGACCAGATCGTCACCGATGTGCCCATCGGCAGCGGGCCCTACCGCATCGGCAAGGTCAACTTCGGCAAGGACATCAGTTACGAGCGCGACCCGGCCTACTGGGCGCGCGATCTCAACGTGCGCCGCGGCCTGTTCAACTTCGACCGCATCACCTACAAGATCTACAAGGACAACACAGCTCGGCTTGAGGCCTTCAAGGCCGGCGAATTCGATTTCATCCAGGCCTTCATCGCGCGCGAATGGGCGCGGGCCTATACCGGCAAGCAATTCGAGCGTGGTGAACTGATCAAGAAGGAGCTGCAGCACGGCAATGCCGGCGACTTTCAGGGCTTCCTCTTTAATATGCGGCGCGACAAGTTCAAGGACGTGCGCGTGCGCCAGGCCATCGCCCTGGCCATGGACTACGAGTGGATGAACCGCCAGCTGTTCTACAACGCCTACACACGAGTGCGTGGTTATTTCGTCGGCAGCGACTTCGAGGCCCAAGGCAGGCCCGGCCCCGAAGAGCTGGCCGTGCTGGAGCCGCTGCGCCGCCAGTTGCCGCCCGAAGTCTTCAGCGAAGAGGTGCCGCTACCGCCCGTGACCAGCCTGGACCCGGCCTCCGGTCACACCCTGCGCGACAACTTGCGCCACGCGCGCGACCTGCTGGCCGCCGCCGGCTGGACCTACCGGGATGGCGCGCTGCGCAATGCCAAAGGAGAGGTCTTCAGCATTGAGTTTCTGGATAACCAGGGGACCATGGGGCGAGTGGTCACGCCCTACGCCCGAAATCTTGAAAAACTGGGTATGAGGGTGAACTACAAAATGGTTGATAGCGCTTTGCTGCAAAAGCGCATGGATGTGTTCGACTTCGAGATCATCAGCAATCGCCTGATTGGCAGCGAGGCGCCGGGCACCGAGCTGCTGGAACGTTACGGCTCCAAGGCCGCCGACATCGAGGGCTCTAGCAACGTCATCGGCCTCAAGGACCCGGCGGTCGATGCCCTGCTGGACCAGGTGATCTCGGCCCAGACCCGGCCGCAGCTGGTGGCGCGTGTGCGTGCACTGGATCGCGTGCTGCGCCATGGCCACTACGCTGTGCCGCACTGGTACAGCGGGGTGCACCGCGTGGCCTGGCGCGCCGGCCGCTTCGAACAGCCGGCCGTGACACCACGTTATTACCAGCCCGAGGCCTGGGTGACCTCCGTCTGGTGGGCGACAGCTGCGAATCTTGCAGCGGCTCGGGGAGGGCGCTAAGCCATGCCGGCCTACATCCTCAAGCGCCTGCTGCTCATGATCCCGACGTTGTTCGGCATCCTGCTGCTGACCTTTGTCGTGATCCAGTTCGTACCGGGGGGGCCGGTGGAGCAGATGGTGGCCCAGCTGCAGGGGCGCGATACGGGCGGCGAGGGCGCGGCGGCCTCCGGCGCCGGTTATCGCGGCCGCCAGGGTGTGGACGCCGCGCGCATCGCCGAGATCCGCGCCTTCTATGGTTTCGACAAACCGGCCCATGAGCGCTTCTGGCAGATGCTGGGCCAGTACGCGCGCTTCGACCTGGGCAAGAGCTTCTATAACCCCAAGAGCGTCTGGGAACTGGTCAAGGACAAATTGCCGGTGTCGATCAGCCTGGGCTTGTGGACCTTTTTCCTGAGTTACCTGATCTCCATTCCGCTGGGCATCGCCAAGGCGGTGCGCGCCGGCAGCCGCTTCGACACGCTGACCAGCCTGATCGTGCTGATTGGTTATGCCATTCCCGGCTTCGTGTTGGGCGTGGCGCTGCTGGTGATCTTCGGCGGCCAACTGCAGTGGTTTCCGCTGCGTAACCTGACCTCGAGCAACTGGGAGACGCTGAGCTGGGGCGCGAAGATCGTGGACTACCTGTGGCACATCACCCTGCCGGTGACGGCCAGCGTGCTGGGCGCCTTTGCCGTGACCACCATGTTGACCAAAAACGCCTTCCTCGAGGAGATCCGCAAGCAATACGTGCTGACGGCCCGCGCCAAGGGCCTGGGCGAGAACCGCGTGCTGTGGACGCACGTCTTCCGCAATGCGCTGATCCCCATCGTCACCGGCTTTCCGGCCGCTTTCATCGGTGCCTTTTTTGCCGGCTCCCTGCTGATCGAGACCCTGTTCTCGCTCGACGGCCTGGGCCTGTTGTCCTATGAGTCGGTGATGCGGCGCGACTATCCCGTCGTGCTGGGCACGCTCTACCTGTTCACGCTGATCGGCCTGGTGACCAAGCTGATTTCCGACCTCTGTTATGTCTGGGTCGATCCGAGAGTGAAGTTCGACTGATGGCCGGCGTTTCCCTTTCACCCTCACAGCGCGCCTGGTTGCGCTTCAAGCGCAACCGCCTGGGCTTCTGGAGCTTGGCTGTCTTCTGCACGCTTTTCGTGCTCAGCCTGGGCGCCGAGCTGATCTCCAACGACAAGCCGCTGCTGGCGCGCCACCACGGCCAGTGGTACCTGCCCATCCTGCACAACGTGCCGGAGACGGCGTTCGGTGGGGATTTCGCGACGCCGACCGACTACCTGGACCCCTACATCCAGCAGCAGTTCGCCAAAGAAGGCAACTTCGCGCTGTACCCGCCCAATCCCTACCACCACAGCACCATCAACTACTTCGCGAAGGAGCCCAACCCTTCAGGCCCCTCCCGTGACAATTGGCTGGGCACGGACGACCGCGGGCGCGACGTGGTGGCGCGCCTGCTCTACGGTTTTCGCATCTCGGTGCTGTTCGCCCTGGCGCTGACCTTCATCGGCGTGCTGCTGGGGGTGCTCACCGGGGCCGTGCAGGGCTATTTCGGCGGCAAGATCGACCTGGGTTTCCAGCGTTTCATTGAAATCTGGGGCTCCATGCCCGAGCTCTACCTGCTCATCATCTTCTCGGCCATGTTCGACCCCAGCGTGGCCCTGCTGCTGATCCTGCTCAGCCTGTTCGGCTGGATGGGCCTGTCGGACTACGTGCGCGCCGAATTCCTGCGCAACCGCCAGCTTGACTACGTGCGCGCGGCGCGCGCCATGGGCCTGTCGAACGGGCAGATCATCTGGCGCCACATCCTGCCCAACAGTTTGACCCCCGTGGTGACCTTCCTGCCTTTCCGCATGAGCGCGGCCATCCTGGCCCTGACTTCGCTGGACTTCCTGGGCCTGGGGGTGCCGCCAGGTACGCCTTCGCTGGGCGAGCTGCTGGCCCAGGGCAAGAACAATATCGACGCCTGGTGGATCTCCCTGTCCACCTTCGGCGTGCTGGTCATCACGCTCCTGCTGCTGACCTTCATGGGCGATGCGCTGCGCGATGCGCTGGACCCGAGGAAGGCCGAGAAATGAGTGGTTTCCTGTTGGATGTGAAAGACTTGCGAGTCGCTTTCGGCGGCAAGGAAGTGGTGCGCGGTCTCGATTTCCAGATCGCGCCGGGCGAGAAGGTGGCCCTGGTGGGGGAGTCGGGATCCGGCAAGACCGTCACGGCGCTGAGCCTGTTGCGCCTGCTGCCCGAGGCTGCCGTCAGCGGCGCCGCCCGCTTCCAGGGCAGCGAGGGCGCGGCGGACCTGATGACCCTGCCCGAGCGCGAGTTGCGCGGCGTGCGCGGCCGCGACATCGCCATGATCTTCCAGGAGCCCATGACCGCCCTGAACCCGCTGTACACCATCGGCGACCAGATCACGGAGGTGTTGCAGCTCAAGCTGGGCCTGGACCGTGGCGCAGCCCTGGCGCGGGCCATCCAGCTGCTGGCCGTTACCGGCTTTCCCGAGCCGGCACAGCGCGTGGCGGCCTACCCGCACCAGCTCAGCGGCGGCCAGCGCCAGCGCGCCATGATCGCCATGGCCCTGGCCTGTCAGCCCAGATTGCTGTTGGCCGATGAGCCGACCACGGCGCTGGACGTGGCCCTGCGCGGCCAGATCCTGGACCTGCTGGACGGCCTGCAGCAGAAACATGGCATGGCCGTGCTGATGATCACCCACGACCTGAACCTGGTACGGCGTTTTGCCAGCCGGGTCATCGTGATGGAGGGCGGGCGCATCGTGGAACAGGGGGCTGTGGCCGAGGTCTTTGCCCGCCCGCAGCATCCCTACACCCGCAGCCTGATCGACAGCCGCCCGGTACGCGACGTGCAGGAATTGCCCCAGCAGGCCGGGGCCCCGGCCCTGATGCAGGCGCAGGACCTGCGCGTGGCTTACCCCGTGCCGCTGCCGGGGCTGCGCGGCTGGTTCCGCCGCGGCGAGTTCGTGGCGGTGCGGGGGGCCAGCTTCAGTATTCCGCCCGGCCACACCCTGGGGGTGATCGGCGAATCGGGCTCGGGCAAATCGACCCTGGCCCTGGCGGCCCTGGGCCTGCTGCCGTACCGAGGAGAACTTCAGGTGGGCGGCCAGGCCTGGCAGGGCCGGCCGGCGCTGGACAAAGCCTTGCGCCGGGTCGTGCAGGTGGTGTTCCAGGACCCGTTTTCCTCGCTGTCGCCGCGCCTGACCGTTGAGGAGATCGTGGGCGAGGGCCTGACCATCCATGCACCGATGCTCTCAAAAGAGGAGCGCAAGGCCAAGGTCGAAAGCGCGCTGGAGGAGGTGGGTTTGACCGAGACCCAGTTCCCCGGCCTGTTGCAGCGTTACCCGCACGAGTTTTCCGGGGGGCAGCGCCAGCGCCTGGCCATTGCCCGGGCATTGATCGTCGAGCCGCGCCTGATCGTGCTGGACGAGCCCACCAGCGCCCTGGACGTGACCATCCAGAAACAGGTGCTGCAACTGCTGCAGCGCCTGCAGCGCGAACGGGCCCTGAGTTACCTGCTGATCACCCACGACGTGGACGTGATCCGGGCCATGGCGCACGAGGTGCTGGTCATGAAGGGCGGTGACATCGTCGAATCCGGGCAGGTTTCGACGCTGCTGGATGACCCGGCCCATCCCTACACCAGGACCCTGGTGCAGGCTGCGGCCTGAAAATCAGGTTTGCTGCCAATCCGGCGATTTCGATACAACGAGACGGCCCGGGCTCATTTTTCCTTGAAAATCAAGGGTCTAATCCCGATTTTCGAGTACAATGCGGCAATTCTCGACCAATCGGGCGGATTACCAACCGCCCTTTTTTTATGGTCGAACGCTTTTTGATGGCCAGGGAAGGGCAACGTTGACACTGCAGCAAATCGTCGAACAGACCGTGACCGGTTTCGGTTACGACCTGGTGGAGATCGACCGCTCCGCCGGGGGATTGCTGCGCGTGACGATCGACCTGCCCTGGGATCCTCAGGCCGGCGAACGTTTCGTCAACGTCGAGGACTGCGAGAAGGTCACGCGCCAGCTGCAGTATGCGCTGGAAGTCGATGGCATCGAATACAAGCGGCTCGAGGTGTCCTCGCCGGGTATCGATCGCCCGCTGCGACACGAAAAGGATTTCGAGCGTTTTGCCGGCCAGGTGGTCGACATCACGCTCAAGGCGCCGATGGGCGCGGCAGCGGCCGGTCAGGTCAGCGCCAACCGCAAGAAATTCCGCGGCACGCTTGAACGCGTGCACGCTGCCGACGGCAGCACGGGCTGGCAGATCGTCTGGAGCGACGCGCCGGCACCCAAGCCCGGACAGAAGGTGAGCAAGAAGCGTGAAGCCCCGCCGCTGCAGGCGCTGGGTTTCACACTGGACGAATTGCGCGAGGCGCGTCTGGCGCCGATCGTGAGCTTCAAGGGCCGCGATGCGGCCACAGGTCATTGAAGGTATTGGAGGTTAGAGGCATGAATCGCGAACTGTTGATGCTGGTGGAAGCCATTTCCCGCGAAAAGAACGTCGAACGCGACGTGGTCTTTGGCGCGGTCGAATCCGCCCTGGCGCAAGCCACCAAGAAGCTGTACGAAGGCGACGTGGACATCCGCGTGGCGATCGACCGCGATAGCGGCGTCTATGAGACCTTCCGCCGCTGGCACGTGGTGCCCGACGAGGCCGGCCTGCAACTGCCCGACCAGGAAATCCTGCTGTTCGAAGCCAAGGAACAGATCCCCGACATCGAGGTCGACGAGTACATCGAGGAAGCCGTCGAGTCGCTGCCGATCGGCCGCATCGGCGCCATGGCTGCCAAGCAGGTCATCCTGCAGAAGATCCGTGACGCCGAGCGCGAGATGCTGCTCAACGACTTCATGTCGCGTGGCGAGAAGATCTTCGTGGGCACCGTCAAGCGCATGGACAAGGGCGACATCATTGTCGAGTCCGGCCGGGTCGAAGGTCGCCTGCGTCGCGGCGAGATGATCCCCAAGGAAAACCTGCGCACCGGCGACCGCGTGCGCGCCATGATCATGGATGTGGACCTGACGCTTCGCGGCGCCCCCATCATCCTGTCGCGCTCGGCCCCCGAGTTCATGATCGAGCTGTTCCGCCAGGAAGTGCCCGAGATCGAGCAGGGCCTGCTGGAAATCAAGTCCTGCGCCCGTGATGCCGGCTCGCGCGCCAAGATCGCCGTGGTTTCGCATGACAAGCGCGTCGACCCCATCGGCACCTGCGTCGGCGTGCGCGGCACCCGTGTGAATGCCGTGACCAACGAACTCGCCGGCGAGCGCGTGGACATCGTGCTGTGGAGCGAAGACCCGGCCCAGTTCGTGATCGGCGCCCTGGCCCCGGCCAATGTGCAGTCCATCGTGGTGGACGAAGAGAAGCACGCCATGGACGTGGTGGTGGACGAGGAAAACCTGGCCATCGCCATCGGCCGCGGCGGTCAGAACGTGCGCCTGGCGTCCGACCTGACCGGCTGGAAGATCAACATCATGGACGCGGCCGAATCGGCCCAGAAGCAGGCCGACGAGACCGGCTCGTTGCGCTCGCTGTTCATGGCCAAACTCGATGTGGACGAGGAGATCGCCGATATCCTGATCGCCGAAGGCTTCACCAGCCTGGAAGAAGTGGCTTATGTGCCCCTGCAGGAGATGCTGGAGATCGAGTCCTTCGACGAAGACACCGTCAACGAGCTGCGTGCCCGTGCCAAGGACGCCCTGCTGACGATGGAGATCGCGCGCGAGGAAAGCGTCGAGGAAGTGTCGCAAGACCTGCGCGACCTCGAAGGCCTCACGCCCGAACTGATCGCCAAGCTGGCCGACGGCGGCGTGCATACGCTGGATGACCTGGCCGACCTTGCGGTCGACGAGCTCACCGAGATCACCGGCCAGTCCGAGGACGAAGCCAAAGCCCTGATCATGAAGGCGCGCGAACATTGGTTCACCAATGAAGCCGCTGCTCAAGAGTCATCGTCATGAAAAAATAAGTTCAGTCAAGGCTGGCCCCTGCCCTCCGGGTGGGTCATGCCCTAGCTAAAGGTCCCATTACAAATGTCCAGTACGACCGTCGCCGAGTTTGCAACCGAACTCAAGAAGTCAACCGATACCCTGCTTGAGCAGCTCAAGTCCGCCGGCGTGCCCAAGGCTTCCGCCGCCGACACCCTGACCGATGCCGACAAGCAGCGCCTGCTGGGTTTCCTGCAGGCCAGCCACGGCACGGCCACGGCCGAGCGCAAGAAGATCACGCTGACCAAGAAGTCGACCACCGAGATCAAGCAGGCCGACGCCAGTGGCAAGGCCCGCACCATCCAGGTCGAAGTCCGCAAGAAGCGCACCTTCATTCGCCGTGAAGACGGCAGCGATGTGGTCGAGGGCAGCGCCGCCGAGCCGGTGGAAGAAGCCCCGGCGGTGGCCAGCCCGCCGGCGCCCGCGGTGGACAACGCCGAACTCGTGCGCCGTGAGGAAGAAGCACGCCGCCAGGCCGAGCTGATCCGCCGCCAGGAGGAAGACCTGGCCGAAAAGCGCCGCCAGCGCGAGGAAAGCGAAAAGCGCGAGCGTGAAGCCGAAGAGCGCGCTGCCAGCTACGCCGCGACGGAAGACGAGAAAAAAGCCCAGGTTTCGACCAGCAAGGCTGAAGCCAGTGCCGAGGCTGCGGATGCTGCCGCCGCGCGTGCCACGGCACAGGCCGAGGCACGCGAGAAAGCCGCCGCCGAATCGAAGGCGCGTGCCGACGAAGAGGCAGCACGAGCGCTGGATCTGAATGACCGCCGCCGCAAGGCCGAGGCCGAAGCCGCAGCCATCCGCTCCATGATGGCGACGCCGGCCAAGAAGGCACCGCCCCCGCCGCCGCCCAAGAAGGAAGAGCCGAAGGCGGCCATGAAGGGCACCCTGCACAAACCGGCGGCTGGCAGCACGGTCGCCAAACCCGCCAAGCCGGCAGGCAGCGGTGCTGCTGCGCCTGCTGGCGCCGGCAAGGAAGTCAAGTCGGCCAAGCTCTCCAGCAGCTGGGCGGGCGATCCGGCCAAGAAAAAGGCCATCCCCACCCGCGGCGACACCAGCGGTGGCGTCGGCCGCAGCAGTTGGCGCGGTGGCCCGCGCGGCAAGCGCGGTCACGACCGTGACGATCAGCATGCCCAGGCCGCACCGGTCGAAGCCCGCGTCGTCGAGGTGCACGTGCCCGAGACCATCACCGTGGCCGAACTGGCGCACAAGATGGCCGTGAAGGCCTCCGAGGTGATCAAGCACCTGATGAAGCTGGGCCAGATGGTCACCATCAACCAGCCGCTGGACCAGGACACGGCCATGATCGTGGTCGAGGAAATGGGCCACAAGGCCATCGTGGCCGCGCTGGACGATCCGGAAGCCTTCACCGACGAGGAAGTGTCGGAGCAGCACGGCGAATCCCTGCCGCGTGCCCCGGTGGTGACCGTCATGGGTCACGTCGACCACGGCAAGACCTCGCTGCTGGACTACATCCGCCGCGCCAAGGTTGCCTCGGGCGAAGCCGGTGGCATCACGCAGCACATCGGTGCCTACCACGTGGAAACGCCGCGCGGCATGATCTCCTTCCTGGACACCCCGGGTCACGAGGCCTTCACGGCCATGCGTGCCCGCGGCGCCCAGGCG
>CAUPQO010000099.1:0-11461 GCA_963513295.1 uncultured Hylemonella sp.
ACGGACGGTCAGCGAGCGAACGGAGGGGGCTCCACCACCACCAATACGTCCGCCTGGGATGCCTCGAGCACGCGCTCGGTGACGCTGCCCAGCAGCAGGTCTTCGGTGGCGTGGGTGCCGTGCTTGCCCATGACGATGAGGTCGCAGTCGTGCTCCTGCTCCAGCAGGGTGATCTGCTGCGCCGCGTCACCATGAACGACGATGGCGTGGTAGCCGGTGCGGGACAGCCCGGCCGCGGCGGCCAGCGTATGCAGGCGTGCAAGGGCACGCTCGCGAGCCTCGATCAGGTAGTGGTCGATGGTGGCGCGGCTCACGCCGGCGTAGTGCAGCTTGCCTTCAAACGGCAGGTCCACGGTGTGCAACAGCACCATGCCGGCCTGTGGTGCCACCCCTTGCGCCACGCGCAGCGCCCGTTCGGAGGCAGGCGAGAAATCGATCGCGACCAGTGCCTGACGATAGGGTCCGTGCGGGGACTGCTTGACCACCAGAACGGGGCGGTTCAGCTTGCGCAAGAGATTGGAGGCAGTGGCGCCGGGCAGCAGGTGGCGCAGGAAGCCGCTGCCGCGCGCACCCAGCACCACCAGGTCGGCCGGCAAGGCGTCAGCCTGTGCCGGAACCGCCGCCAGGGCGGACTGCGGGGCGACGTGGACGCTGGCTTCACGCCCGGGTAGCGCAACGGGTCCTGCACGATCTGGGTCAGCCTCAGGCGGGCCTCCTCGGTGATCTTGCGCGCCAGGTCGGTGGTGTCTCCGTGCAGCATGTCGCGCAAGGCATCCAGTGCATCCAGTTCCAGGGCATGCAGGACAGTGCACTGTGCAGCGGCAGCCTGGGCCAGCTGCAAGCCGCGCTGGACGGCATGCAGGGAGGGCGGCGAGAGATCGGTGGCGACCAGGATCCGGGAGGGTGATGTCATGGTGGGGCTCCCTGTGCGCATCGGTCCGCCATGGTGCCATTTCATTGGCGAGGTCCGCGGCAGGGTGAATTGATTTATCTTCGCATGAATTACATCTGGAATCCGGACCATGCCCCACGACGTCAGCCTGATCGCCACCATCGCCACCGGCTTCGGCCTGGCGATGATCCTGGGCCTGCTGGCCATCCAGCTCAAGATGCCGCCGTTGGTGGGCTACCTGCTGGCGGGTGTGGTCATCAGCCCGGCCACGCCGGGTTTCGTGGGCGATGTGGGCCGGGCCGGCCAGCTGGCCGAGATCGGCGTGATGCTGCTGATGTTCGGTGTCGGCCTGCATTGCTCCCTGCGCGAGCTGCTGGCGGTGCGGCGCATCGCCGTGCCGGGCGCCATCGTGCAGATCGCGGTGGCGGTGGTCCTGGGCATGGGGGCGAGCATGGCCTGGGGCTGGCACTGGGGTGGGGCGCTGATCTTCGGCCTGTGCCTGTCGGTGGCCAGCACGGTGGTGCTCTTGCGTGCGCTCGAAGCCAAGGGCCTGCTCGATAGCATCAACGGCCGCATTGCCGTGGGCTGGCTGGTGGAGGAAGACCTGTTCATGGTGCTGGTGCTCGTGCTGGTGCCGGCGCTGGCCGGTGTCATGAGCGAGGCAGGCGCCAGCAAGGCGGCAGATGCCAGCGAACTCTGGACCACCATGGGGCTGACGCTGGCCAAGGTGGCGGCCTTCATCGCCGTGATGCTGGTGGTGGGGCGGCGCGTGTTCCCCAAGCTGCTTTGGTGGGTGGCACGCACCGGATCGCGCGAGCTGTTCCCGCTGTGCGTGGTGGCCGCGGCCATCGGTGTGGCCTTTGGCGCGGCCCTGCTGTTCGACGTGTCCTTCGCGCTGGGTGCCTTCTTTGCCGGCATGATGATGCGCGAATCCGAGTACAGCCACCGCGCGGCCGACGAATCGCTGCCGCTGCGCGACGCCTTCGCCGTGCTGTTTTTTGTCTCGGTCGGCATGCTGTTCGACCCGGCCGTGCTCTGGCAGCAGCCGCTCAAGGTGCTGGCGGTGGTGGCCATCATCATGGTGGGCAAGACGCTGGCGGCCATCGGTCTGGTACTGCTGTTCCGTTACCCGCTCAACACGGCGCTGACCATTGGCGCCAGCCTGGCGCAGATCGGCGAGTTCTCCTTCATCCTGGCCGGCATGGGCGTGGCCCTGCAGCTGATGCCGGCTGAAGGCCAGAGCCTGGTGCTGGCCGGGGCCCTGATCTCGATTGCCGCCAACTCGGCCCTTTTTGCTGCCATCGGGCCGCTGCAGCAGTGGCTGCGCCAGCGCTCCGAGTTGGTGCGCCGTTTCGAGCAGCGCGACGACCCGCTGGCCGAGCTGCCCGTGTCCACCGACCCGAAACAGCTGACCGGGCAGGTGGTGCTGGTGGGCTACGGCAGCGTGGGCCGGCGCATGGCGGCCGAACTGGTGGCGCAGCAGATCCCCTTTGTGGTGGCCGAGCAGAACCGCGAGCTGGTGGAGGACTTGCGCCGCCAGAATATCCCGGCGGTCTGTGGCGATGCGGCCGAACCCGAGGTGCTGATCCAGGCGCACATTGCGCGCGCCGCCATGCTGGTCATCACGCCGCCCGACTCCATGCGCGCGCGTCGCATGGTGGAGACCGCGCGGGCGCTCAACCCCAAGGTCGAGGTGCTGCTGCGCACCCTGAGCGAGGACGAGGCCGTGCTCCTGCGCCAGGAAGGCCTGGGCATAGTTTTCCTGGGCAAGGAAGAACTGTCGCGCAGCATGAGCACCCAGGTGCTGGACCGCATGCGCCCGCACCACGGCACGGTGAACCTGCGCAGTTGAGGCCGGGCCCGGGCTGCGGGTAAGATGAAATCCATTCATCCTGGAGGACCTGCACATGACCTCGACCCAGCCCCATTGGCGTTTTTTCCGAGCCGGCGGTTTTGACCAGGTTCGCCTGGACACCGCGGCCGAACTGCTCAACATCGGCCAGCTCGACCAGAAGCTCTGGGTGGCCCTGTCCTGTCCGGTCAAGGGCATCGAGTTCGATTCCCGCACCCTGGCCTTTGTCGACGGTGATGGCGACGGCCAGGTCCGTGCGCCCGAACTGATCGCTGCGGTGGCGTGGGCTGCCGGGCGCCTGAAGGACACGGACGTGCTGGCGCAGAAACTCCCGGGTGTGCCGCTGGCGGCCATCCGCGACGAGGACGAGGAGGGCGCCGCCATCGCCACCGCCGCGCGCGAGCTGCTGGCCGGCATCGGCAGCACGGACGGCCTGGTGACGGTCGCCGCCGCCAACGCCGCGCAGACCCGCCACGCGCAACGCGCGCTGGCCGCCTGGGAGGCGGCCGGGCAGGCCGCCCGCCCGCTGGGCGACGCCACGGCAGCGGCGCACGAGGCCCTGGCCGCCGTGGCCGAGAAGGTGGAAGACTGGTTCGTGCGCTGCCGCCTGGCCGCTTTTGATGCACGTGCCGGCGCGGCCCTCAATGCGGCGGATGCGACGCTGGCCGCGCTTGGAGGCGCGACCTTGAAGACCGATGCCGAGAGCATTGCCGCGCTGCCGCTGGCGCACGTGCAGGCCAGTGTGGCGCTGCCGCTGGGCACGGGGCTCAACCCGGCCTGGGCGACCCGCATGGCCACCTTGCACCAGGCCGCTGTCCAGCCCCTGCTGGGCGAGCGCGCGCTGCTGACCGAGGCCGACTGGACGGCGCTGAAAGACAAGCTCGCGCCCTATGCCGCCTGGCTGGCCGCCAAGCCCGATGCCGCGGTCGAGGCCGATGCCGTGCGCCAGCTGGAGCGCTTGGCGCATTACGTGCGCGACCTGCTGTCGCTGGCCAACAACTTCGTCGCCTTCCGTGATTTTTACACCCGGCAAGGCAAGGCCACCTTCCAGGTCGGCACGCTCTACCTGGACGGCCGCTCGGCCGAACTCTGCGTGGCCGTCAACGACGCAGCCCGCCATGCCACCTTGGCCACGCTCTCGCGCATGTGCCTCGTCTATTGCGACTGCACGCGCGGCGCCGAGAAGCTCAGTATTGCCGCGGCCTTCACCGCAGGCGACTCGGACCAGCTCATGGTGAGCCGCAACGGCGTGTTCTACGATCGCCTGGGCCGCGACTGGGACGCCACCATCACCAAGATCATCGACCACCCGATCAGCCTGCGCCAGGCCTTCTGGTCGCCCTACAAGCGGCTGGTCCGTTTTGTCGGCGAGCAGCTGCAGAAGATCGCGGCTAGCAAGTCCAAGGCCTCGGACGACAAGCTGGCCACGGCCGTGGTGGACGGCAGCAAGAAGGTGACCGCCGCTCCCGCCGCCCTGGCAGCGGCCCCGCCGCCCTTCGACGTGGGCAAGTTCGCCGGTATCTTTGCCGCCATCGGCCTGGCCGTGGGCGCCATCGGCACGGCCCTGGCCTCGGTGCTGGTCGGCCTGTTGGCGCTCAAGTGGTGGCAGGTGCCGATTGCGCTGGCCGGCCTGATGCTGGTGATCTCCGGCCCCGCGGTCATCCTGGCCTGGTTCAAGCTGCGCAGCCGCAACCTGGGCCCCATCCTGGACGCCAATGGCTGGGCCATCAATGCACGCGCCAAGGTCAACATCCCCTTCGGCACCTCGCTCACGCAACTGGCACACCTGCCGCCCAATGCCGAGCGCGCGCTGACCGATCCCTATGCCGAGAAGAAGAAACCCTGGGCCCTGTACTTCGGCGTCGCGGCTGCGGTCCTGTTGGCGGCATTTGCGTGGGTGCTGCGCGATCACTTCAAGTGAAAGCTGCAACCGCGCTCAGTGCGGCGACGGGGCCGGCTGCGTCACGGCCATGCGCTGTGCGATCCGCTCCCGCAAGGCTGGGGTGTCCAGTGCCGACACCGGGCAGGTGAGGTTGAACACGTCGGCCAGCAGCCGGTGCAGTTGCGGGTCTTCGGGAATCATGGCTTCCAGTGCGGCGCCATGACGTGCCCGCTCGGCGAGGTCGGGCGGGCGCCTGCCGCGGGTTTCGGGAAAGGCCAGGTCCTGGCGGGCGGCCAGGGTCCAGGCCCCGTCGATGGCCCGGCTGGCCTGCTGGAAGTAGTCGGGCGTCAGGCCCTGGAGCGCACGGGCCGGATCGCTGTTGGCGCGCGCCTGCAACAACGCCTGCAGGGCCTGCACCTGCAGGGCGGCCACGCTCATGCCCTGGCCATACAGGGGATTGAAGCTGCAGATGGCGTCGCCTACGGCCAGCCAGTTGGTCGGCAGTGCCGGCAGGCGTTCGTAATGCCGGCGCAGGCTCAGCGGTACACGGTAGGTCTGGATCGCGCTGAGGCGCTCGCCTGTTGACAGCAGTTCATGCAAGGCCGGAGTGGGCAGCCCGCTGGCAAAGGCCAGGAAGCCCGCCTCGTCGGCAGGCGGCACCTCGCCCAGTCGCCCCACCAGCGTGACCAGCCACTGATCGTGTTCGATGCGCGTGAGCAGACCGGTGCGCCGGGTTTGCGGTACGGGGCCGCGATAGAGGATCTGTAACGCCGCCGGCGTCTGGTCGGCCTTGAATCGGTAGCGCGCGCTGGCATAGGCGATGTCGATGCCGAGCTGCGTTTGCTCGACCACGGGCCAGCCGGACTCCTCCAGCCACTGTGCGGACTGGGTGCCGCGGCCGCTGGCGTCCACGACCAGATCCGCCGAGCGCTGGCAGGTGTGTTCGCCGCGTTGGCAGCGCAGTTCGATCCTGTCATGGCGCTGGCGCGACAGCCCGGTCACGGTGGCCATCTCGAAGTGCACATTGGGCGTCTGTAGCGTGTGCTCGCGCACGCAGTGCTCGATCAGCTCGCGGCTGGCGCTATAGACGTCGAAGCCGAGGTCGCGTGGCTGCCGCATCGAGCCACCGGGCGAGTAGGCCGGGCCTTGCGGCAGATGGTAGAGCACGTCGCGTCCGGCGCGCACCGGCACGGCCCCTGCGGCCCGCAGGCTGGCCGTGAAGCCTGGGTAGAGGCGGGACATGACCTGCTCGCCGGCAAGCAGCAGGCTGTGCGCGTGGGCACCCTGGGGTACGGCGCGACGCGGGGCCGGGGCGGCAGGCAGCGCGTCGCGTTCGATGACAGTCACCTCCTGGAAGTGGTCGGCGACGACGCGCGCCGCCATCAGGCCGGCGATGCTGCCGCCGATCACCACGGCCTGTTTGCCGACATACGTCATGGGCCTTCCTTGTCTGCGCATTGCACCGGATCGATGCGATGAGGCGAGTGTGGGGAAGCGGTGGCGTTTTGTCCTGAAGCAAACCTAAAATGTCCTAAAGCGCGCGTCCAAGACAAGGAGACAAGGACATGCATACCACCGGCTCCGACCGGCACTACTGCTTTGACCGTTTCGAGCTGCGGGTTGTCGAGCAACGCCTGTTGCACGACGGGCAGGACGTCGTGCTTGGGGGCCGTGCTTTCGAGCTGCTGCTGGTGCTGCTGGAGCGCGCCGGTGAGCTGCTCAGCAAGGACGAACTGCTCGACCGCGTCTGGAGCGGCCTGGTGGTGGAAGAAGCCAATCTGCATGTGCAGGTCTCCCAGCTGCGCCGTGTGATCGGTGCCGCGGCGATCGCCACTGTGCCGGGGCGTGGTTACAAGTTTGCGCTGCCCGTGCAGTCCAGTGCCGTTGCGCCACCTCGCCTCTCCGTCATGGTGCTGCCTTTTGCCGAGACCGGGGCATCCGACGGCGGCCGGCTGGCCGAGGCCCTGGCCGACCAGATCACCGCCGGGCTGTCCCGGTTGCAGACCAGCCATGTGGTGGACAGCCAGGCGGTGCGTGCCAACTGGAACGATGCGGTGGATCTGCGCACATTGGCCCGTAGCCTGGGCCTGCGCTACGCAGTGCAGGGGCGCATCGAGCACGTGGTGGGCCATGTCGAGGTGGGGGTGCGTTTGACCGACGCCACCACCGGTGGCGTGCTCTGGGCCGACACCCTGCGCATGGAGACGGACGAGCCCGGGGTGCTGCGCCGTGTCATGACCGCGCGCGTGCTCAATGCGTTGACGCTGGAACTCCTCAAGGCCGAAGGCCGGCGCGGCCAGACCACGGCGGATACCGGGCCGACCGGCCGGGACACCGAAGGCCTGCTGCTGCAGGCGGGTGTGCGGGCCCGTACCGCGCGCAATGCGGACGACCTGCAAGCCGCCCTGGACCTGATCGACCAGGCCAGCGCCCGCCAGCCGAAGGACCACAGCCTGCTGGCCTACCGTACCCGGGTGCTGACCACCCTGATCGCGATGTGGCCACCAGCCGATATCGACGTCCAGATCGCGCGCGCTGAACACGACATCTGCGCCGCCCTGGCGCAGGGCAGCACGAATGCGCACGTCTATTGCACCCTGTCGCGGGTGCGCCAGCTGCAGCTGCGCATCGGCGCGGCGCTGGCGGCGGTGGACCAGGCCCTGGAGCTGGAGCCCGACTTCGCCGAGGCGGTGGCCTGGCGCGGTGCGCTGCTGGTGTTCACGGGCCGGCCGCAGCAGGCCCTGGCCGTCTTGCAGCAGGCGCTGACGCTGGCGCCGCAGGATCCGCACCGCTGGGGCGTGCTGTTTTGGCTGGGCAAGGCCCATCTGATGCAGGGGCGCTACGACGAGGCGGTGCCGTGGCTGGAGCGCTCGGCAGCCATTGCGCCCTTCTGGGCCACCCAGGCCTTTCTGGTCGCCGCCTATGCGCACCTGGAGCGCCCGGCCGAGATGCAGGCGGCGCTGGCCACGCTGCAGCAGCAGGGCGGCCTGCAGCGGCGCGGCCACGGTGCGCGGCTGAGCAACGAGCCGGCCTACTGCCAGCAGCGCCGCGAACATTATCTGGCCGGCCTGCTCAAGGCCGGCGCGATTCCCGATCTCGCGGCCGCGGCGTGAGCGCTGCGGTTTTAGAACTCTTTAGACCGTCTTCAGGACAGGTCGGGTACAGGCTCGCACACTGCGTGGGCCGATCCACCCAAGAGGAGACCAAGACATGAAGACGTTGCAATGCTGCCGTGTGGCCCTGGCTGCGCTGCTGGCCGGATGGCTGGGGGCGACAGCGGCCCAGCAGAATCCGCCCGTGGAACTGCGCATGCAGGCCACGGCGCCGCCCGGCACACCCTGGGCGCGTTACGTGACGGAGATGGCGAAGAACCTGGACACACTGACCCAGGGCGCGGTGGTGCTCAAGGCCGGCCCCTACGGCAGCGAACAGGACACCATTCAGCAGATGGCGCGCGGACGCCTGGACATGGGCACCTGGTCCCTCAACGGCGCGGCCCTGCTGGTGCCCGAGCTGTCCCTGCTGCAGCTCCCGTTCTATTTCAGCGGACTGGACGAACTCAACTGCGTGCTCGACAAGAACCTCAACCAGACGGTGACCGAGCTGCTGGCCAGGAAAGGCGTGCGCCTGACCGGCTGGAACGCGGCCGGTGTGGTGCATATCATCGGCAAAAAAGCCTACGTGCAGCCGGCCGATCTGACCGGGCTGAAGTCCGGCACCTTCGGCACGCGCGCCTATGCGACCTTCTGGTCGGCCATGGGCACCAGCCCCAAGCCTGTGCCCACCACCGAGGTCGGCGCGGCGTTCCAGACCGGCCTGATCGACGTGGCGGCCAACGTGCCCATGGTCTATGTGGCCGCGGGCATCGGCAAGGTGGCGCCGGTCATGACACGCGTCTACATCACGCCTGCACCCCTGTTGTCCCTCATGAGCCAGGAGAGCTGGGAGCGGCTGACACCGGCGCAGCGCGAGGCGCTGGACCAGGCGCGCCCCGCGATGGCGCGTGATGTGGTCAACGGTTTCGAGGCCGGGCTGCTGGAGCGCCACAAGCAGGGCGGCGGCCAGGTGGTGGACGTCACGCCCGTGCAGCGCGCCGCCTGGCGCACGGCGACGGCGCCGCTGTGGCCGGACATGGTCAAGGAGCTCGGCCCCGAGGGCGAGCGCTTTTTCAACCAGATGGAAGCAGGCCGCGCGGCCTGCCAGAAGCCCGTTTGAACGACGTCCACGCCAGCATCGCCCCGGTTCCGCCCGCCGTGCGCTGGCTGTTCGCGGCCTGGTACCGGCTGGAGTGCGGTATTGCAGTGGTGGCTCTGTCCGTCATTGCCCTGCTGCTGATCGGTGATGTGGCGGGGCGCGAGCTGCTGGCGCCGCTGCTGCGCCGTTTCGGTGTGGAGATGGGCGCCGGCGGCATCTTCGGTGCGCAGAAGATGGCGGTCTACCTCATGGTGCTGGCGGTCTATTGCGGCATCGGTATCGCGGTGGTGACCGGCACGCAACTGGTGCCGCGTGTGGGTTTCGGCTGGTTGCCGGCGCGTTGGGCCCCTTGGGTGGCGCGCATCAGCGATGCCCTGGGCGGCGTGGTTCTGCTGGTCGCCGGAGGGTATGCGCTGGTGCTGGTCGACGCCACCCTGCGCACCGGCGTGCGCATGCCCATCCTGGGCGGGCCGCTGTGGCCGGTGCAGCTGATGGTCCCCCTGGGTCTGTGGTCTGCCGCGCTGCGATATCTGGCTTATGCCGTCTGGCCCAGCCTGCGCCCGCCCCTGCCGCAGGCCGACGCATGACCCTGCTGCTCGCCGTGCTCCTGGGGTTGCTCATCCTAGGCCTGCTGGCGCTGCGCCAGTCGCTGCTGGTGATCCTGCTGCTGGTCTCGGCCTTCATCCACCTGGCCTGGGGCCGCGGCCATCTGGAAGACATCCTGGAAGACATGTGGATCGGTATCGACAAGGAACTCATCCTGGCGATTCCCATGTTCCTGCTCTGCGGCGAGGTCATGACACGCGGGTCTTCGGTGAAACGGCTGATGCGCATCATGGCCGCGCTTACCCGGCCGCTGCCCGGCGGGCTGGCCGTGGCCTGCGTGCTGAGTTGCGCGGTGTTCGCCTCGATCTCGGGCTCGTCGGTGGTGACCATGCTGGCCGTGGGCACGGTCATGGTCCCGTCCATGCTGGCCGCGGGTTACGGCCAGCGCTTCACGCTGGGCGCGGTGATGGCCGGGGGTACGCTGGGCATCATCATCCCGCCCTCGATCCCGCTGTTGATCTACGGTTTCATCACCCAGACCTCGGTGACCGATCTGTTCCTGGCCGGCGTCGGCCCGGGCCTGCTGCTGGCTTTCGTGCTGGCGGCCTATGCCGTCTGGGTGAACCGGCACATGGCCACGGCGCCCTGGGACGCGACGGAGATCCTGGCCAGCCTGCGTTCGGGCATCTGGGCCGCCCTGATGCCGGTGATCCTGCTGGGCGGCATCTATACCGGCTGGTTCTCCGCCACCGAATCGGCAACGGTGGCCCTGGCCTACGCCCTGCTGGTGGAGACGCTGATCCATCGCGAACTGCGCCGCCCGGCGCTGTACGCGCTCTTGCTGGACACCGCTCGTCTCTGCGGTGTGCTGCTGCCCCTGATCGCGGTGGCGCTGGGTATCGGCATCTTCCTGGCCGAGTACCAGCTGGCCAGCGCCCTGGTCGGGTGGTTGCAGGGCTGGATCATCAGTCCCTGGAGCTTCCTGTTGCTGGTCAACGTGCTGCTGCTGGTCGTGGGTTGCGTGATGGGGACGATCGAGGCCATCTTCATCTTCGCGCCGCTGCTCGCGCCGATGGCGCAGGCCTATGGGGTGGACCCGGTCCTCTTCGGCCTGATCATGATCCTCAACCTCGAGATCGGTTACCTGACGCCGCCGGTCGGCCTGAACCTGATCGTGGCAATGAGTGCCTTCAAGCAGCCTTTCGGCCTGCTGTGCCGTGCCGCCGTGCCCTTCATCCTGCTGATGATGGGCTGCCTCGTGCTGGTGATCTGGCAACCCTGGATCGCCATGGGGCTGGTGCAGCGCTGAGCAGTGCAAGCCACCCGTGACGTGCTCAGTCCTTGGGGGCCGGCTCGCTGCCGGCCTTCATTTCCCGGGTGACGGCCCGCAGGAAGTCCAGCTGCTTGCCGTAGTTGCGGCAGCCCACACACATGAACAGATGCAGGCGCAGCGGCAGGTGCTCGCCCAGCGCGAGCGGGCGGTCCTGGGCCTCGGACATGAGTTGGCTGGCCTGTTTGCAGTTCAGCATGTCTTTTCTCCGTTGGTGAACCAGCCGCGCTCCAGGCACAGGCGTAGCGCGTTGCGCGCGCGGTGCAGGATGACGTTGCAGTTGCTCACCGTGATGCCCAGTTCCTGGCAGACCTCGGGCGTTTCGAAATCGAGAAATTCGCGCATCATGAAGACACGCGCGGTGTTCTCGGGCAGGTGGGTCAGGCAGGCCTCGAACACGCCCCAGAAATGCTGCTGGCGCAGGGCCGCTTCGGGGCTGCCCCAGTCGCGCGGGCGCGAGGCCGGTGTCCAGTGGGCGTTCTCGCGGAACAGGGTTTCGAAGGTCTCGTCCAGGCTCTGCTCGCCGTCGGAGAAGGACGAGACATTGGTGCTGCGGCTTTGCTGGCGGATGATGTCCACGATCTTGTTGCGCAGGATGCCGAAGACCCAGGTCTTGGCCTGGGCCCGGCCGGCGAACTGCTGGGCATTGGCCAGTGCGGCCAGCAGGGCTTCCTGCACCGCGTCTTCGGCCGCGGCGGCATCGCGCAGCTGCAGGCGCGCGAAGCGCAGCATGTCGGTGCGGATGGCGGCCAGGTCGGCATGGGC
>CAUPQO010000100.1:0-11383 GCA_963513295.1 uncultured Hylemonella sp.
GGCGCCAGCCAGCGCATCATGATGAATCTGCGCCCTGCCATCCTCGACCAGGGCCAGGAGGCCGCGGACGACTGGCTGGCCGGGGAGTTCGAACGCCGCACCGGCATCCGCACCCTGGTACGCGCCACCCTGCGCCAGCCGGCGTTGTCCAAAACCATCCAGCTGACGGCCTACCGCACGGCACAGGAGGCGCTGACCAACATCTCCAAACACGCGCACTGCAGCGAGGTCCGGGTCGAGCTGTCGGACGCCGAGGGGGTACTGACCCTGGAGATCACCGACAATGGGCAAGGCATCCAGCCTTCGGCGCGCAACAAGCCCAAGGCTTTTGGCCTCAAGGGCCTGCAGGAGCGGGCGCGCACCGCTGGCGGCTGGCTGGATGTGAGCAGCCGCGAGGGCGCGGGGACCTCCATCACACTGTCGGTTCCCCTCACAATCGAGGCAAAAGGGTAGTTGCGATGATTCGAGTGATACTTTGTGACGACCATGCCGTCGTGCGGCGCGGCATCCGCGACACCCTGTCCGAGGCGGTCGACATCAAGGTCGTGGGCGAGGCGGGCAGCTATTCGGAGGTGCGCGAACTGCTGCGCGCCACCCCCTGCGATGTGCTGGTGCTGGACCTGAACCTGCCCGGGCGCGGCGGCCTGGAGGTGCTGGCTTCGCTGCGTGAGGCGGACTCCCCCACCAAGGTCCTGGTGGTTTCCATGTTCCCGGAAGACCAGTACGCCATCCGCTGCCTGCGCGCCGGCGCCCAGGGCTACCTGAACAAGGCGGGCAATCCGGCCGAACTGATCACCGCCGTGCGCACCATCGCCCAGGGACGCAAATACGTCACGTCCGATGTGGCCCAGATGCTGGTGGACAACCTGGCCACGCCGACCAGCGAAGCGCTGCATGATGCGCTCTCCGAGCGCGAATTGCAGACCCTGCTGAAAATCGCTTCCGGCAAGCGCCTCTCCGACATCGCCGAGGAACTGATGCTCAGCCCCAAGACCGTCAGCGTCTACCGCTCGCGCGTGCTGGAGAAACTCAAGCTCTCGAACAACGCCGAACTCACGGTCTACGCCATCCGCAACGGCCTGGTGTGAGCGCCAGCGCGCTCAGCGCCCGACGGTGAAGATCTCGATGGCCCGCTCCAGCAAGGACTGGAAAGGCCGGTCCAGCATGGGCAAGGTGGCCGCCATGCCCACCAGGCCCACGCTCAGGGTGATGGGGAAACCGACCGCATAAACGTTCATCTGCGGCGCCACGCGCGAGATGATGCCCAGCGCCAGGTTGGTGAACAGCAGCAGCGCCAGCATGGGCAGGGCGATCCACAAGGCACTGGCAAAGAGCTCGCCCCCCAGGGTGTAGAGCTGCATCAGGCGCAGGGCCTCCAGGAAGTTCTGCGTCACCGGAAACACCTCGAAGCTGCGGGTCACGGCCATCAGCACCATCAGGTGGCCGTTGAGTACCACGAACAGCAGCGAGGCCATGTAGCCGAAAAAACGCGCCACGGCACTGGCCTGGCTGCCCAGCGAGGGGTCGAAGAAGGCGGCAAAGTTCAGGCCCATCTGGAAACCCACCACCTCGCCGGCCAGTTCGAAGGCGGCAAATACCAGCCGCACGACAAAACCGATGGCCAGGCCGATGCCCACCTGCTGGATCACCACCCCCAGCACCGCCGGGCTGTTGAGCGCGATCACCGGCATGGGCGGCAGGGTGGCCTGGGCCGCCACGGTGACCAGCAAGGCCAGCCCGATACGGGCGCGTACGGGGAAAGCGCGCGAGGAAAAGATCGGCGCAGCGGTAAAGACCGCCAGCACCCGCAGGAAAGGCCACAGCACCGGCGACAGCCACGCCATCAACTGGGCTTCCGAGAAGGTGATCATGTCCGCGCCCGGCCGGGTTCAGAGGACGATGCCGGGTATCGCCTCGATGGTGCGACGGATGTACTCGACCAGGATGTTGAGCATCCAGGGGCCGGCCCAGGCAAACACAGCCATGGCGGCCACCAGCTTGGGCACGAAGGACAGCGTGGCCTCGTGGATCTGGGTGATGGCCTGGAACAGGCTGACCAGCAGTCCCACCAGCAGCACCACGCCCAGCAGCGGCGCGGCCACCATCAGCAGCGTGAGCAGCGCTTCCTGCCCGATGGTCAAGACCATTTGTGCATTCATGCGCGGCTCCTCATCTAGGGAACAAAGCTCGCGGCCAGCGAGCCGATCAGCAGGTTCCAGCCATCGGCCAGCACGAACAGCATGAGCTTGAATGGCAATGCCACCAGCACGGGCGACAACATCATCATGCCCAGCGACATCAGCACGCTGGCCACCACGATGTCGATCACCAGGAAGGGGATGAAGATCAGGAAACCGATCTGGAAGGCGGTCTTGAGCTCGCTGGTGACGAAGGCCGGGATCAGCACGCGCATGGGGGCGGTGTCGATCTTGACCGCCGGATCCAGCTTGGCCAGCTTGGCAAACAGCGCATAGTCCGACTGCCGCGTCTGCTTGGTCATGAACTGGCGGATCGGCGCCTCACCGCGCGCCAGCGCTTGGTCGAAGTTGATGACGTTCTGTGTATAGGGCAGGTAGGCGTCGGCGTAGATGCGGTCGAAGGTCGGCCCCATGACAAAGAAGGTCAGGAACAGCGACAGGCCGATGACCACCTGGTTGGGTGGCGCCGACTGCGTGCCCAGCGCCTGGCGCAGCAGGGACAGCACGATGACGATGCGGGTGAAACCCGTCATCATGAGCAGGATGGCCGGCAGGAAGGACAGGGCCGTGAAGAACAGCAGGGTCTGGATCGGCACCGAGTAGTTGGTACCCGATGCGTCGTTCCCCACGATCAGGGGCAGCTGGGTGGGGTTGATCTGGGACGCGCCCAGCGGCGCATTTTCCTGCGCCAGCACCGGCGCCGCCAGCAGCAGGAGCAGCATGACGAGCGGGCCGGCCGCGATGCGCAGGAAGCTGCGGAAGGCGCTGTGGCGCATCAGGCCGTGTCCCCGTCGGCCGGCGCCTTGCCGGCCGGTGCGGCAAACACGCTGCGCGCCGGCACCGAACCGACCGGCATGCTGTGCAGGCAGGTGATGTTCTGCGCCGTCACGCCCAGCACCAGCCAGGTGCGGGCGCCCTCGGGGCCGACCTCGACGGTCACCACCCTTTGCTGCGGGCCGACGGCCAGGGACGAGACGATGCGGGAAACGGCGGCATTGGATGCACCGCCCGGGGCGCGCTGCTGGAACCATCGAACCGCCGGCGGCAGCAGGGCCAGGATGACAAGGAAGAGGACGACAGAAACAACGGTTTGCGTCATATCTCCAGTTTACCCCCTGCTGATGCGGCGCAGCCGTTCAGACGGGGTGACGACGTCGGTGAGACGGATGCCGAACTTGTCGTTCACCACGACCACCTCGCCCTGGGCGATCAGGTAGCCGTTGACCAGCACGTCCATGGGTTCGCCAGCCATGGCATCGAGCTCGACCACCGAGCCCTGGCCCAGCTGCAGGATGTGCTTGATCGGCACCTTGGTGCGACCCAGTTCCACCGAGAGCTGGACCGGAATGTCCAGCACCATGTTGATGTCGCTGGCCGGGGCATCGCTGGACGAGAAGGGGCGCGAGGGCTCGCCGCTGAGGACGCCACCGGGCTCGACCTCGGGGCCCTTGTCACTGCTCTTCTGCTCCTGCAGCGCCTCGGCCCAATCGGCCATGCCGTCGTCTTCGGGCTTCTGATCCGGATTGTCAACCGCCATAGCGTTCCCCTAACCAGTTGGTGTCATTGCCCCGCAGGCACTTGTCGATGCGGATGGCGTATTTGGCGTTGTGCGTGCCGTACTGGCACTCGAACACCGGCACACCATCGACCGAGGCCTCGATGCGGGACTGTCGTCCGAGCTCGATGAAATCCCCCGGCTTCATGGCCAGCAGCTCCTCCACCGTCGCGTCGGCTCGGGCCAGCTCGGCCACCAGGGTCACCTCGGCAGCCTGGATCTCGCGCGTCAGCACGGTGACCCAGCGGCGATCCACCTCGATCGAGTCGCCCTGGGTGGATGAGTACAGCACGTCGCGGATAGGTTCCATCGTCGCGTACGGCATGCAGAAATGGATGGAGCCGGTGATTTCGGCGATCTCCAGCTGGAAGGAGGTGGAGATCACGATCTCGCTGGGCGTGGCGATGTTGGCGAACTGCGGCTGCATCTCGCTGCGCTGGTAGTCCAGCTCGATCGGGTAGATCCCGCGCCAGGCCTTCTTGTATTCCTCGGAGATCACGTCGACCAGGCGGTTGATCACGCGCTGCTCGGTGGCCGAGAAGTCCCGGCCTTCGATGCGGGTCTGGAACTTGCCGATGCCGCCGTAGAGCGTGTCGATCACGCCGAACACCAGGGCCGGCTCGCAAACGATCAGGCCGCTGCCGCGCAGCGGGCGGATGGCCACGATGTTGAAATTGGTGGGCACGGCCAGCTCGCGCAGGAAGGCGCTGTAGCGCTGCACCTGCACCGGCCCGACGGAGATCTCGGGGCTGCGGCGGATGAAGTTGAACAGGCCGATGCGCAGGTTGCGGGCGAAACGCTCGTTGACGATTTCCATCGTCGGCATGCGCCCGCGGACGATCCGCTCCTGGCTGGACATGTTGTAGGAGCGGATCTCCCCGGCCTCGGCAACTTCCTCGACCGATTTCTGGCTTTCGCCGGTGACCCCTTCCAGCAGGGCATCGACTTCTTCCTGGGAAAGAAACGATTCACTCATGGCTGTAAGTCCTCATGTCGCCTCATTGAACGATGAAGCTGGAAAACAGCACGCCTCGCACCGGGTTCCCGTTGCCGTTGCCCTTTTTCTTGTCGCCCTTGGCTGCCGGTGCCGCTTTGCCAAAGTGCTTGGAGGCCGCCGCGAGGATGTCCTCGGCCAGCTTCTCCTTGCCCTCGCGGCTGAGCAGCTCATCCGCCGTGCGCTGCGAGACCAGCAGCAGCACATCGCTGCGGATGGTCGGCAGGTAGGCCTTGACTTTTTCGACCTCCAGGACGCCGGCCAGCTCCAGCGTGATGCCCACCTGTGCCACGCGCTCGCCCCCCGGATCGGCCAGGTTGACCACCATATTGTCCAGCGGCAGGTAGGTCGGCGGCCCGGTCGGTTCGACCACGGCAGCGACCTCCTCCTCTTCCTCGCCGTCCAGCGCCGCAGCGTTCTTCTTGGCCAGGTAGATCCAGCCGCCGGCCGCGACCAGCGCCAGCACCACGACCCCGATCACCACCATCAGCAGCATCTTCTTGCTCTTGGGCGGCGGTGCGGCTTCGGCATCGGGGGATTTGGTGGCCACGATCTAGTCCTCTACGACATTGCTTGTTTCATTGCGGCGATACGCCACGTGTCATGCAGACACGGAAGCCTGCATGCTCAGTCAAATTATTCTCGACATCCCGGTCTACGATACCCTGATTAAGGGTAAAAAACCATGCCAATCCGGACCGCTGCCCCGGGCCGCCGGCAGGCTCACACAAAAAGATCCACGGAGCGACCCGACAGCGGCGCACCCCGGTTGGCCGCCGCCAGTGCTGCCACCGGCAATTCAGGCCCACCCGCTGGCCCCTGGCGGCCACCCTGACGGCCCTGGGAAGAAGACTGGCCGCCCCCACGTTCGGCGCCCGAGCTGCCCACCGACAGGCCGGACAGCACCAGCCCTTCGCGCTCCAGCAGCTCGCGCAGGTGCGGCATGGAATCCTGCAGGACCTGGCGCGTCTGCGCCTGGTCGGCACGGAATTCGACGCGCGCTTCCTGGCCCTGCAACTCGATGCTGACCTTGACCGGGCCCTCTCCCAGTCCTTCGACTTCCAGTTCGGCGTTCTGCGCACCGCGGCCGATCCAGTAGCTGACCTGCTCGGCCACCCGCATTTCGGTGGTCAAGCCACCATCCGGGGCCACGGCCGGCACATCCATGCGGGCGCCTTCGGCTTGCGTCGGGCCGCTCCAGGAGCCGATCTCGCCCGTACGCAGGCCCGGCTTGTCACCGCGCCGCTCCAGGGGCCGCAGACCCGCCTCGCCCACGCCCGCCGCCAGCAGGGTCTGCGCCAGCCCGGCCGCCGGTGGCTCGCTGATGCGCCAGCCCAGCCGGGCGGCCATGTCCTCGCCGCGCTGCTCCTTGACCGCCTGGGCCGCCAGTTCAGCCGCCTGGCCCCGGTGCTGCGCCATGCGCTGGACCAGCACTGCCTGCCGCAGCAGGGGCTGGACGTCCTGGGCCTTGTCAGACACCGGCATATCGGCCGCCGGGGGCTGCGCCTGTGCCAGATCCTGTTGTTCCTCGACCTGGCCAGCACGCAATTCCGCCGGACCGGCGGCCGCGCGCGACGTGACGGGCGCGGCAGGCGCGGCCTCGGCCACTGCAGGTGCGATGCCCGCCAGCCCTTCGGCCTGCGCGGTCGCCTGCGGCACGGCAGTGGCAGCAACCACCGGCACGGCCAGCTGCGACAGGCCCACCACCGGCAGGCCGGCATCAACCGGCAATGCGGCGGTTTCGGCTGCCTCGACCGTAGCGGTCGCGGTCGCCAGCAGGTCCTCCCCCGCGTCCGCCAATGCGTCCTGGGGCAGCAGTTCCTCGGCCCCCAGGCTCAGCAGCAGGGAGGCGAAGTCCCCCGGGGTCGCCGCCTGGGCCTTGCCGGCCCCCGGCCCGCTGCCCCCGGACTGCGCCGCCTTGGCCGCAGCCTTGGGGGCACTGGTGCTGACACCGTGTTCTATGCTCATATTGGTTCTCCAGTCAACAAGCTGCCGGTCCCACCGGCAGCACGGGCGTATTTGAGGACCGCCAGTTCATCCATCTGTTTCTGTTCGCGCCGGGCCTCCTGCTGGGCGCGGGTCGCCAGCTTTTTCTTCAGCAGCTGCTGGAAGGCTGCCAGTCGCACCTCTTCCTGCACCCGGCGCAGGCGGGCCGCCTCGGCCTGGCGCTGCAGATCGCTCATCGCGCCCTGCTGCATGCCGATGGCCTGGCGCAGGCGCTGCTGGAAGTGGTGGTGGTGCTGCATCAACTCGGCGCTGAGGCTGACCGCGGAAGCCGTCGCCCAGCGTGACTCGGTATCGGCGGCGTAGCTCTCCAATTGGTCCAGCTGGCCCTGGGCCTGCTGCACGGCGCGGCGCGCCTGCATCAGGGCCTGGTCGGCCTGGTCACGTGCGCGCGTGGCGACCTCGATGGCCAGGGCCAGGCTCTTCAGGGCCGACATGCCGGCCTCCGCTGCAGGTCAGGGCGGGCGCTCACGGGAAAGCCTCCTCGCGCTGGATGGTGGCCGCCATGGCCTTGACGCTTTCCTCGAAGCCGGCGCCGGCATACATGTCCTGGCGCAGGAAATCGCTCATGGGGCCGCTCAGGCGGATCGCCTCGTCCAGCGCCGGGTCGGAGCCATGCACATAGGCGCCGATCTGCACCAGGTCGCGTCCGCGTTCGTAACGCGAGGCGATGGCGCGGAACTGCCGCGCCAGTTCGAAATGCTCGCGGCTCACCACGTTGTGCATCACACGCGAGGCCGACTGCGCGATGTCGATGGCCGGGTAGTGGCCGGCCTCGGCCAGCGCGCGCGTGAGCACGATATGGCCGTCCAGGATGGCGCGGGCCGCGTCGGCAATCGGGTCCTGCTGGTCGTCGCCCTCGCTCAGCACGGTGTAGAAAGCCGTGATGGAACCCACGCCGTTCAGGCCGTTGCCGCTGCGCTCGACCAGTTGCGGCAGGCGGGCGAAACAGGACGGCGGGTAACCCTTGGTGGCCGGCGGCTCGCCCACGGCCAGCGCAATCTCGCGCTGCGCCATGGCGTAACGCGTGAGCGAGTCCATCAGCAACAGCACGTGCTGCCCCTGGTCGCGGAAGTATTCGGCCACGCCGGTGGCGTAAGACGCCGCCTGCATGCGCAGCAGCGGCGGGGAATCGGCAGGGGCCGCCACCACGACGGAGCGCGCGCGCCCCTCCTCACCCAGGATGTCCTCGATGAATTCCTTGACCTCACGGCCCCGCTCGCCGATCAGGCCGACGACGATGACATCGGCCTGGGTGTAGCGCGCCATCATGCCCAGTAGCACGCTCTTGCCGACACCGGCACCGGCGAACAGGCCCAGGCGCTGGCCCCGGCCCACCGACAGCAGGGCATTGATGGCACGCACGCCGGTGTCCAGCGGCTCGCGTATCGGTGCGCGGTCCATGGCGTTGATGGGGGCACGGTCCAGCGGCCGCGACAACACGTTCACGACCGGCCCGCGGCGGTCCAGCGGTTCGCCATGGGCATCGACCACGCGCCCCAGCAGGCCCGGCCCCAGCGGCAGGCGCAACTGGCCCTGGACGTAGCCGGGCGCCCGGGCCGAGGGGCTGTCCCCCAGGCGCGGCACGGCCACATATGGCGCGGTGGGCACCACGCTGGCACCACTGGAGAGGCCCTGCACATCACCGGCCGGCATCAGGAAGGCCCGGTCACCGGAAAACCCCACGACCTCGGCCAGCACCGGCGGCTGCCCGGGCTGGCTGATCAGGCATTGCGAGCCCACCGGCGCGCGGATGCCCACGGCTTCGAGCACCAGGCCCGCCAGCCGCGTGAGCGTGCCGCCCACTTCCAGCGTGCTTTGCGGCGCGCCGGCCTGCTGGCGGGCGCTGTCCAGAAACTGCAACCAGCGTGCGCCGGGCTCAGGCGTCGTCACCGGAGACCTCCTCCCAGGGCAGGTTCTGCCCGAGCCGGCCGATGGCGCGCGCCCAGCGCTTTTCCAGCCGGCCGTCGATGACGGTGCCGGCCGATTCCACCAGGCAAGCGCCGCGTGCGATGGCCGCATCGGGCTGCAGCGTGAGCGGCAGGTTGGGGTATTCCTCGTGCAGGATGTCCTGCAGCACGTCCAGGTCCAGCGGGTTGAGCTTGATCTGCACCGCCTTGCTGTCGGAAAACAGCAGGCCCAGGGCTTCGCGGATCACCGGCAGCAGCACATTGGGATTGCTCGATATCTCGTGGCGCAGCACCTGGCGCGCCATCTCGCACGCCAGCTCCAGCACGGCCTGGCCCGCGAGCTGCTCGGCGCCTTCGAGCTGGGCTTGGGCCGATTCGATGAGGCTGCCAAGCTGCTGCGCGGCATCGCGGCCCTGCTGGGCGATGTAGTCGCTGATCTGCTTCTGCGCTTCCAGCAGCGTCTGCGCGCGGCCCTGCTTGAAACCGTCGGCATAGCCTTCGGCGTGGAACTGCTGGCGCACGGCGGCGATCTGCTCGTTGAGCTCGCGCTCGCGGCTTTGCTCCTCCAGCAGCATGGCGGCGGCATCGACGTCGGCAAAGCTCCAGCGGGAGACGGCGTCGATCTCGTCGCCGGGGATGAAACGGGTAGTGGGTCGCATGGTTCGGTCCTGGCGTGGGTCTTTCAGACCATGGCGTCGTCGGCGCCGCCGCCGATGACGATCTGGCCTTCGTCGGCCAGGCGGCGCACGATCTTGAGGATTTCCTTCTGCTGCGTCTCGACTTCGGACAGGCGCATCGGGCCGCGCGACTCCAGGTCCTCGCGCAGCGTTTCGGCCGCACGCGAGGACATGTTGGAGAGGAACTTCTCCTTGAGCTCGGGCTGGGCACCCTTGAGCGCCACGATGAGCGACTCGGAAGCGACTTCCTTGAGGAGCATCTGGATGGCCTTGTCGTCGAGCTTCATGACGTCGTCGAACACGAACATCTTGTCCATGATCTTCTGCGCCAGCTCGGGGTCGTGGCCACGGATCGATTCGAGCACCGTGCCCTCGATCACCGTGCCCATCAGGTTGATCATCTCGGCCGCAGTCTTGATGCCGCCCAGCGAAGCCTTGCGGATCTTGTCGCCGCCGGCCAGCACCTTGAACAGCACCTCGTTGAGGTCTTTCAGCGCCGTGGGCTGGATGCCTTCCATGGTGGCGATGCGCAGCATGACTTCGTTGCGCTGGCGCTCGGTCAGGTACTTGAGGATGTCAGCCGACTGGTCGTAGTCCAGGTGCACCAGGATGGCCGCCACGATCTGCGGATGTTCGTTGCGCAGCAGCTCGGCCACCGACATCGGGTCCATCCACTTCAGGCTCTCGATGCCCGAGACGTCGCCGCCCTGCAGGATGCGGTCGATCAGCAGGGCCGCCTTGTCGTCGCCCAGGGCACGCTTGAGCACGGAGCGCACGTAGTCGCCCGAATCGGACACCAGCAGGCTTTGCGCGGCCGCGATGTTGGTGAACTTGGTCACCACGTCGTCGACGCGTTCGCGTGTGATGGACTTGGTCTTGGCAATGGCCTCGCCCAGCTTCTGCACCTCCTTGGGTGACAGATGCTTGAAGACCTCGGCCGCCTCCTCCTCCCCCAGGGACATGAGGAGGACCGCGGCGTCCTGCAGACCGTCGTCCGGTATCGCCATGGTCTTATCCCATCGTCAGGGCATTGCCCTGATTTTCGCCGTTGATCCAGCCCTTGACGATGCCGGCCACGGCCGCCGGGTTGTCGCGTGTCAGTTTGCGCGCGTCCTCCAGCGCCATCTCTCCGGGCGTGGGGCCGACCGCTTCCTCGCGCGACGGTGCGGCGAGCTGCGGACGGTCCGGCTCCTCGGACAACATGGCGTCGAGCTGCGGGCGGCGCTGCGCCGGCTTGCTCAGGGACTGCAGGGCCGGGCGGATGACACCAAACAGCACCAGCACGGCCAGCAACAGCGTGCCCAGCGGCCACGCAAAGCTGCGCGCCAGCTCCTGCACTTCAGGCTGTTTCCACAGGGGCACCTCGGGCAAGGTGATCTTTTCCTGTGCAAAGGGGGCATTCATGAGGTTCACGGAGTCACCTCTTTCCTGGCTGAAACCGATTGTCTCACGCACCAGTGCGGTCATCCGCTCGATCTGCTGATCGCTCAGCGCCACGGTCGTGGTCTTGCCCTTGGCGTCAGTCTCGGTCTTGTGGTTCACCACCACCGCGGCACTCAGGCGTTTGACCACACCACTGCCGGCGCGCACCACGCGCACGGTCTTGTCGACCTCGTAATTGATGATGGATTCGCGCCGTGTGCTCGGCGGCGTTGCCGCAGCGGCAGCACCGGGCGCGCCGGGGGCCAGCGCCTGGGCCGGCGCGTTGATGGGCGCAGCATTGGGTCCGGGCGGCTGGTTGCTGGTCGCACCGGGTACACCGGCGGGGCCGGCCGGGCCGGGGTTGCTGCTCTCCAGCAGCTGCTGGCTGCGGATGCTGCCGGAATCGGGCGTCTGGTTGGGCTTGTGCGTTTCAGACGTCTGCTCGGTCTGCGAGAAATCGACTTCGGCGGTCACCTGGGCCTTGACGTTCTGGCGGCCCACCACGGGCTCCAGGATGTCGAGGATGCGCTGGCGGTAGAGCGTCTCCAGCTGCTGCACGTATTGCAACTGCTGCGCATCGGCGCCCCCCGCCACACCGTCCGGTCCGTTAGTCGACTGGGACA